>CAZPTT010000001.1:0-18295 GCA_964589435.1 uncultured Pirellulaceae bacterium
GAGGAGTTAAACCTCCTGCATACAATACATGCCTAGCAAACAAAAAGCCCACCGAGAAAACTCAGCGGGCTTTGTGTTTTAGCAATCGACTTAGCTCTGAAGCTTAAGACCCGATATTTGGCGAAACTGGAGCTGGATTCGTTGGCTGGTCTGCAATAGCGACGATACCCACGGCAATCGCACCAATCAAAGCCAAGCGACCCAAACGGCTTCCACCGATTCCGCCACCAGCACCACCGAAGAAACCTCCGCCTCCGCCGCCAGCACCACAACCTGATGAGCAGCTGCTATATCCGCTGAAGTCACCACAAGAACCGCATGATCCACCTGATGCACATCCGCAGCCGATTGAAGAACCGGCATACTCAATTGGAGCTGAGTAAGAGTAATCAACAGGTGCTTCTTGGTAGTAATCTCCGCCACCGTAAGCGACGTCTGAAACGAAACCTTGATCTTGTCCGCAAGTCAAGCAAACATCCAAAGAATCACCGTAGTAGCCGCTGTCGTAGCTATCGAATGGAATGTCAGCAGGAATTGAATCCTGATAGGCCATTGGATCAGCTTCAACAAAAGACTCAACTGCAGGAATCGCAGCAGGCACTTCTTCTGAATCAGACTGAAGAACCATTTCGTCAACTGAACCGACTTCCGCGTCTTCTTGAACCGCTTCAAAACTCACCGCAGCGAAACCATTTGATCCGGCAGCAACAAAGTCATAAACACCGGGCTCAAGGTCAGCGACCATAAAGCTTCCTAGCTCATCAGCCTGAACTTCTGCAACTTGTTGATCATTCTGAAGAATGTGAACGTATGTTCCTTCGACTGCACCAACTTCGCCGAGCATTGGGACAACGTGGCCTTTCAAGACTCCGTTTTCCAAACGAACGCGGTTGGCACCAACAAAGTTGCTACGATTCTGAGTCGATTCAGTGGCCGCAAGAATCTCTTGAGTGACTTTGCTTGGTAGCTTGTCCTTCAAAATTCGCTTGACGACTGAAAGACGTGGTGAAACTGCTGCAGCCTCCATCACGTTAACCTGGTCTGATCCGTTGTTGGCAACAACTCGTACACCGTAAGCAGCGAATCCGCTCTTACCGGTTGCAACGAATGAGTAAACTCCTTCTCCAACACCATCAACAGAGAAGATACCTTCTTTGTTTGTTTTCGTTTCTTGAGCAATCTCGCCCTCACGAACGAAGTAGATCTTAAGATCTGACAAACCGACTGTTTGTTTCGTCTCGGCGTTGATCGTCGCAATGCGACCTTCAATCGAACCTGCTCGATTCAGGGCAACTGTGTGCACTCGAGCAGAGCTGAGCTGGTCATTTTCGACTGAAACGATACCGTCCAAGTCGACAGAAATTGGATTACTGTCATTCAACCACTGATGGGCGGAAGCTGCTGCGGTTGCCACGAGTGGCAAAACCATCAACATCATTACTGTTTTAATAAAATTCAACTTCATTTTCATTGCATACACCATTTAACAAGGCTGCCTAATCTCTAGCTTAGATGCAGGACGCATCTTCCGGGCGAAATACCCTTGGTACCTGAGTACTAGTTCTACTCGGCACAATCGGCAGTGTCAAGCAAAACATCTTGGCAAATTGGGAAAGATAACATCTTTAAATCGGATTGGCCGAGATTCGGCCTTTTTGAGCAACTTAAGGGATTCCGTTGATCATTTCGGTTCAACATTCACTTGAAAAGGGCCTAATCAAGTACATTTTTTTTCGATATCACACCGATTTCCGGACTGCTGGCAGAGCCAAAACGGGACTTCTCGATTCTGCCGCTTCGAAAAGCCAATCTTCCGGCCCGCACGCCGAAATTCATGGCCTGAGCCATGCCGATCGGGTCGTTCGCCATCGCGATCGCAGAATTCATCAGGATTGCGTCAAACCCCAGCTCCATCGCGATCGCCACATCACTGGCCGTCCCAACTCCAGCATCAACAATCACTGGATAATCTGGATCACCGCGTTTGAGGTCATCTAAGATTATTTCCAGGCTGTTCGTGTTCAGAAGTCCGAGCCCAGATCCAATCGGACTGCCGGCTGGCATCACACTCGTTGCCCCCGCTTCTTTCAACCGCCTTGCGGTAATTGGATCATCGCTGGTGTAACAAAGCACATCGAAACCAGCCTTCACCAAAAGATCGGTCGCTTTCAAAGTTTCGATTGGATCGGGAAGCAAAGTTCGGCTGTCTCCTAGCACTTCCAACTTCACCCAATTCGCGCCCGGGTTCTCCAAGCCTTTCAAAATCTCCCGTCCCATTTTCGCACAGCGAACCGCCGTTTCCGCGTCGTAACATCCGGCGGTGTTGGGCAGCAAGACGTATTTCTCGGTGTCAATGAAATCAAGAATGTTTCGCCCAGCACTATCGTGCAGCCTTTCTCGTCTGACCGCGATCGTGATGCATTGCGTCTCGGACGAGACCAACGACTCCTGCATCGTTTCGAACGAGGAGTATTTGCCAGTTCCGAGAATCAGACGGCTATTGAACGTGTGTCCACCGATACGAAAGCGATCATTCGAATCGGCGGAGTTGACTGGCAATTCAGACGGTGCATTTTCAGAAGCAGAAGCTTCTTTGACTTGAGGTGAGTTCGTCGACATTAGCCACCTCCAACCAAAGTCACGACTTCGACAGTGTCTCCGGCATTTAACTTGCGGTGTGAAAAATCACTGGCAGGCTGAATCTCTTGATTGATTTCGACAGCGATCGCCCGCGATACGATCTTGAGAGAACCAAGAAGATCAGACACCGTCGAACCTTCTGGCAACTTTGTTGCTTCGCCATTGACTTCGATTTCCATGAATTCACCGCTCAACAGTCAGCCTTCTTAAAAGGAAGAAATAGTCCATGGACTCGAATGGGTCGCAAAAACCAAACAGTCGAATCAGCCGCAAATTGTCGACTTAAAAGCTCTCGGCCATGTCACGAGCGTGATAACTACTGCGAACGAAGGGCCCGCTGGCGACTTTCTTAAAACCAAGATCCTTAGCCTGCTGTCCGAGCACTGCAAATTCCTCTGGCGGCACGTAACGCACGACAGGTAAGTAACGATCTTGAGATGGTTTCAAATACTGACCCAAAGTCAAAAAATCACAGCCTGCGTCGAGCAAATCAGCCAGGACATCCATCAACTCTTCATGCGTCTCGCCCAATCCAAGCATCAATCCACTCTTGGTTTTGATCGCAGGATTAAGCTCTTTGACTCGTCTTAACAAACCCAAAGTCCAGCGATAATCGGATTTGGGACCACGAACTCGCCGATACAAGCGAGGGACCGTTTCGACGTTGTGATTAAAGACTTCTGGAGCAGATTCGACGACCCGATCCAACGCTGCTGGATTGTGAACAAAGTCCGGAGTCAAAACTTCCACCGAGGCACCGGTTTTCTCACGAACTGCGATCACACATTTGTAGAAATGATCCGCTCCACCATCGGGTAAATCGTCTCGCGTGACCGAGGTGATGACGACGTGCTTCAACCCTAAACGAAAAGCCGCTTCAGCCACTCGTTCTGGCTCGTCGGATTCCAATTCATCCGGGCGACCTCTTCCAACCGCACAAAAACCACAAGGCCTAGTGCAAACATTTCCCAAGATCATGAAGGTCGCGGTTTGCTGCGAATAGCACTCCATTCGGTTGGGGCATTTGGCGTTGTCGCAAACCGTTTCCAGCTTCAACTCTTCCAGTAATTTGGTGGTCGAATTAACCGAGTTGCCCACAGGGATGGGCCGTTTCAGCCATTTCGGCAACCGACTCCGACCAGAAACTGATTCCGACGACGTCGTTCCGGTATTGGGAATACACCCCGAACCTCCGGACGTTGCGCAGCCTCCTGCCCCCGACGGTGCAACTCCCGGAGATGTGATAATTGGTAACTCGCTCATTATTTCCCTCTACGTTCTTGATCCGACTCTATTTTAGGCGAGCCCCTGAAAAGTGGCTATAGTCGACATGAAATTCGGCCAACGAATTACCGAATGATCCGGCCGAGGATGTGAAGCATTCCATTTTGCGTTATAAAATTCCGCTGCCTTTGAATCAAAGTAAAGCAAATTTGAAAACAAAAAACACCGCAACGAAAACCAATCCACATGCTGGGCTTTACTGAAGCTGGAGCCCTCACACCGCTGACAAGTCCAAATCTCAGTCCAAGTGACTCGAAGTGAACAAATTTCGATCACTCTTAACTTCTTTTGCATCAAATCCCCCTGCACGATTTTTAGCCAAGCCATGTCAGCCAAGCAAAGCAAAAAGAAAGCCAAAGCAAAAAAAGGCGCAGGTGAAAATCAAAGCAAGACGATTTCCCAGAATCGTAAAGCGCGTCACCGGTACGAAATCACCGACGAGCTTGAATGCGGAATCGTTCTGATCGGTAGCGAGGTGAAAAGCTTGCGAGAGGGCCACGTCTCTTTGGACGAAGCTTACGTGCGAGTCATCAAGGACGAACTTTGGCTGGTTGGCGCGGACATTGCGGCCTATCGCCAAGCCAGCTTTTGGAACCATGAACCGAAACGACACCGCAAACTTTTGGTTCACCGGCGGGAATTTGAGAAAATTGCCGTTCAGACGACCGAAAAAGGCCTGACGATTATTCCTCTGCGATTGTTCCTGACGTCGCGCGGTCTAGTGAAGCTAATCATCGGTGTGGGGCGTGGTAAGAAACTGCACGACAAACGTCAAAGCAAAAAAGATGCGGATGCAAAGCGGCAAATCAGTCGGGAAATGCGTGAGCGTCGCAAGTAAGCCTGACTTCCCCCGTTCCACGCGTTGCCCTCGCAGCTAATCATCGCAAGTCAGCGACCACCGAACCATCGGCTCGGCTGTTCGTAGAATCGAAACGGGGCTACGCTAAACGCTTGCTGATCGAGTCTTTTTCGCCCTAGACCATCGCCGAATCGGTGGACTTTCATCTGAATCGGTCGACATCCAAATTAGACCTTTTCAAAATACCAGTTCACAAACCCCTGCTCACTCCATCGAACGGACGTCATTGCGCATGTTGAAGTTGGATCAAATTAAAAAGAGCTTTGTCCAGCCAGACAAACAAAAAGTCCCGATCCTCGACATTCCCGATTTTGAAATCGAGGCTGGCGAGCAAGTAGTCTTGATCGGGCCCAGCGGCTGTGGCAAAACGACGATGCTGCACACGATTGCCGGCATCACCAACCCCGACTCCGGAACGGTCACCATTGATGGAGTCGAGATCACGCGTTACTCCGAATCAGTACGCGATCGAATCCGCGCAGACAAACTGGGTTATGTGTTCCAAACGTTTAACTTGCTGCCTGGTTTTTCCGCGATTGAAAACGTGTTACTCGGGATGACCTTTGCTTCGAAAAAGATCTCGCCGTCGCGGGCTCGCGAACTGCTGGAACAAATTGGACTGGGGCATCGACTGAACAACAAACCTGCCGCCATGTCGGTTGGAGAACAACAGCGAGTCGCCATCGCCCGCTCTCTGGCCAACCAACCCGCCCTGCTTTTGGCTGACGAACCGACCGCCAATGTTGACCCGGCGAACCAACAGCAAATCGTTGAACTGATTAAATCATGTTGCAAAAATGAAAACATTGCCTTGCTAATGGTGACTCACTCAATGGAAGTCGCCGACCAGTTTGATCGAGTCGTAAAACTGGACGAACTAAACCTGGTAGTCAGTCAAGCAAAAGCGGCCGCTGCCAAGTCTTAAAACTCCGAGAACTCCGAACTCCCTACTTTGAATCCAAATAAACGTCTCGCAAGCAGACAATTCTCTTGGATCGAATCCTCAGCGATCGACCTTTAACCTGCGAACCTAAAACAGCGAATCTAAACCAGCGAACCCAACGTCGCGGAACAACAATGAACGTCTTTAAAATCGCTTGGCGCAGTATCCAACACCGTGGGCTCGGCTCACTGCTAACCATCGTTAGCATGGCGCTTGGTGTCATGCTGGTCGTGGCCGTGCTTACGATTCACGGCGTCGTGTCCGAGTCATTCAAAAGCAATAACAGCTTTGGCTACAACATTCTTGTTGGTGCCAGAGGCGGCGGATTGCAACTGACATTGAACACGGTTTACTACTTAAGCACGCCCGTTGAAAACATCCCTTACGAATACTATTTGGCGTTTTGCGATGCCGACACACGCGAAGAGGAACTCAAGAACTCAATCGCTTACGCTTCTCACGAACACGAATCCCAAACTGCCAACTGCCAAAACATGTTCGCCGCAGGCAGCGGTGGATTCGGCGCGTCATTGACCAACATCATTTCCAAACACGTGGCTTCGCGGCAGCAATTGAGTTCGATGAAAATCGGCAAATCGGGCCTCTACAGCCGATACACTCACATGGCCGTGCCAATGTGCTTAGGTGATTATTACGTGGATGAAGAATCCGGCGACGCCTTTCGTTGTGCTGGCACCAAGCCGGGCTTTTTTACCGATCTTGTTCTCGATGAGGACACACAGAAGAAATTCGAGTTTGCAGAAGGACGTTGCTTTCAAGAGTACAGCGACGAGTTCCAGTACTTTGAATGCGTGGTCGGTAGCGCCGTGGCTCGCCGCTGCGGCCTGAAGATCGGCGACGTTATCCAACCGACGCACGGAGACCCGGAAAGTTCAAACGCTCATATTCACGAACAAGGATTTACGATCGTCGGGCTGGTGGACAGCACGGGAACGCCAAATGACCGAGTCGTGTTTTTGAATTTGGAAGGCTTCTTTTTAATGGCCGATCATTCCAAGCCAGTTGAAGACGAGCGAATGCTCAAAGCGACTGAGGAAGACCCCGACGACGAACCCAAAGAGGCAACCGACGCCGTTGACGAATTCGACATGGATGAAGAGCAACTCGCTTCGGCAGAAGCCGCAGCCCAAGAACTCAATCAGTCCACAACATCGGAGGACGAACCGGCTGACCTTTCTATCGTCGAACGCGATGTCATCACCCACACGCCGCTTCCGATCGAGCAACGGGAAGTCACTTCCATACTGATCCGAACCGAAACCGAGAACGATCCCCACGATGTACTCGGGTTGTTCTTGCCGAATCAAATCAACGAAGGCGATCTCGAAACGACATTAGGCTGGTCTCCACATCGCCCCATGCGAGCTCAAAAAGCCGCCCAAGCGGTCAACCCGATCATGCAAATTGCTTCTCTGTTTGAAGCTTTCGTCAACCCGATTCGCTCCGCCCTGCTGTTGTTGACGTTTATGATCTGCGTTGTTTCGGCTCTCAGTATTCTCGTCGGAATTTACAATTCGATGAACCAACGCCAACACGAAATCGCCGTGATGCGCGCTCTGGGTGCGGGACGAACTAAAGTCATGCTGATCATGCTTTGCGAAGCCGTCTTGCTAGCGTTGGCTGGTGGATTGCTCGGCTGGTGCTCCGGTCACGCGTTGAATGCCGGACTGGGACCGATGATCGAAGACAAAACAGGTGTACAGATTGGCTTCTTTGATTTCGCTCCGGGCATTCCCCTGGGCTATTTACCCGGCGCTGCCAACCTCCCTTCATGGTTGGTCGATCTGTCCGTGTCCCCGGAGCTACTACTAATTCCTGCTTTGATCCTGTTGGCGGTTGTCGTCGGAATCTACCCAGCCATTTCCGCTTACCGAACCGACGTCTCAAAAGCACTTGGGAAATAAGTCGCTGGCAAATGGACCGGTAGCAAAAAAAGCGGTGGCAATTTAGCCATTTTGGTAAACCCCAAACGATTACGTCCCGTACTACGGGGCGCGGCAGATTGGCCATGGTGGCAATTACCTCGCGCCGGCTGACGTTGGCGGCTTCAGTTACCTGCGTCTTGAACACGGCCATTGGGTAAGTAAACAAGATGGACTGTCCAATCTGTCAATGATTTTCGAAATGTCTGATAGTGGAATCTGGTAGCAAATCGCGAATATTTCGGATTTGTTTTTCTTAATTAAGAACTCGTTTACATTTTGGATCCAAAAGCGATACCATGGATGCGAAGGCTTGGCTGGCTCGACAAAATCGAAGCTTTCATTTTCCATCCGAACCAATCTCCATAATCCCTGATCTCAATTGAATTCAATCAACAAAATGTGCACTCGAATACGACACCGGATTTCATCCGTGTTTGGACTTTCGATCGCGGTTGCACTGGCGTTGACCGTCGCGACGACGACCAGTTTTTCCAACGCTGCTGTTTGCCCATTCTGTTCGGCCGTCGCATTGACGTTTTCAGAACAACTGGACTCCAACGATGTTGTCGTCGTTGCGAAACTTCTTGAAATCCCCGCACCGGTAGACGATCCAGACGCAGACTTCCCGAAGGCGAAGTTTGAAATCGTCCGCGTGGTTAAGGGCGAAAAATTCGTCGGCACTGGCATGAAGTTTCGGACACAACTGGTCGGAAACTATCCGGAGGGACAAAAGTTCCTCGTCATGGGCGTTGACCCTCCTACGCTTGCCTGGACGACGCCGATGAAGGCTTCGGAAACCGTATTTACTTATCTCGACGACATTCAAGAGTTGCCAGAAAAAGGCGCTGATCGGCTGGACTTCTTTCAAGACTATTTTGAGCACGAAGAATCGATTCTTGCTTTTGATGCCTACGATGAATTTGCTCGGGCACCTTACGAAGATTTGATTGCGCTCAACGAGCGGATGCACCACGACAAGCTGATCGCGTGGATTCAAGATCCGGAAACGTCAGTTAACCGCCGCCGGTTGTATTTTACAATGTTGGGCGTTTGCGGAACCGATGACGATGTCAAAATTCTGGAAGAGCTGATCAAGTCTGGCGATCGCAAAAAAAGAGCCGGCCTTGATGCCTTGATCGCATGTTATCTCAACCTAAAAGGTGAAGCGGGCGTCGATCTGATCGAAGAAACGTTCCTTGTCGACAAAGAGGTCGACTACGTTGACACGTTGGCGGCGGTCATGGCGCTTCGTTTTCATGGCACTGAAGTTGAAATCGTGTCGAAGAAAAGAATCGTCTCAGCGATCCGTCACTTGCTTGATCGACCCAAAATGGCAGACATGATTATTCCAGACCTTGCTCGCTGGGAGGACTGGTCGGTCATGGAACGGTTGGTGCAAATGTTCAAAGACGCGGACGACGAAACCAATTGGCTTCGCGTTCCGGTCATTTCGTATTTGAGAGCCTGCCCTAAACCAGAAGCCAAAGAATTCATCGACGAGCTTGCCAAGATTGATCCGGACGCCGTTCGCCGAGCCGATTTCTTTCTCGGCGGTTTTGATGATGACGAAGATGAGGAGGAAGAAATAGACGAATCGGAAACTGAAGCGGCCGAAACAGACGCGACGGCTGATCCGGCTGAAGCTGGACTTCCAACTGAAGACAGTACAGACGACGGTGGATCAGTGAAATCAGCCGTACACATTCAAGCAAGCAACAACGACGGCGAAGTTTACAATGTTTCAACTTCACCACTACCCTCATCCGAGACGACACCTTCACCCGTCATCTCGCCGATAGATCAATTGCATCGCGTCAGAAAGCAACCTCTCGATCCAAAAGACGGCACGACTACCGGGACATTTGCGACGACCGTCAATGAAGGCCAGCAACAAGCAGAATTGACAACCACCCAAACAGTCGGTTCCAGCGCCAATTTGGCGACGGTGCAAAATCGACCGACTTCAATGAACCCTGCGAAATCCAGATCCGTACCAACTCTAGCAGCCGAAAAAGCTGACTTAAGTAATCAGGAAGTCGCGAAGGTCGGGCCAGAAACACCCATCGCATCGGTGACTCCTGCGTCCAACCTGACTTGGTCGATTGTGTTCATCCCGATGGGCGTGTCAGTGGTCATCTTTTTGCTGCTCTGGTCGGTAGTCAACGGCTGGTTTGAGCGGCTAATCTTTTAGATCCCAACCCGATCTCTTGCTCCCTATTGGTTTTTAGGTGGAGTCATTCGGATTGTTCGGCTCAACCGGGTAAATGACTTGCTGACCAGAATTGAATTGACTGGTAATGCCACTGGCGCGTCCCGTGGTTTGGCACCCCAAGTGATTTGACCTAAGATATAAGCATGAATTCAGTTGCATTCCAAGACCAACCAGCCACTCGTTCTCACGAATCTGAGCAGTTCCAATACCGATCGGTAAGCAAAGCAGCAATTTCCAGTTTGGTTTTCGCCGTATTCGGTTTGACCAGCTTTGTCTCGCCGATTTTTGTTGTGCTACCTGCACTCGGTGCCGGCTTGGGGTTGGTCGCTCTGGCAAATTTCAAGCGATTTCCCGACGAACTGGTCGGAAAACTGGCGGCTCAAATTGGACTCGTCGTCAGCGTGGTTTGTCTGCTCGCCAGCATCGCCTTGCATTCGTATGTCTATGCCACAGAAGTGCCAGAAGGCTATCAACGCATCAATTTCGGATTGCTTCGTAACAATCCAAAGACCGCGCTTCCATTTGCCGAAAACGCGAAAAAGCTAGACGGAAAAAAAGTTTTTCTGAAGGGCTATGTTCGTCCTGGTGCCAAGAAAACGAAGCTGAAGAACTTTATCATGGTTGGCGATTTCGGAGATTGCTGCTTCGGCGGAAGTCCGAAAATTACCGAGGTCGTTGCGGTTGATATTAAGATCGATAAAACGGTCAACTACAGCTATGCCTTGCGGCGGATTGCGGGAACCTTCAAACTCAATCCCAACAGTCGACGCACGAATGAAAAAGACGTGCCCCAAGTCTTTTACGAACTTCATGCGGATCACGTAAATTGATTCGGGTCGCCACAGAACGCTGGGCCAATCAGTTGGAATCAAAATGAGTCCTTGCAAAATCATTGCCCCAAGCCAGCCAGTGGACAAAGCCGTACTCGCCGCCGGCTATCAGACTGGAATTGCCGGGTTACTCTTGCTTCTGGTTTGCACGCTAGGTTGCTCTCGCTCACCGGCGACAGTTCAAAACCAGATTCCTCAATCGACGACTGAAGATTCCGTCGCCAACAGCCCAGCAGAGCAACCTTTTCCAGCAACGACAAACCTTGTCGCGGATCAACCTGCCGGTGGAGAGCCAGGCAATACCGATTCTCCCGTTCTGCCAAGTATTGCGACTCCAATCACGACCGCCTCCACTGCCTCAGCGGTTACCACTCGGAAAACGGGAGTGAGCAACACTCCAAACAGCATTGCTCAGCAAGACAAAGCAGAGACCGAGAACGCCAGTCAATCGACGCAAACTTCTGCTGCCCAACCGACCGCCAGTTTGCCCTCGCAAAAATCTCAGCAAAAAAAACCTGAAGCCAAACAAAACAGCAAAACGTTCGACTTAACATTCGACGACTTGGCGTTTGACATGGAAAAAGGTGGCGATTTCAAACGCTCTATGCTGACTCCGGAAATCAATGAATACAACGGCAGTAAAGTCCGCCTGCGTGGCTACATTCGACCTTCAACGAAGCAAAAAGGCCTGACGAAGTTTGTATTCGTCCGCGACAACAAAGAATGTTGCTTTGGACCGGGGGCAGCACTCTACGATTGCGTGCTCGTTAGATTGACAAAGGATACAGATGCCGACTTCACTGTGCGGCCTGTCACGATCGAAGGGAAGTTTTACATCAAAGAGTACATGGGCCCCGACGACAAGATCTGGGCTGTGTTTCGCATGAAAGACGGCAAAGTAAAATAGAGCCGCGCTCACTTCAACTTTGCTTACTTCAACTTCGAAAACTGCAACTTCGCCCCCCTTCTTCTCGACGAAGCCTCAATGGCGGTTCGCTCAGCAAACTCCGAAGGCCCGGCAAATCAGGTTCAGTCGATTGGCACTGGCGATCACCGGTAGTACAACGGCAATCCTTGACACTCGGACTATCCCCTCATTCATTGCACGTTTTTATTAACATAATCCTTTGCGCAATCGTTTTCCTCGCCGCCACTCGCCCAGCTGTTTACCTCTAAACCCTATTTGCCCCTGCTTGAAGTTGATACAATTTTCAGGATCCATTCCGTTGTTCCTCTTTTAAATAGCAAATAGACATCATGGCGTTTTTTGATTGGGTTAGCCGACGAATCTTCACGACGGTTCACGGCAACAACCTCGTTTACAACACTTGCTGGGAAGACCCACGACTTGATCGAGTCGCATTGGAAATCGGGCCCGACGACAACGTTCTCGTCATCACCTCGGCTGGCTGCAACGCACTCGATTACTCGCTCGCCGGACCCAATCATGTTTACGCGGTCGACATGAACCCGCGGCAAAACGCCTTGCTTGACCTGAAGAAAAGCGCCATACGAAATCTCGAATACGAAGACTTTTTTCAAATGTTCGGCAAAGGCTATTTGCCTGGCGCCAAAGAGATCTACAGTCAAAAACTGCGCAACGAACTTCCCACATGGTCGCAGGCGTTTTGGGACAAGAAAATCAAATGGTTCGATAACCGACGCAAGTCGTTTTACTATCGAGGCACATCGGGCGCGATCGCCAAAATGATCAAGTCCTATACCGATCACGTCATCCGAGTTCGACCACATCTTGATTCATTACTCAATGCCGAATCAGTTGAACAGCAGAAAGAGATTTACGAGAAACATCTGAAGAAGAAGTTTTGGTCGGGATTGATGAAGTTCACCATGAACCGTGACACAACGATGTCGATGCTCGGCGTTCCCAAGGCTCAGCGGCGTCAAATTGAAACGCAATACGAGGGCGGTCTTGTGAAATTCATCCAAGACTGCATGGAAAGTGTCTTCGTCGAACTGCCGATGAAAGACAACTACTTTTGGCGCGTTTACATGAACGGCGAGTACACCTCCGAATGTTGCCCGGAGTACTTGAAGGCCGAAAATTTCCAACGACTGCGAGACGATTGCATTGATCGTGTCACGACCAATACCGATTCGGTGCAGGGATTTTTGGAAAAGCATGAAGGTACCATTTCTCGCTTCATTTTGTTGGATCACATGGACTGGCTGAGCGATCAGTTCTTTCCGCTATTGGAATCTGAATGGCAAGCCATTATCGATCGGGCGGCTCCCGGAGCCCGCTTAATCTGGCGAAGCGGCGGCCTACGTACCGACTTCATTGAGCAAATCCAGATCAACAAAGATGGGCAGATCCAAAACGTCAGCCCATTGTTGAACTACAACACTGGTCTGGCGGAAGAGCTACACCAAAAGGATCGTGTTCACACGTATGGCAGTTTCTACATTGCGGATTTAAGTGCTTAACTAGGCTGGATTTTCAGCAGTTGCCTTAACGTTGCGAGCGCCAAGAAGTATCTGCGAAAAGATGAAACCGACCATTCGATCGTTACCGCTTGGGCGCTAGCTCCGGCCCTTGATGCTGAAGGACGAAACTTTGTGTAAAGCAAACTGGTTCGTCAGCCAACCGGTTCGTCGGCACTGACCGCACTTCTTCTGACTCCATTCCATTTGCCAACTTCAAACTGAACGAACGATCCTATGGCCTTTTTCTCCGACATGAAAATCCTTTACCACATGCTGGTAAAACCGGTTCGTGGAGACAACCACGCTGAGCGAATGGAAAGCTTCTACGGCGGCCAAGCCAACGCTTACGATGATTTTCGGCGTCGGCTTTTGAAGGGACGCGAAGCGTTATTCAGCGAACTTCCGAAACCGGAAGGAGGCGTCTGGGTCGACATGGGGGGTGGCACCGGTTCGAACATCGAAAACCTGACGGAAGACATTAGCAAGTTGAAAAAGGTCTATGTCGTTGATCTTTCCGAATCACTTTTGAAAGTTGCCTCTGATCGCTTCGAAGCCCGCGGCTGGAACAACGCGTCCGCCGTTGCCGCCGACGCGACCAAGTTTCGCCCCCCCGAAGGACAAGCCGACGTAGTTACGTTTTCTTATTCGCTTACGATGATTCCCGACTGGTTCGCGGCGATCGAAAACGCACTCGCGATGCTGAAGCCTGGCGGCCACATTGGTGTCGTCGACTTCTACGTCGGACGGAAATACCCGGCGGAAGGAACGAAGAAACATCGCTGGTTAGCCCGTACCCTGTGGCAACCTTGGTTTGCAACCGACAACGTTTTCCCCTCACCTGATCACTTGCCGTTTCTCAGGCATCACTTCGACCAGGTTTATTTGCAAGAAGAACGAAACCGAATGCCGTACGTTCCGTTGTTGCGAACGCCCTATTATCAATTCATCGGCAAAAAGAAATCTGATTGAGTCAATCGTTTGCCGCAGATTGCTAACACCTTGTAATCCGGGCTCGCCGATCGCAATTGAAATGGAATGATAAATGGCGACAACCCGATTCGTGATTGCCGATTACAACAATCCTGAACACGCTAGAATTTTGGTAGCTCTCGTCGATGAGTACGCCTCAGAACCGATGGGCGGTGGTGAGCCACTGCCGGAGTTTGCCAAGCAAAACCTGGCTAAAGAATTAGCAAAAGTACCAGGCGCTTTTTCAATTTTCGGCTTTCAAGAAGAGCGTGCCATTGCGTTGGCCAATTGCTTGCCTTCTTTCTCAACGTTCGCTTGCAAACCGCTGATTAACATTCACGATCTGATGGTTTCCCAATCGGTACGCGGCCAAGGCATCAGCCAACAATTGCTAACTGCGGTTGAATCCGAAGCGACCAAACGAGGTTGTTGCAAAATTACACTCGAAGTCCTCCAAGGCAATTCCGGTGCTCGCGCCGCCTATGCAAAATTCGGTTTTAAGGATTACATGCTGGACGAAACGACCGGTCATGCTCTGTTTATGCAAAAGTCGATACCGAACCAATAACATCTCGCCAACTATACTCGAAGCAACCCTTCAAGGAATCAACTCCTTCAGTTTGAAACGTTCTCAATGTGGCGCACAATCCTACTTGGAAAGCTCAGCATCTCGATTCTCGCTTCGGCGATTGTCGGTGCGATCTGCGTCACTCAACCTGGGCGCGGAGAATATAGTGCTGGACAAATATCCCAATGGATCGGGCTTGGGGTCTTCTTCATTCTGTTGTCTATCGTTCAGGTCGTAGTAATCTACTTTCTGTTTCGAAAGAAGCCTTTTGCTCGCGATACCCCGCGCGACCAATAGTGACGGACGCCCTGAAACAAAGAGATGAAAATGACTTCATCCGGCCGCGTTGACTTGCGCCATCGCCTCGACGACTTTTAGGCAAGCTTGAACCGGTAAGGCTTCACTTCGTGGAGCACGCGCGGTGAACAGAGATCCGCTTGTCACACGATCGATCCGTGACTTATTTCGTCCCAATCGCTCTTTGTCAAAGTTGGAACTCAACAATCCACTTTTCTGAGCCAAGGCAATCAACACCGTCGTTCGCCCGTTGTGCCGTGCCACTTGTCCAAACATCAGCTTGGCCATTCGTCGTTTGAGGTTGCGGCTGATTTTGAAGTTGATCTCTGGATATCTCTTTTGAGTGAAAAACCACAAAACCGTGGCTTCCTCTTCTTTCAAGATTTTCTTGCGACAAAGTTGAGTAGCAGTTCGGTGATAGAACTTTGTCGCTGAACCCAAACCACACAACCACGTCGAGACGGCTTTGGGTCGATTTGCAGTAACGATTTTCTCAAGCACTTCATCGAGCAAAGGAGCACTTGTTGGTGTTTGATCCACGACCAAGACTCGCTTCTTGTCGTCGACGGTAATTCTTTTTTGCAGAATCAACTCAGTTAAAATCGAGCTGATCAAATAGGAACAAACGGCTCCGTGCTTACTGGCGCCAGTCTTATCGCAAAGCGAAAGAACGACCAGTTCTTGATGCATCATCAACCGCTCCTGCATTGCGGAGGGCTTGAGCGTTGGAAGTGCTTTGATCATCGCGTTTCTCCTTCTTTTGCAAAATCGCAAACGGGATGCAATAAAAGAACACGATTCGAAAAGATTTCGTTCGTGCCGTGACCATCTCGTTGGTTATGTGTTTGCCATTCGCTAATCGCACCTGAATATTGGATTTGACAGCTCTGGGTCATTCGAAATTCCATCTGAAAAGCCAAAAGGGCCTACTTACAGCGTCATCGGATTTTTCAATCGTTCGCTAGTTCACGACAATCCAACGCCTGAACTTGGACATGACACCTCGCTCAGTTCTCGGTTTTTGTTACGATCGAGCCATGATCCACAAGACAGACTTCAAGATTCGTACGTTCCATATCGATGCGTTTGGGCACGTGAACAACAGTCGTTACGTTGAGTTACTTGAAGAAGCTCGCTGGCGATACGCGGAAGACATCGGCTTGATTGAATTGCTTACCGAGCGCGGACTGGGGTTCATCATCATTGACATGCAGTTGCGATTTCGCTTACCCGTTTTCGAAGGTGACACAATCCAAGTCGAGACAAGCTTGACCACGTTGGGTTCTGCCAGTGGTAACGTGAAGCAATGGGTTACCAAATCAGGCGAAAGTTCGATCTGTCTAAAATCGCACTTTCACTTCATCCTGATCGATCGCAATACTGCGAAATCCGTTCCGATCGACGGAGCCATACGAGAACTGTTGACCGTAAAAATGGAACCCGAAAAGTAAAAATCGGTCGCCCTGCCCTGCTCAAGTGCAACCAGTCGCCGGGTGCCATGCTCCTCACTCCCTGGGTGCCATGCCGGCAAACCGCAAAGTCTGCTTCTTTGGTAGCGGAACGGTACGAGCCGTCCGGCTGTTGACGTACCGGGCGGCTTGCGCCACTCCGCTCATTACGACTTCGCAGTTCTCTTGGGGTGCCATGCTCCTCGCTTGCGTGGGCATGCCGTTTCCGACATACGACCAATCCAGAAATTTGCAAAACTGAATTGAGTTTAATTTTTGAAACGAACTACCGAAGCTTTTTCAACACAGCCAGAAGGGCTTCGACAAACGAGTCGACTTCTTGCATCGTATTGTAAAGATAAAAACTGGCACGGCAGCTTGATCGAACCCCCAACTCCTTATGAAGCGGCATCGCGCAATGATGACCTGCTCGAATTGCGAAGCCCTGTTGGTCTAGCAAAATCGAAATGTCTTGAGGAGAAACTTTGTCAACGACGAAGCTAATCAGACCTGATCTGCGATCAGCAGGTGGCCCAAGAATGGACAGTCCATCAATTTCCTCCAGAGCCTGGTAGGCCGCCGCCGTCAGTCGCTGCTCATGATTTTCGATCGCCTCCAAGCCGACCGCATTCAAGTATTTAATCGCTGCCGCCAAACCAATCGCCTCAACAATCGGTGGCGTTCCTGCCTCAAACTTGCCCGGCAATTCACCGGGAGTGAATCCCTCGGTTGTCACTTGATCGATCATGCTACCGCCACCAAGAAATGGCGGGATCGATTCAAGTAACGCTTGACGCCCCCAGAGTACTCCGATTCCGGACGGCCCCAGCATCTTATGGCCACTAAAGGTTACAAAATCGGCATCCCAGGTCTGCACATTCGTTTGCTCGTGAGGTGAATGCTGCGCGGCATCAACAAAAGCCGCCGCACCAACGGACTTCGCCATTTCCACAACTCGCTTGACCGGAACTTTACAGCCCAACACATTCGACACCGCAGCGAACGCCACGATTTTTGTCTTAGCCGTCAATTTTTGTTGGAGGTCATCAAGGTCGAGTTCACCTGTTTCCGTGATACCAGCAAACTTGACTGTCGCCCCCGTGCGTGCCGCAAGTTGCTGCCAAGGCACGATATTTGAATGGTGCTCGAAGATCGTCAGTAAAATCTCATCGCCTGTGGATACATTTTGTCCGCCCCACGCATGAGCGACTAAATTTGCGCTGGCGGTCGTTCCAGGTGTAAATATGACTTCATTGTTGTGAGGAGCATTGATGAAATTTTGCACGCTTGTGCGAGCCATTTCATATTGGCCCGATGCCTGCTCACTAAGCCAGTGGATCCCTCGATGAACGTTGGCGTAAGTTCGTTGATAACAATCCGACATCGAGTCGATTACCGATTGCGGACGCTGCGTCGAAGCTCCATTGTCGAAGTAAACCAACGCACGATCTCGATGGATTTTCTGATTCAAGATTTGAAAATCAGCTCGTAGTTTGGCAGCATCAAGTTCCATCGGTCGATTCACAATCTCTGATATCGGCTGGGAAGCGTCGGGTTGGGTTGAATTTGTTTGAGTTGAATTTGTTCGAGCTGTGTTCATGGAATTGATTCTAACAGTTGCCGACATTTAAAGGCGAATTTCGCTGCCTCGTCCTGAACTATATTTGCGTTCATGGAAAATACTGCAATACCCGAATCGCACTGATGATCTAATTCTTGTAGTAAGCAGCATGTGATCGACGGAGCGATCAACGACGATGAAGCCACTGCAACTGATTACACTCAGCAGAACTTGAGCCGAATAAGCCTGCCGAATTGAACTAGCCCAACGAAGGGAACCCGTGTCGCTCA
>CAZPTT010000001.1:18395-25727 GCA_964589435.1 uncultured Pirellulaceae bacterium
GCCGAATAAGCCTGCCGAATTGAACTAGCCCAACGAAGGGAACCCGTGTCGCTCAGAGCAGCACTAACGGCTATCCCAATCGACACCCGATAACTGAGCTAACGATTTTTGCAACGCCTGAGTTCCCAATTTTCCACCACCAGCGTTTTGGACACTTGAGTACAGTTCATGGGCTAATTTCAATCCGGGCAACTCCAATCCCATTTGCTTTGACTCGTGAAGTGCGATCCCGAGATCCTTCACAAAGTGCTCGACGAAAAACCCAGGGTCGAAGTTATTCGCAACGATTCGCGGCCCTAGATTCGACAGCGCCCAACTACCAGCGGCACCGCTGCTGACCGATTCGAGCGCCGTCTCCAAATCCAAACCGGATTTGTAAGCATAAAGTAACGACTCGCAGACGCCGATCATTCCAGCGCCAACCAGAATTTGATTAACCACTTTGGCGTGCTGTCCTGCTCCCGGGCCGCCTTGCCGAACGATCGTTTTTCCCATCGCTTTCCAACACGACGACAAATCCTCAACGGCGGTTTTGTCTCCGCCGATCATGATTGACAATGCAGCATTTTTCGCACCGATGTCACCGCCGGAAACGGGAGCGTCAATGCTGTGGACTTGCTGCTTGGCTGCCTTGGCGGCGATCTCTTCTGCCAGTGCAGGTTGGCTGGTGGTCATATCAACGATGATGTTTCCTGCTTTGCATCCGGCAAGCACACCTTCCGAACCAAGAAACACTTGCCGAACGTCGTCGGGCATTCCAACGATCGCGAAAACTATATCACTAGACTCGGCGACTGCCTTGGGGGAGTCAGCCCACTTTGCACCAGCCTCAATTAGCGATGCTGCTTTGGCTTTGGTACGCGTGTATACAGTGACTTCGAAACCTGCCTTGATGAGGTGACTGCACATACTCAGCCCCATCACACCAGTACCAATCCAACCAATTTTTGTTTGCCCTGGTTCTACGTTCATTGCTTCCAATTCGAAATCTGATTTGAGTTTCACTGACGGAATGTAATCAACCGCGGTTCTCAGTGCAAAACTTGAGCGCAGAAAAAAATGATTCCAACATCGACGCGACTAATCCTCTTAGGCTAACCTACCAATGGACAGGCTACTCGTCGTCATCGTCCCATTTGGGTCGGTCGAGGATTTCTCGCATGAGAATCGCCTGACGAATCGAAGAAGGCTTCGAGAGCATATTCAATAGCTCCTGAGCAATCGGCGGGACGTTAGCCCCGACAACGCCAGTACGCGGATCATCGGTGATTGTCGGCTGATCATCAATTTTATTGATGTCATGATCTAATCGCTGGTGAATTTCTTGATCAACCTGGTCATGAACCGAAGCAATGCGGTCGCCCAAATTCTCGGCATGTTCAGCAATACGGCTGGTGTCGAGATGCGATTTCACATGATCCGCAACGGACTCATGCCGCATATCTCTCTGCTTGGTCGGTCGCGGCGTCTTTACTTTGGGTTTGGCAACATCGGCCCGGCGCTGCGAAGGCATTTGAGTCCGGACGATTTCCGGTTGGACAATCTCCGCTTCTTGTGCCGGGCGCTGCGCGGGTTTGGGTTTATTACCAGCCTTTTGTTGCTGCCGACGTTCGGCCGCTCGGCGCAGAAACTCTTCAATATCTCGAGCCATGAAACACTCTCAAACTCTGTGGATTTTCGCGAAACCTCAGCGCCGTTATTTATTCGGTGTACTCGGGCCAGCTTTGGAAATCGACTTCCGCATATCGGTGTCTGCCTGGACATTTCTCAATTTGTAATAATCAAGGATGCCAAGATTTCCAGAACGGAAACTGTCGGCCATTGCTCGGGGAACCTCCGACTCAGCCGACACTAATTTAGCGCGACTCTCTTCAATACCGGCGACGTATTCTTGCTCTTGAGCTACCGCCATCGCGCGGCGACCTTCTGCGCGGGCACGATGAACGCGGGTATCGGCTTCCGCTTGATCGGCACGCAACCGAGCACCGATGTTGTCTCCGACATCAATGTCAGCGATGTCAATCGAGACAATTTCGAATGCCGTTTGAGAGTCCAAGCGCCGAGCCAACACTGCTTTGGAGATCATATCGGGATTCTCCAGCACCTTCTTATGTGATTCTGCCGAACCGATTGCACTAACGATACCTTCACCCACTCGGGCGATAATGGTCTCTTCGGTGGCTCCACCAATCAACTGTTGGAGGTTCGAACGAACGGTCACACGAGCTCGAACCTTAAGCTGAATTCCATCTTTCGCAACTGCGTCAAGTGATTTCCGAGCGTTGCCTTTGGGAGGACAGTCAATCACACGGGGATAAACGCTTGTCTGAACGGCTTCCAAAACATTTCGGCCCGCAAGATCAATCGCAGTGGCAAGCCGGAAACTCAATTGAATCGTCTTCGCTTTGTTGGCCGCGATGAGGGCTCGCACCACCATCGGAACATTTCCACCAGCGAGGTAGTGAGCCTCAAGTGCCTTGGTCGTTAGCTCTTCGTCCTTCAAGCCGGCTTGGATGGCCATGATCTTGCTTGGGACAATGACGCCAGGTTTGACCTTTCGAAACGACATTCCAATCAGGTCAAAAAACGACACTTTCGCGTTGGTAAAAAACGCCTGGATCCACCAGCGAAAATACGACAGAAAAATCGCAACGCCAACAAACAGAACAAACAGTACGAACAAAGTGACGGCGATCAAAGCGATCTGTCCGCCGGTCAAGTCGTCGGCAGCGAGAAGAGTAAAAACGCTATTCATAGTTTTGGGCTTTGACTAATTGGCGAAGACAATGCTGTAAAGATACAGATGAAAGATCCGCAAACTCCATTTTGCAGACCGCCGGTTATTCTACAGCCACCAAGGGCCACAAATCAATCAGCCAGCCGCACCAAGCAACAGCGTTTTTTGTTGCGAACCTCTGATGGACTGCGAACCAATTCTCATCGCAGCCCGACAAATGGTGCTATGACTAGAGCATTGTTCCAATTTGATTTTAGGATGAGCCGTTTTGGCGCTAGCCACGGATTCGTCCGAAAAACCGGGGCTAGCGCCCAAACGGCTCACATGAAGAACCGGAACTTTGAATTGGAACAAAGCACTAGAGATCCAGCTTTGTCCAAGCTGAATTCGCTTCTGAGGATTTGACGGCTGCCTCGATAAATGCCATGCCTTCAACCCCGTCATCAACATTGGGAAAATCATAGCCCTCGGCCCGCGGATAAGTGCCGCTGACGGCATCGGAGATCGCCTCCGCCGCTCCTAAATAAACATTGGCGAATGCTTCGATGAACGCCTCCGGATGCCCAAACGGCAACCGCGTGTATTTCGCACATGCTTCACCATTGTAGACGTTGCCTCGACGATGAATCTGTCGCGGCTCTTCCGGATATTTAACAATCAACTCATTGGGATGTTCTTGATGCCACTCGAGAGACGCATCAGTGCCGTAGACGCGGATGTTCAAATTATTCTCATCGCCGGCTGAAATCTGCGACGCGTAAAGAATCCCCTTAGCTCCGCCTTTGTAACGAACCAACATATTGCCATCGTCATCGAGCGGACGCCCCGGGATGAAGGTTGAAAGCTCAGCCGCAATCTCATCCATTTCCAAACCCGTGATGTAGCGGGCAAGGTTCTCCGCATGAGATCCGATATCGCCAATACAGTTGGAAACACCTGAGACCGACGGATCCATCCGCCAGTTCGAAATGGCTCCATCATCTTGATCTTTGAGCGCCGTAATTGCGTAGCCCTGTGGATACTCCGCCACAATCTTCAAAATCTTGCCGAGCTTCCCAGCCGCGACCATGGCTTTGGCTTCCTTGACCATCGGGTAGCCGGTGTAGTTGTGAGTCAACGCGAAGACTTTGCCTGAGTTCTTGACCACTGCTGCCAATTCCTTGCCTTGCTCTAGCGAAAACGCCAACGGCTTTTCACAGATCACGTGAAAACCAGCATCGATGAAAGTCTTGGCAACATCAAAATGTAGGTCGTTGCGAGCGACGATGGAGACGAAGTCAATCCGCTGATCTTCAGGCAGCGCTGCTTCTTTCTCAGCCATTTCTTGATAGCTCGAATAGACTCGAGCTGGGTCAAGGTATAAATCTTCACCCGATAGTCGGCTCTTTTCAGGATCCGAAGAAAAAGCACCTGCGACGAGTTCGATTTTCCCGTCGAGTGCGGCAGCCATGCGATGCACGCCACCAATGAAAGCTCCTCGTCCGCCCCCAACCATTCCCATGCGGAGTTTTCTCTTCAGTGACATCGGCGACCTCTTTTACTATTTCAAATTCTGACGACAAATCGGATTCACGATATCCGTGAATCCGAATTAGATAACCAGAAATAATTTTTAGCAGATTTAAGAGTCAAACGCAGCAAGGCGTCCCGCACGAACAGAAGCGAATAAGCCACCCGAGCGAAAACGGGTGTTTTGCGATTCTGAAGATCGCCGAGAATCTGGAGTGCAATTGGATTCCAGGCTGCTGATGCGCCGCCGCCTTGATTGGCAGCGACGCCGCATGTGAATGCCACACTATGTCGCCGGCGCGTTATTCGGCCGGTGCATTGACCAACTGCTTGAACGCATCGAGCAAACTGAGCATGTCCTCTTTCGAAATTTCAGACCATTCTTCGGAGCGGTGCCGGATGATCGCGACCTTCAGTTCGCTGGTGACTTCCATGATGTCTTCTGGCAAATCAGTAAACGATTCAAATGGGCGAACCGTCGCAGCGGAGGGTTCTGAATCAGCCTTGTCAGCGAACTCTGATTTTGATTGGGCACCCTTGCCAGCTTGATCCTCGTCACCAAAATCGGGACCTTCGTGAACCGGCCCTTCGATGTAGTCGCGATCGTTTTGACGCTTGCCTTCAGCCAACTCCAACGACTGCGTCTCTTCGCTAATTTCTGTCGAAACGATGTCTTGAGGATCAGGCTCTTCGCCAGGTTTTTTGCCCAGCGTCTCCCAGCGGTGTTGGCGCATTTTGGAAACAGACCATTTATTCTGAACGGCTCCCTCCAACCACATCTCGGCGTCGTCCCAATCCAAAGCCGCATAAAAGTGGCTCCAGTACACTCCGTCGTATTCGCTATAGACATGGCCGAACCGATCAAACGTTCGACGCAGGCGTCCGACATGCTGCGGCGTAACACCAGCAACCATCTGACTCCAGGCTTCATCGGAAAACTCGGCGGCAGCAGCCTTGGCATCTTCCAGTGACTTTCGCCACTTGCAGATGACGTCACCCTTATCCCAGTTGGTCGTCGAAATTAGTTTGTTCCACAGCCCAATGAATGGCTGGGATTGATCAATTGTTTTTTCGCTTATCTGAACGTCTTGAACTTGTTCCGCAGAAATTGTCTCAGGCATATGAAATCCGTAACTTGGCCGTTTGAAAACTGGTCGAGCCAACTGACTCGGAACACCAAAGTTAACGTGAAGATTCGAGTTGAAAACCCAAAAAGATGTATTCTAAAGAGATACAAGAATGCCGCGGATGTAGAATCGTTAAAACAGATTCGATCCCGCAAAAACACGGTTGGCCGACGATGGCGAAACCGAATCGTTAGCTAAGCCGTAACGATTTGGTTGACCTCAAGGGCTCTTCCTGTCGGCCGCCTGCGTGGAAAACATGTTCATGAACAATGTCGACCGAAACCGAGATTGGAATGCCGCGAGGCAAACTGAGATTCTCGACACAGATTAAGAAAGTAAGTGCGAGAAGCGGCTTACTTTTCCAAAGATTTGGCGGGCGAGGAATCAGATGCTGAAGTCTGGATCAGCAACAGATACCGATTCAGCTCCGACTCTGAGCCAGCAAGCTTGAACCACTTGTCAATCTCAGCAATTTCAGCAGCCGGATTGTCACCTGGATTCGAGCCTTTCAGGAGGTCGGTTCCATCCTTGACCTCGTAGTCCGCTTTTGAATTCGCACTGAAGTTGAAAGACTGCAAACGCTGAGCCGACGAAACACTTTCATCGACATCAATCATCGGAGCTGTTCCATCATCGGCCGTAATGGCAGCTTTGGTTTGCTGTTCGCCAACTCGATCTGATTGAGGAACCTGATAACCAGAAATTTGGGCTTGTGTAGAAAGCTCCAAGATCGCTTGCTTCAATTTGTCTTTAGTCGTCACCACGTAGACCGCTTCAACGCCCGACTGCGATTGGCTGGACAACACATTCGAGCCAGATTCTTCACCATCCGAGTTCGACAATTGAATCGAATTGCGAGCAAAAACCTTCTCCAATTCCTCTAGCGGCTGTTCGCGGTCTTGCATATTGATAAGTAAAACCTGATCAATGGTGTTTTGCTGGACCAACCCTGGATTGCCAGAACGATCATTATTGGCTGTGGAGCTCGCGTTTCGAGCTGTGTTCGAATTGGCTGGTCGACTGGCTCTCAGAGCCTGTTTGCGACCACCGTCACGATTGGGGCCCGGCATTCCTTCTTCCATTCGATTCGCGATCTGCGAATCTGTGGGGCTGCCGTCGTTCGCCGGTTTCGAACTCTTAGTGGGAGCAGTGTTCACTTGAGGTCTAGGGCCGGGGCGACCGCCAGGATCCATCGCTTGAGAAATTCCGCCACCCGACATTCCGCCACCCGCAGTGGAATTTGCAGCTACCTGTGGTCTCGAATTCCCACGCTTGGTTGCGGTAGGATTTCCAGCAGCTGCCCCTGTCGCAGCATCTTTGGTGGCTGCCGCATTCTCTGCATACGCTTGACCATCACCTTCTCGAGATTGATCACCCCCCATCGACAATGAGTTCATCACATCAGATCCGGGTTGTGGGCGAGTCAAGCCGGCGACACTCTTTTCTTTCGCTTCGCTGTCGGCGTCTTCCGATTCAACTGCATCGTTATCGGCAACCGAAGAGACCCCAGACATCTTTGGAAATACGAAGAGTGTCAACAACAGCATCGCCGCCAGGGTCGCGATTGCGGCAAATCCCATCTTCCAATTCGACACCAATTTCGTCGCTGGCGAAGAAGGCACCGCCGGAGCGATTGCGTCACGCATCACTCGGAACGCGAAGCCTTCGTCAAGTTTATATTTTGGCAACTCGCGAATCCCTGCGGATTGATCTCGCCAGCTTTGGACAAGCTTTTGATACTGTGGATTTTCGTTTAACAACTTTTCGGCATTTCGGCGCTCGTCACCGCTCAGCTCTCCATCAATGAGCGCGGCGAGAAGTTGTTCGTTTTGCGAGGCGTCAGGCATTGTTCTGTTTTGAAAACATCACGAGGCGTGTTTGAATTCAGTTCCTTAAATTTGGTATCGGAAAACTAGTTCTGTGGTCGAGTGGAGTAGAAAATTTGAGTGGTAAATTTGA
>CAZPTT010000001.1:25827-53589 GCA_964589435.1 uncultured Pirellulaceae bacterium
AAATTTGAGTGGTAAATTTGATTCGTCAATTGTGCATCGGTAAAGGCCGCGATTCGAGCGGCACGCTTCTAATGATTCCGGTTCATGATTAAATCCAGCTGCTCTCGCAATTGTGCTCGAGCTCGGTGCAGCCGACTGCGTACGGTTCCAATAGGAAGATCTAAAATTTCTGAGATCGCGTCGTAGTCCAGCTCGTCCATCTCACGCAAGACCAATATCGCGCGGTGCTCATCCGAAAGTCGCCCCATGGCTTTATTCAACTGCAACGCTTGCTCTTGTTTCTCAATTCGATCCGTTGGATTGGGCCCGGCATCGGGAAAATCCAAACGCCCCGTCTCTTCTTTCCCTTCCAACGAGACCGTCGTTTTTCTACGACGAATTTTGGTAATTGCGACGTTGTAACCAATCCGGTACAGCCAAGTAAAAAAAGCGCTGTTGCCTTTGAATGAATCCAATTTCGTAAATGCCAGCACGAATGCATCTTGAACAACGTCTTCTGCCTCTGGCTCACTTCGCAAGATATGAACCATGCCGTTGTAAAGGCGATCTTGGTACTTGCGAATGAGATGGCCAAAAGCTTCGTTATGTCCGTCGAGTGTTCGGCGAATCAACTGTTGGTCGTCTTGGTTAGCCATCGACTTGTTCATTTGGATTGACGCACACATTCCTAAGAAGTTCCAAATCACGGGGAAAGATTTGAAAACCGATCAAAAAACGCTGGGAAAGGATATTGCAGCCCGTTTACCGCTTTTTGCGGGACAAAAATGTGGCAGCACCCGCATAACCCGATCCGTCCAATTGGATTGCGTAACAGTATACTCGCTTTGCTTGCGGCAAACATCAAGCATATTCTCACAGATTAAAGCACCGTTTAGAAGCTGGCCGGCGAAGTTCCGAAGTGGTTCACGCCGACGCGACCGGTTCCTCAAGGCGATTGATAGCAGGCTTCCCCCACCCCCGGACATACACCACCAGCGAAATTCCAACAGCGATTGTTCCGACGCTGACCCATTGAGAAATCGTCAGCGAAGTCCCCATCAATCCGGCTTCATCTCGGCGCACAATTTCCAACAGAAATCGGGCGATCGAATAGAAGATCAACATCAACGCAAAAACTTCGCCATCGAACTTGCGAATCGTCCACATGAACCACAGCACCAGACAAAGCAAAGTCGCGTTAATGGAACTGTAGATTTGAGTCGGATGGACTTTGACGGATCGGTCGGACAACTCCTTGACTGGCACCGTAAACCTGCGGCCCAGTTTCTCACTATCCAAATAGATAACGAGTTCGCTCTCACTATTCCAATTTTCGACATTGTCTTTGTAGTATCGAAGCAGACTTGGGTCGCCCGGATTGATCGCCACAACATCGCCAACTGGGATCTTCAAACCATCCGCAATTCCACCTGCTTGAACACTGACAACTTTTCGTTCGTAAATCGAGTCCTCTGATTTTTGAACCGTGGTCATGCCCAACAGGTCGCCAAAATAAAGCTGTTGCATATAGGGCGGCGAGCCCGGCGGAAAACGCAAGCCTGGCATTTCGTTTTCACAGATTCCTCCGTAACAGCAGCCATTCATCAAGCAACCAATTCGGCCGATTGCCAATCCCAACATCATTCCCGGCGCAATCAAATCAGCCGTCCGCAAAAACGAAAGCTTCGTGATGCGAAAAAAGATAATCGCCGCCAACATGCCACCGATCAGACTGCCGTAAACAACCAAACCGCCTTTGGTCATATCAACCACACTGATGATTGTGTCTTTGACTGAAGCATTGCCGCCGAAGAATTCTTCGTGCTTCTGAACCACATACAAAATTCGGGCTCCTGCAATCCCAGCCAACGTCATCCAGAACGCCAAGGATAGAATTCGGTCAGGGTTGTAGCCCGCTTGCCGACATCTCGAAAGAACCAACCCGACGCCCGAAACGATCGCAAGCAGCAACATGACCCCGTAACCACGCAACGCCAGCCCAACCTTGATTTGGTCGCCCGTTGGATCTGCCGGATTGACACCGTAAACCTCTAGCTGCGGAACGACGCCCCACAAAATTCCAGCGACGAGCCCGTAAAATGGAATGAACGTCCAAGTGTCCTCGCTCATACCGTTGCGGAACAACAACCAGAGAAAAACGATCGCACCAATCACCAGCCAACCGATCAACAATCGACCGTCGAACCACTCGTGAGGAATAAAAAATAGTGTTTGTTGCATTGATTCAAAGCAAAGTTGGAACGCAAAAGTAATCTGGTTGATTCATCAGGGCGGAACATGAATCTCTCTTCGCATTAGACTCGATTGGCTGCCTCTTTGACCAGAGTGATCCGGCGCGCGGTGCCATGCTTCTCGCCTGCGCAAGCAAACCACAAAAAGAAGGCCAACAAAGCGAGACAAAGAATGCGCAAACGCACAAACTACAATGTGATGTCGCAGGATCAACAACTGGCGGACGCGACCCTGACAAACTGCGACAAACGGATTAGCTTTCGATCAAGCAGTTATCGATCAAACGAGTTTTGCCAACATAGGCCGCCAGCATCGCAACAACCGGAAACTCGATCTGCTCCATCATGTCCAGAGATTCGGGGCAAGCAATCATCGCGTAGTCAACGCTGGTAACACCACCGTCGATCAACATCTGCCTCATCTCGCCGATCAACTCATAGCCGTCTCGCTGGCCTTGTTCGATTTGAGTCTTCACATGCTCCAACGTCTGATTGAGCGTCAACCCGATCTCTCTTTCTTCACTACTCAAATAGGCATTTCGCGAACTGAGTGCCAACCCATCTTTATCTCGAGCAATGGGGCAAACATGAATTTCAACAGGCACGTTCAAGTCGTTCACCATCTGTTTGATGACGACTTGTTGTTGAAAATCCTTTTGCCCAAAAAACGCAACGTCGGCGCGCGTCATATTGAGCAACTTCAAAACAACCGTGGTGACGCCTGCAAAATGAGTCGGGCGAAATTCACCTTCCAATTTCTTCGAGACCTCCGGCGGAACAAGAGTCGTCGAAAACGAGTCTGGATAAACCTCTGCCAAGGTCGGCGCGAAGACATGCACGGTGCCTTCGCGGGAAAGCAGCTCGATATCTGCCTCTAGTGTTTGAGGGTATTTCTGCAGATCTTCTCCTTCTCCAAACTGAGAGGGATTTACGAAAATCGTCACGATCGTTTCGTCGGCGCGCCGAAGCGATTCTCTCACCAGGCTCAAATGACCTTCGTGAAGAGCTCCCATCGTGGGCACCACGCCAATCCGTTTTCCATTCGACTTCAGGGACTTAACCAACGCGTCCAAGTCGGCTCTATTGACGATTACGTTTTCTAGCAACACAGTTTGGCTCTCACATTCTCGATCTTGCTTCATTGCCGGGAGAGCAAACGGCTTGCGCCTTACAAACGGCTTGCGATTTCAACTCCGCGTCGTTGGCTCTCAGGTCAAAAACCTAACCCATTTCTCATTTCTGTTCCATGCGGGGCTACGCTACACCTCAGTCGTCAATCGCTCCGCCGATCAAACGCTTTTTACTCGCCCTCAACATTTGCATGGACGTGATCGAATCGCCCGAATCGGTGAAACGAGCCACGACTTTGCTTTCGGATCTTCACGTTTTTGAATGACAGATCCCGTTCGTGTGTTAGAATTGTCTACGGAACACCTGCCCACATCTCATATTTTTCTTAAGCTGGCCACTTCCATGATCCGCCAGTTTTTAATCGTACTCGGATATTTGATCCATGAGCCAAGCCCCTCCTAATCCTGCAAGTGATCCCAAGCCGAAGAACCAGAAACCCGTTGCCCCGCAAGACGAAGACTTGGACGATGACGGAGGCAATCGTTTTTTATTCTTCAATGTCATGCCCAGCTGGATGGTCAGCTTCCTAACGCACATTGCGGTAATCATTTTGCTCGCCATTGTGATCATGCCGGAACGCAAAGAACCACAGCTCGCCCTAGAGGCAGGCGAGCAAGCCGCACAGCCCTTGGAAACGATCGATCTGAATCTTGAGCCAATGCTCGATTCAAACGACCCGTTCGAGACCGAGTTTTCTGAAGACACCATGAGCGCCGACATCATGGAAGATATGGAAGTCACGCTTCCTGAAGCCGAAGTCGATTTCGGTAACATCATGGGTGCTGAAGACACCAGCTTCGATGACGACATGCTGGGCGAACTCAGCTCCGCCGATACGTCCGATGAAACTTCCAGTCGGTCCTCTGATTCGAAGAAACAACTCCTAAAGGAGTACGGTGGCAACGCTGCTTCTGAAGAAGCCGTCGCGCTCGCATTGAAATGGATCATCGCTCACCAACTGCCTGATGGTGGCTGGAACATGGACCATCAAATCGGCCCCGGTAACCATCGCACCAGCCCTGACCCCGGCGCAATTCCTGAAGCTCGCGCTGGCGCGACGGCGCTCGCGCTACTGCCTCTTTTGGGAAATGGTCAGACCCACAAAACGGGTACTTACAAAAAAGAAGTGCAAGCCGGATTGGAGTACTTGATCAAACGTGCCAAACGAAGTGGTCGCGGAATTTCCTATCTCGAACCAGGCGGGACAATGTACTCGCATGGCTTGGTCTCGATCGTTTTCTGTGAAGCCTACGCAATGACGAAGGATCCCAAATTGGCTCCGTTCGCACAGCGCACCGTTTCATTCATCGAAGACGCGCAGGATCCGATCGGTGGTGGCTGGCGATATGCCCCACGACAACGCGGCGACACTTCTGCTGTCGGCTGGCAGATGATGGCGCTCAAAAGCGCAAAAATTACTGGATTGGACGTCAGCCCCAGGACTTACAAACGGGTTGAAAAATTTCTTGATAGCGTGTCGGCGGGGAGCGGAGCCTTTTACGGGTACATGGATCCACCCGACCTCGATGGTCGAAAATCGTTGCCAACGTCCAACGCGCGAACGGCTGTTGGACTTCTGTGCCGGATGTACATGGGCTGGGACAAAGACTCACCAGGAATGATCGACGGCGTCAATCAAATGACGAAGCGCGGCCCCGACACGTCGGTCGGCAGCGACATGTACTACAACTATTACGCCACCCAAGTCGTTAAACATATTGGTGGTCGTGCTTGGAATGACTGGAACATCAAGATGCGAGACTCGCTGATCAAGCATCAAGTCAAAAGCGGGCCGGCAGCCGGTTCATGGACGCCGGGGAAAGGACACGCTGAAGAAAAGGGAGGACGACTGTACACAACATCGCTTTCCTGCATGACTCTCGAAGTCTACTATCGCTATCTTCCGCTTTACGGTGACGACGCCGCGAATGACGAATTCCCACTGGACTAAACAGCGACGGCATAATCTGAGAAGAAAAGACGAGCAAGATAACTTGCTCGTCTTTCTTTTTGCTTGACCCAATAGGCAAACTTAAAAATTGGCAGACGGTCGATCATCGGTTAGTCCATTTTCATAGCAACCGATTTCTTAGCCGACTGAGTCGCCAGGACTCGGCTCGGAACCGCGAAAACGTAGACACAACTCGGATTGGCGGCCAGAAAATCATTGTCCGATCCGACCAGCAACGTTCGACGACCATCTCGAAGATCCGGGCCAAAGGCAAGCCCTTCAATTTTTTCCGGCATCGCATCACCAGCCAATTTCCACTTCGGATCTAGCAAGTCGATCAGAACTGATTTCCGAACTGGTGTGATTCCGGCAGGCAATTCAGTTGGATGAAATTTCGCCACGTCAGTCACATCGGAGGCCGATTCTGTTGAGACAAGCATTAGCTTTTTGAATTGCGCAGCCGCGCCGACCTCACCATCACGCTCGATGACAACAAACGTATTGGAGTCGACCGCCAGCACTTCGTTCAGTTTATTGGAGACAGCATCAAGCTGATAAACCATTTCTTTTTCTGGCTCTCCACCAATCGTCATCTGCATCAAGCGGCAATTCAAACCCAGTGGTTTTTGAGTAACCTCATCCGTGTAGCAATCCTGCAATAGCGGACTTTGCATCAAACCGAAGAGAGTTTGCTTGTTCGTAGAGATCGCTAGCCCCTCCATCCCGCGATTGGACTGACGACCGGAAACGTTTTCCACATTCTCTCGTGATTTCGAGTGAGATGGATTCTTCACTACGAACTTGGGATGAATCGGAAGCTCGCGTACCATCTCGCCCTGGGGAGAAAACTCAATCAAACGAGGGCCGTATTCATCGGACACGAAAATGTTTCCGTTGTCTCCAACTCGAATGCCTTCTGGATCAAAACGTCGACCGACGGAGTCGGCATCTCCAATCGACGTCGAAAGCCCCGTGAATGCCTTGCCAGATTTATCCTTGAGCAAAGTCGTGGCTAACAGCTCTGCCGTAACGGTTGACTGCTGGCTTGAATGCTGGGCTGGCTGTTGGATTGGAGCGATCTTCAATCGAACGGTTTGGAAACGGCACGACCAATCGACCGCTCCGTCTTGCGGGCCACGATCGGGCAAGAAGTAATAGATGTCGTTGTGGCCTGAATAAGCGATTCCTGAGAAGCCGCCCATCATGTCATTGGTTACAGGAAGTTCCAATGCTGGCTCTTCCGTCGTCAGCGGTGTTTGTCCAGCAGCGGATTGCGTTTCAATCGAAGCCGTTTCAATCGAAGCTCTTGGAGATTCGATGCTCTCCACCTGAGCGGGTTGATTTTCAGCAACGACCACCGGTGGCACCGGGAGTAGATCTTCAAGAACTTGGCTAAGTCCAGATTTATCTTTCGCGTCGCCAGCGATTTCCAAGACACCAACGAGCTCGATTGACTCGATGGAAGTTTTGTCGCTGACCTCATTTTCACCAGTCACCCCTCCTGTCACCTCGTCAGCAGAAGCGGTGCCTGACGAAACCAACGCGACCAGCATCACGGCCAGCATTTTCAGAATTATTACCTTGAAGTCTTTTCTGTTGAGACTCATATCATTCCATTATTCGTTTTGATGTACCGTAAAAAACAGGGCTCGCTCGAGCCCTGCTACCAGATAGTTCGTGAACAACCCCGAGAAGACGAGGAAACGATCAATAATCGGCGTCTGTGAATTCTCCACCGGCTCGCGTACAAAGCGACACGAATGTCTCGGCGTCAATTTGCTCTTTGACAAAGTGAACTGAACCATCGGCCATTGCAAAACTAGCGCCACCAGCGTGGAAGCTGAATGACTCACTAACATTGATCGCATTGATCATGACTGGGCCGTACTTATTCAAACCATCGGCAGTCGCACCGTTGATGCTGAATCCACAGTCGGGATCCGCCCAACCGGTTCCATCAACTGGAACAAGCTGGCCATTAAACTCAATGACTTTGTCATCTGTATAGTTGGCGAAATCAGCCATCGACATTGGGCCCATCGAGGTCCAGACTTCCGGCTGGCCGGCACACTCAGAAACGAAGAACGTGTTACTTAAACCATCAACACAGCGGCCGATTTCATTCTCTTGGAATTTTGCCAACAGCCCTGCTCGCTTATTTGATCCCGGATCGTCAGTCCCGAGAACTTGAGTGTAAACTTTCTTTTTGACTTCATTGATTGAGCCGTAGTCGCCAGCCGCCGCACCGACAACATGATACGGATCGACTCGAAATTGAGACGGCGAAGATGGGCAATTAAACAGATTCAACTGAGCACCGATGACGGAATGGTTATTTGAACTCACATCATCAAACCAAGCTTCGGTGAAGTTATAGTTTTCCGCCAAGTTACCCTGCTCAATGAACGGCAGAATGACGGTGGTCCAACTTTGGAACGAGCTTTGCCCATTGCTGTTGGATACTGAGCTGGGCAAATCAATGTCGTCCGGTTCTGAACGGCTGGCAGGAAACGCCATGTGGGCGCTTTCGTAGTTGTGCAATGCCAACCCAACCTGTCGCATATTATTGAGACATTTCGAACGACGAGCAGCTTCGCGAACTTGCTGTACCGCCGGCAACAACATGCCGATCAAAATCCCGATAATGGCAATGACAACCAATAATTCGACGAGCGTAAAAGCTTGTCGTGCCTTAAGATTACGGCTTGAAAAAGTCTTCATTCATCTTCCTTAAGCATTTTTCCATAAACGACTGAACTCAGCGACGCGAATTTTCGCGAACCGCTGCCAGATGTTTGAAGAAGTTAAAGGGGGAACATGAAGATGTGATTAACGTATTGTTAATTTTGTATGTCGATGCGACCCGGCAACAAACTGCCCGTTGAAATCTTGGCTATGGCACAGAAACCTTTATTCCCGTCTTTAATTTTCGAAAACAATTGAATGGCTCAATCAAACCCAAATCAATCAAACCCAAATCAATCAAACCCAATTGAATCAGCGGAAACGGAACTTGCCATTCAAAGAATGCTGAGCGATCGAACCGATCAAGTCGTTGACGTTGCGATTGCCGCCAGAAAAGCGGTGCTCAAAGCCGCGAAGAAAAGCGTCAAGGCTGGGTGTTCTGAGTTGATTTACGATTCATATTGCGTTTCAGATTGTTTCTCGTTTTCAGCAAAACTCGGACAAGCCTTCATTCATATCGCCACTTATGCGAACCACGTCAATTTAGGTTTCAATTTTGGAGCTCAGCTCGATGATACCGACGAAATTCTTTCTGGCGATGGCAAATTGATCAGACACATCCGGCTGAATTCGGTGGCTGACCTGCGGAAGAAGTCAACGAAAGACATGATCGCGCGGTCGATTGTGCTGGGCAAGAAAATGGCTCAAGAGAAGAACGGAATTCAGCCACCGGTCGTTATTTTCAATCGCCCCAAAACCAAGAAACGTAAATAATCACGCTAATCACGGCAAACCATCGTCGCTTGAAATGATTGTTGCTTAGCGGCTGCAAAAAAGGTGGCAGTCGAAACAAGCTACGACAACCTGAAGCACGAGCTTCCCATCTGCCATAAGCATCTAAAGCTGACTGGAACCAGGCTGGCCTTTCGCCTCTTCCCAATCGCGACGGAACCTTGTGATCCATTCCACGGAGCGTTCATCTGATTGACGCTTCAGAGTCAGCGGCTTGATCACAAAATCACGATCAAACGCAACGCCCAAGTAGTTCAAACATGTAGTGACTGCGGAGGCGATGGATTCATCGTCAAACGAAAAATCTTCGTAGATCATTTCAAGCGGAGTAATGGCATGACGATCAAAAAACGAAGCCCACTTCCCATACTCTCTTTCCAACCGAACTTTGAGTTTTGAAAGTTGATCAAAATCATAGCTTGGCTGAACATCCAACCCTGACTGTTCGGACGACCAACGTTCAGTCTGAATCGCGCGAGCGTACGATACAGATTGTGCAAACAGATCGCGCCTTCGGACTTGAATGAACTTCAGATTGGGAAGCGAATCTGGCACGGAGTTTAACCCAAGTGAACGCTCCAATTGATTGACGTGAACCTTCATTCCCAGCACACCATTGGGGCCGGTTTTCTTCTGTTTGAGCGAACGAAGATATGCCTCATCGCCATCGATCTTCCATTGGTTGCTGAATCGTTTCCGAAGTTGTTCGTCAAAATATTCCGTTGGAACGCCAGCCAATCCGGAATTCGTCAACGCTTCGCCGAGCAACGAACTGCCACATCGCGGAACAGAACAAATCATGTAACAAACCGTCGGCGCGGGACTGCCAACAAATTCGTGCTCAACTTTAGAATGGATAAACATTGGTGCCAGAAAGATGCTGAAATAGAGGAACTTATGCCCACGATAAAGTATCCAATGCCGTGCAACGACCCCGACAAGGCAAGCAATCGCGCAAGCTGTTAGAATAACCGACCAACCATTCAATTGGCTGCTTCCACTTCATTTCTTCCAATAAGAATGCATGTCTCAAAAAAGAGTCGAACCGGTATTTGCTGCCGGCACCCAGATCACGTTTAATCAGAAATCAAAGATCGAACTTGAATATCGCCGGTTGCTCGTTGATGACTTGCTTCATAGCCGTACAGAATTTTCAGCCGGCCCTTATGAGGCTCACATCCAGTTCAGCAATTTTTGCAACATGTCTTGCATCATGTGCTGGGACGGAAACAATCCGCCGACCAAGCGCACGTCGCCGGAATTGCTGGAGAAAATCGGGGAGCAGCTAGGCAAACACCTATCCATCATCACACCGTATAGCGGTAGCGAACCGCTCGTTCTGACGTGGGATGAGACTCGCGACATGGCGCAGCATTACGGCATCCTGCTGTGCATCACAACGAATGTGCAGTTTCTAGACGAGAAGCTGTTTCATGAACTGAAAGGCATCACTGAAACACTGATTCTTTCGATCGACTCGCATGTGCCAGAGGTTTTCGAAAAAATCAGACCGCGCAGCAATTCAAAAAAGGTTTTCAAAAATCTGGAGTCAACGGCTCGACTGGCGAAAGAGCACAAACTGGAATGCATCGTCAACATCGTGTTCATGACCCAAAACGCTCCGATGCTGACAGAGACTATCGAATATCTGGCGGATTTGGGCATCGAAAATATCAATCTGATTCAGCTTCTGGATGTCAACGGAACCAGTAGTTTTAACGACCCTCTCCTGCACTATTCGGAAGGCTACGTTGCCTGGATCAAACGAAGTTGTATCTCGATGGCGAAGTCCAAACGAATCCGCTTGATTTGGAGCATCGCTGGTTACTTCGAATACGATTTTCGCAAATCCGATTACGTCACACCGAATCCACGCAAGAACTGGAACGACGATTGGGACTTCAAGATGAAACTGATGTTCCCCGGTTTTTGCAGAAACGCCTACGGTCGGTTGCGCGTGGATTCCGAGGGTGATGTCGCTCCATGTTGCTATGCGACTCAAGGCGAACTCTCACTTGGCAACTTGAACAAAACGAACTTCGAAACGATTTGGAATGGCCCAAGCGCTCAGGACTTGCGTCGGGGAATGTACACCGGCGATGTCCCAGCACTTTGCAAATCATGCCGCTACCATGACCCAATCCATTCATTGCCATCGCTGGATTTTGTTGAGCAATGCGAGAAAGCAGAAGCAGCGACTCTAAGAACGTCAGACAATCCAGCGGTGGCAGACGTCGATCCAATGCTGCCCAACCAAGCCTCTCGACATGACCAGAAACCCAACTTGCGCATCCGAAAGCCGCTGCGCGAAATCAAAGACTATTACGTCGGACTCAGTATTGGCGGACAATCCGCTGGCATCATCTTTGTTCCGATTTCCATCGCAGAAGCCAAGGCATCCAAAGACCCCTCAAAGTCTGAGCCGATGGCTGATCACAAAGCCGCCGAATCTGTGGAACTGGAACTGCCGGATTCGATCTGGGCCGGCTTGGATAGTAACGTAGGATACTGGTGGATGGTGTGGGGAGTACCAACGAATCCCGATCAGCAAACGGTTCGTTTGACGAGCACTCGTTGCTTCATCAAGCACCAATCACTCCCGCGCATCGAAGGCAGTGAGCTAAGGTATCACGACCAAGGGTTCGTTCCGATTACGGATTTGGGTGGCGCCAAAAAAGTTGGCTGGTCAGACCAGAATCAAGTTCCTGAACGACCAACCGTCGCAGCGGCCGAGCTTTCGAACCCGGCAAATCCAGCAATCCAGAGCCTTGTGGTTCCCAGCAATGGCGACCAGCCAAGTAACGTACTTTCCCGCATGATAGGGAAAGTCTTAGGTTCCCAAGTCAAACTGCGCCCCATCGTTTTAGACGGTTACATTGATTCCTTCGAGCAAGCCGACGATGCCCTGCAAATTCGAGGCTGGCTCTTGCTCCAAGACGGCGCGGCGGATTCAATCGAGATCGTTTCGCGACAGGACGAAACGCTAAAAGTTTCGCCGATGGATCGACCTGATCTTATGACCGCGTTTCCAAAAGTCGCGCGGGCCAATCAAGCGGGATACCAAGCAGTTCTTCCTGACGATCAATTTTGGGTGACCGATCACTACGAGTTTTATATCGTCGCCAAACGGGGAACGATGGAAGCGTTTCGATGCTTGGTAACGCTACCCACCCAAGGCGAATCGGAAAATTTCCCTGCTGGCCCTCACGCAACGCGTGACCGAGTCGTTTCCATCGTTTCGTTGGGAAGTTAAACTTTCGACGGGATCACGGTCTTACAGCGACCAGCTTGTTGCAACATAGCCCAGCATCTTCCTTCATTAGCGAAAAATAGCGCATGCAATATTACGAACACAAATTTGATCAAGTCGAAGGCTACTTGCATCACCGACCTCCCTACCTGCACATTGGAAAAATCAATTCCATTGAGCAGAAAAAAGTGACCACCGAGACCACCTTAAGTGGCGACGAATTTTTCATCGTGGGTCACTTTCCCGGCGCCCCAATCTTGCCAGGCGCGATGATGCAAGAAATGACCACTCAATCCGCCGGTGTATTGATCGCGGCAAAGTACAACCCGATGAAAGAGTACAACACCGAGGATCCATTTTTCAACGAGTATGCACTCGGCGTGTTGGTCAAAGTTAAACACGCTCGCTATCGAGGATTTGCTCGGCCGGGCGACACACTCACCACCGTCGTCACACTCGTAGAAAAAGTCGGCGAGATGTTTGAGTTTGAAGGCTCTGTTTCCGTCGCTGGCAAGACTGTTTTACAGAATCGATTTCAACTGACAAACATTCTTTCAACGGTCTTACAAGGAAAGCCAAAGACAGAATCAAAGGCAGAATCAAAGACAGAATCAAAGACAGAATCAAAGGCAACCACGTCGCCCAAATGATTGTTACTTGGCCTCCGGTTCCAGTTGCACTTCATCAAGAGAAAAACCAAAGTCTCCCGCGGCGTTCGTGCCAAACCAAATTCCAGTCACGTCGCTCCCATCAGTTTCGCTAAATTCATCGAAACGAAAACGAAATCGCTGCCACTGCTTGGTTGCTTGAAAAGTTTGAACAGACGGCTGAAAGCCACGGGTCTGCGTAAAAAACATAATCTGAAACGTTGTTTCTTTCTCTGATTTTGCCCAAAACGAAATCGCATCGTGGGAGCTGATGTCTCCGGCCATCATCTGGGTTTTGCCAGGCGAAAACATAATGCCGGAAAACGCAGGCTGTTCCTCGCGTACTTTCCCCGTCACCGCTACACCCGACTTCGAATCATCCGCGCCGCCCGGCTGGATCTTGAACGTCACCGTCGACGCCCCGCCCATCATTGCGTCGGTCGAGCCGGACCACCCCGCACCGAACTCGGCGGATGGGTCGTCGCCTTCAAAATCGCTGATCATTTTCGATTCTTTGGATTTAGGCTTACTCGAACGTTCTGTGGCGGCTTGCTTTTCCGCTACGACCAAGTTGATTCGTTTCGAACGGTCGATCAGTTTTCCATTTTTCCATACTCCGACAATTCGAGTCGAATCTGCAATTTTTGTTGTCGGATCGCCATCGACTAACCACAAATCTGCCCTTTTTCCCGCTTCAATTTTTCCCCGATCACTCAATCCATAGAACTTCGCCGGCACTGACGTTGCTGAAGCCAGAGCTTCGGTTGGCGACAATCCACACTTGACCAAAAGCTGCAATTCCAGGTGCATGCTGGCTCCGTGAACGGTGCCTGGATTTGGTGCGTCGGTTCCAGCGAGGATCGGCACGCCAGACTCATGAAGTTTCTCGATATTGTATTTCAAAGCCTCCCAGGAATTCTTGGCTCCCGGGCGAGAGGGGAATTCGGTTTTGAGATTCACGACGTTCTCACGCGTCAAAAGTTTGGCTACATTCTCGTCGGTGATGATGGCGTTAGTCATATTCGAGCCCGACGCATTGCTGACAACGACGGCAGTCGGAGTCACAAAAATGCGTTTTGACACGGTCATCGCAATCAGTTCCGAATCAATTTTTTCATCTGCGAAAAGATGAGCCAAGCCGTCGATTCCGTGGGCGACCACCAATTCGGCACTGTGCTTGGCACCAACGTGGGCAACAATGAGCTTGGAATGAGACTTAGCCGACTCAATCGCATTCTTTACCATCTCACTGGAAAGCGTCTTGCGTGTGGCTCCGTAAGCACTCCCGTCTTCGTGAATCAGTTTGATATAGTCCGAGCCTTCCTCCACGCGGTCGGCAATAAATTGAGCCGCATCTTCGGCCGAACCCAATGTCGGGACAGGAAATCCAAATTGCGTTCCATGGCCTGTTTTTACAGTGACCGCCGCGCCTGCGGAAAGCATATCGGCTCGATGATCAGCCAGTCCACTTGATTGTTGCGATCGAAAATTGGCAGCGACTCGCGGTACGGACATCATGTCCAGTTCAGTGGTGACTCCAAACATGGCGGCTTGAACGAGTTGCGCATCAAAAAACACATGAACATGGCAGTCAATCATTCCGGGTAGCAGAGTACGTCCCGTTCCATCGATGACTTCGGCATCCCCCGAAGGCTTCACATCCGCTCCGATCGCATGGATTTTTCCATCGACCACCAGCACATTGGTCGTCTTCACAGGCTTTTCACCATCAAACAAATCAACGTTTTGGAAGTAAATGTTGTTCGCTTGAAAACCAAATGCCGCCTGCTCAGAGCCAAACTCGGGGCCAAGCAAAAACGAATAGACGATGACGATAAGCAGCAGAGTCAGTTTCTGTTTCACATCAGTTCCTTCCAGCGTTTCGTGATCAATTCTTGGAGCAAAATCGGATTCTGGATTCTGAGACAGTTTCAGGTTGAATACGAAGTCCAAAACCGAGGGTGGTTCGTCATGTAAGACTTATTCTTGATGGCTCAATTCGAAATTTATCACATTCATTGGCCAAAGGAAAAAAACGATCGTCGCGGCTGACGTTTCGTGGGAGCTGAAAACGAGGTCGAATTGTCGATTCAAACGAAAGAACCAGCTTAATCGGGCGCGAGTTAATGGCTGCCGGGGGTGACTTCGACCGACTTCGGCAACATATCAAAACGTTCAAGCAAAACGTGAACTAGGCTTTGGCTGAGAATCCATAAAGCTTGGATCCGCGAAATCTCGCCGGTCAAAGCCACTAACCCGAGTCACCCCATGAAACTTTCAATCTCAATCGAAAGCGCAAACAAACGTCGCTCCTACTCAGATCGTCGCGGAGCCACAATCGTGTTCACTGCAATCTTCTTGGTTGTGATGTTCGCAATGGCCGCGTTTGCAATTGAAGTCGGCACGATGATGGTTGCTCGGGCGAAAATGCAAGGCGCCGCTGACGCAGCAGCACTGGCTGGAGCGAGTGTACTTTCGCAAGGAGTTGATGAAGCACGAGCGTTAGCCAAAGAGTACGCGGGCTACCACGATTTTTTCGGTACATCAGTTGAACTAGCTGATTCCGACATTGAAATCGGATTCTATGACGAACCAACCAACGTCTTTGAAGCCAACCCCGATGGGAACGCGGTTCAAGTCGTTGCTCGAATTGACAACGTGGGATTGGTATTCGGATCGTTGATCGGTCAAAGCACTTTCGAACGAAGAGCCTCGGCTGTCGCAATCGCCCCGGCTCGAGATATCGTGTTTGTTGTTGACCTTTCAGGCTCCATGAACGATGACTCGGAACCCGCCTGGGCTACCAAGACAGTTAATGCCATGTTTGATGGAACAGAGTTTGAGGACGTTGGAAATGACTTAGTCCAACACCTTTATGACGATCTTGGCTACGGCGATTACCCCGGCGAACTTAAGTACATTGGGCACACACTGGGGGTCGCTGAAGGTGTCGATGCCTACAATCAAATGACAAAGGATCATGGCCCACTATCACTGAGTTCGATCCCGGCAACCTATCGAATCTCCGCGTCCGACAGTGAGGCGACCCGCAAACGAAAATGCTACAGCTGGATCATCGACAACGAAATTGCCACGGTGATGCCTGGTGTAAAGCCGGACGCCAACAGCGGAACCAACTACGCCTATTGGTCTCAATATTTGAACTACATTATCAGGTCACAATATGTCCACACGACACCGTGGGAAAGTAGTGGTGGTGGCGGAAGTGGAAGCGGTGGAGGTGGTGAAACTGGCCCAGAACCACCAGCGACCGGCTTCCATTTGCCTAAGCAACATGCGATCGAAAATTCCGGTTTCCAATTCGCCCGCTATCGACGCCCGACTGCCATTGCAGTTGAAGACACCCCGGTTGATCGCGGCTGGATTCCACCCAGCATAGGCTCCTATCGCATTTACCGATTCAACAACCCAAACACTTACGCGTTTCCATCTGGTGACGATTCAACTCGTTGGCGACTTCGAAACAAAGTTGGTTACCAATCCTACGTTCAGTTCATGTTGGACTTTGGGCGAGAAGACAAACCAGCAAACACCCAATTCGTCCCGATTTCATTGAACAGTCCGGATTGCCCGCTGCACTTGGAATCAACCGATGGTGGAGACTTCTGGTTTCCGCCGCGCACACAGCCCATGCATTCATGTCGCAGAGCGCTGATCAGCGCAATTAATGTCGTTAAGACTCGGAATGCAGCCTTCGGATCGGGGCAGGAAAGAGACAAAGTTTCCATCATCACCTTCGACAAGCTCAGCAGCGGCGCGATTACCGTCCAACCTTTGACTGAGGACTACGACGCGGCCATGCTGGTCTGCACCAATTTACAAGCCAGTATCGACGAAGGACGAACGACTGCAACAGAATTGGGATTGAGCTCCGCTTATGAATACATCAAACCCGCACGAGAAGGCGGATCGGGTCGAAACAATGTGAACAAGGTAGTCGTTATGCTGACCGATGGACTGCCGAACGACTTCGCCTCGGAAGCCGACGCCATCTCCGACTACATGACGGAAAACCCTCACGACGATTTCTACGGCGGAGGTTACGACTGGCTCGACGCACCGCTAATGCAAACGAAAATCATGAGCCGTAAAGGCTGGCAGGTTTACCCTGTCGGCATTGGATTTGGCACCGATTACGATTTCATGGATCGCATGTCAAGAATGGGTGCGACCGCTGTCGGCGGTGAAAGCCTACGAGGATCCGGAAACCCGGCCCTTTACGAACAACGCTTGCGAGAGCTATTTCGCGACATCATCCAAGACCCGCAAGTCAACCTGGCCAGATAAAAACAATCTTTGCACTCAATCGAATATCGCAACAAACAAACTCAATTCACCAACCGTATCCGTATCATCATGAATCGCAAACTACTATCGAGACGGCGCAAAAACCGAACAGGTGCGGCGGCAGTTGAACTCGCAATCGTCTTACCGTTATTCTTTTTGGTCATCTTCGGCATGATCGAGTTTGGCCGTGGCATGATGGCGATGCAAATCATTACCAACGCAGCCCGCGAAGGTGCCCGCGCGTGTGCCGTCAGCCCATTGACCGAATCAGAAGTCGCAACGATCTGCTCCGACTATGCCGAAGCTTGCGGGATCAGCGGTTTGAGTACTGAAGTCTCGCCCGATCCAACGACTGCGATTCGCGGTGAACCAGTTGCCGTCAACGTGTCGGTGAATTTTTCCGACATTGCTTGGTTGCCACCGTTCTGGGCAAAGAACACGGTTCTCCGCTCAGCGTCGACCATGCGGAAAGAACGCGAATTCGATTAACGGCCCACGCTGCCTACCAGCGAAACAGGCAAGAGCCCCAAGTCAATCCAGCGCCAAAGCCAACCATCAATACGTTGTCGCCGTGCTTGATACGTCCTTGGTCGACCGCTTCCGCGATCGCGATTGGAATGCTCGCGGCAGAAGTGTTCCCGTACCGATCCAAATTGACAAAGACTTTTTCGCGATCGATACCCAATCCTTCGACAGCAGCATCGATAATTCGAATGTTGGCCTGATGCGGAATAAACAAGTCGATGTCTTCCAAAGACATGGAAGCCCGAAAAAGCATTTCCCCGACGATATCTGGGATCATGCGAACCGCCCACTTGAAAACGGCTCGGCCGTCCATGGAGAGGTAATGTTCGTTAGCGTCCAGGACAGCTTGCGAAAATGGCTTTCGTGAACCGCCACCAGGAATGATCAACGCGTCACTCATCGAGCCTTCTGAAGCCAAGCGATAAGCGAGAATTCCGGATGCGGATTCTTCGTCTGGATTTTCGTCAGCTGAAACCAACACGGCCCCGGCACCGTCACCAAACAACGGATAAGTCTTCTTGTCGGCCGGATTCATCGAAATCGTCAATGTCTCGGCACCGATCACCAAGGCCCGACGACTGCAGCCAGTCTTTACAAATTGGCTGGCCATCACCAAACCATAGATGAAGCCAGAACAGGCTGCGTTAATATCGACAGCCGAAGCCGTACAGCCGAGATGGGCTTGAACGATGCAGGCGGTGGACGGCGTCAGATGATCTGGTGAAACCGTCGCAACGATGATCAGATCGACCTCACTGGCGGCGACTCCGGCTTTTTTAAGGCACGTTTCAGCAGCCCGAATTGCCATATCGCTGGTTGCTTCGCCTTCGCCGACATGGAACCGCGTTTTTATGCCCGATCGCTGGACGATCCAATCCGAATCGTATCCCAACTCAGCCAGATCCTCGTTGCGAACCAGTTTCGAGCCAGATGAAAAGCCACTGCCGAGAATCTTAACGCCATTTACTGAGGTCTTCAGCTCCGGAACTTCGGGGCGAGAGTTGCTTTCAGGTTCCAGCTTGGCTGGCTGAGGTGGCGATACGACGGCTTCTGCGAAACGGCTGGAATCGACTTGAATTTTGCTTCCAGTTGCCATGTCTTTGACCTAAATGCGACTGCAAATGTTTGAGTTGAGGATAACGCGAGGAATCTGAAGCATTGGCGGCTGACCGAACGATCTGTAGGCCAATATGGCGAGAATTCTGCCACGTAGGATTAACAGAAATGCTGCCCTAAGCCGAGGGCAGTATCCAATCGTAGCAGCAAAACCCTGACGATTGGGCAATATTTGACGATAAATTGAACGACTCAATTTTCCGTAAGTCCTTTAAATATAAACATTTAGAGCCATCACCGGATACCTGATTGGATTCGCGATAATCCGCTTTACACCCCCCTTTTTAGGGTACCTATTTGGTTTTAATTCGATAAATTGATTGCTCAGATGTTATGGAACGACAGTTTTTTACCTGATCTTTGGAAAAGTGAACCGCAAATGAGCCTATTGGCAATTGTATATCATCTTGTTCCCGAAGCTCCGATTTTGGTGGCTTACAACCGGGAAGAACCGCTCGATCAAATTTGCCCAGCTCCGGCAATCCAATCGGGAAAACCACGAATTTTAGCGAGCGTTGACCAACATACCGGGGGAACTTACCTCGGCATGAATCAAAACGGGATGTTTGTAGGAGTACTTAGGCGGAAAAAATCGAACACACCAATGAACCCGCGTTCGCGTGGTGCTTTGGCTCGCGAAATGCTGAAATGCAACTCGGCCCGCCAAGCAGTGGATGTGGCTTTGGAAGAACTGCATTCCGACCAATACGGCGGGGTAAATTTTGTGGTTGCCGATCCCGAATCGGGTTGGGTGATTCATTCGGGTGCCGACACAAACGTTAGCGAACTCGAGCAAGGCCTGTGTATCGTCAGTGACCGCGATATGGACGATCCACGAGATGAGCGAGCCAACATGGCCCGCCGCCTGCTGACTCTCCAGACGCTCGATTCACCTGTGAAGTTCCTGGCGATCGCCAGCAAAGTATTAGCCCGCACACCCACTTCGCCTAATCGCCCCAGTATGGTGGTTAAGCAAGCTGGTTACGGGACGGTCAGCTCGACACTGATCTCGCTTGGCACCAAGCCTCGCGACGCGATTTACCAATATTCGAACGGGTCGCCTGACGAGTCCAAGTTCGAAGACTATTCTCCGCTGCTTCGCGACATCCTCAGCCGAGGACTGCGAGAAGCCCGCACGAAGGCTCAAGCTTAGCGAGTCCCTTTGAGAGTGAGTTACGAACAGCAAAGAGCGATTAACAAAGGCAGCAAGAATTTCTTGCTGCCTTTTTTGGTTTAAGTGCGCGTAGGTCATGCTATTGCATGACATCCGTCATCGCTGTGTAGCTACTCAAACTGAGCGGTTGTAGGCCGCTATCAAGGAACGTCAGCGACGATGACACGGCAAAACACGAGCCTATCACTCGAACTGAAGTTGCCGTTACTGCGCTACACTTGTTACGGCCTACTTTCTTGCGATCCGCCATTTGTCGATTGATAGCGATACCGATTTTGAAAACGCTCAGTTTGAGTAGCTAAGCAGGGCATGCAATTGCATGCGAGTTCATTACGTCACGCGATAGCGTGACCTACTTCTCTGGCGAAACTACCAACAATCGAATTAAGCGACCTGCTTGCTTTGGGCTTTTTTACGCGCGACTTTTGTTCTTTTGGATAACTTCGCCGATTTTCGTTTTGGGGTTGGCTTCTTCGCTGGCTTCCGGGTGGTTGTTTTTTTCTTAGCTACTGGCTTGGAGATCGTCCTTCCATCGCCTGCATCGATTCGTTTTTCGACCGCGATTTCCTTGGCAATCGATTTCCTGGTCGCCCGTTTCTTGGACGCCTTGGCCTGCTCTTGAGCCAATGCCTCTTCCACCGAAACTTTCCGTTTCGGCGTCTTCTTTTTCAATTCCTTCGCCGCCTCGCGTTTGGTGACTTTGCGACAAACAATCGCATTGCCATTTTTTCCCGTTTCAACAATGCAGCCAGTTTTTCGCATCACATAAGCGATCTTTTGCGCTTGATGTCGTGGAATATCAAGTGAGCTCGCCAATTCCTTCGTGTCGAATTCCGGCGGTAAACTGCTGGGCAACAGCTGTTGCAAATCATGCACTGTTTCAAACGAGTGCATCTCCTTCATTTCGAGGATTTGACGATCTTGAACAATGAAATCACCTTTTCGCCGGCGACGCCGCTTGCCCTGCCCCGGATAGCGAATTTCCTCGATCGTGATCAGCGGCGTGATCAATTTCAAATTCGGATGAGGAAAGACGCGAGTGAAGTAAACCAGTTCATCGAACAAATCGAGAATGGTTCCACGTAGCGGGCTCCAACGACGATCGACTTCTTTGCCATCGGCTTTGTTCAATTTGATCAACCGCTTGCGGGCGACGAGTGGCTTCACCACATCCACCGTGAAACCATCATTCAACAGCTTATTGATTTTATCTCGAATGGATGACAAGCCGCTTCGCTGAATCTCCATCAACCGATCATCATTGACGACATCGATTCGGAAACGTCCCAGCTTGACTTCGATCTGGGAACCAGGCAGCCGAAACTGTTCTTTGAGTTGTCGGTGGAGTGTCGTTTCCATTTGAGATTCAACGGGGCTTAATTTCCAAGGCTCACATGTCGCGGTTTGACAAGAACTACAAACCATTTCTCCATCCGGCCAGCTTGCATGCCGATTTTCGTACGCCCAGGCTCCAGATTCACGTTCCGTTAACCGACACACGATTGAGCTAATACGTCATTCATCGGCCGCTGCGGCTTCTGAAGGACAACGAAAATGACCGAGTCGCCTGACATCGGCATTTTGAGCCCAACTGGCGAAAGCGGCCATGCCAATCCGCAACTCAAGTTGACCCATTTTTCTTAGACTTGCTATACTTCGGATTCGAAGCTCCAGCTTTGGAACTGACTTTCGCCAGCAATCTTGCCTTGCTGCCCAATTAGATATTTACCTGTTTGAAAGAGACAGAATGCCAACCACGACATCACGCGGAATCTACGAAGAGATCACGGATTGCATTGGAAGAACACCGTTGGTTCGCTTGCGGCGCGTCACAGAAGGCTGTGTTGCGACGGTGGTTGCCAAAGTCGAAAACATGAATCCGCTGTGGAGCGTCAAAGATCGAATTGGTCGTGCGATGATTGATGCTGCCGAACGCGATGGCAAGATCACCAAAGACACGACGATCATCGAGCCCACCAGCGGCAACACTGGCATCGCGTTGGCTTACGTTTGTGCCGCCCGTGGATACAAAATGAAAGTCACGATGCCCGACAGCATGTCGATGGAGCGTCGCCGTCTCGTCGCTGCTCTGGGTGCAGAAGTGATTTTGACTCCCGGTGCCGAAGGCATGCCTGGCGCGATTCGCAAAGCAACCGAGCTTGCCGAATCCGGCGACAACTACTTCATGCCGCAACAGTTCAGCAATCCAGCCAACCCAGAAATTCACCGCCAAACAACCGCCGAAGAAATCTGGGCGGACACCGAAGGGCAAGTTGACATTCTCGTTGCTGGCGTCGGAACGGGCGGAACGATCACCGGATGTAGCGAAGCACTCAAAGCTAAAAAGCCGGGTTTGATTTCGATCGCCGTTGAACCAGCCACCAGCCCCGTGATCACGCAACGCAAAGCCGGCCAAGACCTGCAGCCCGGCAAGCACACCATTCAAGGCATCGGAGCCGGCTTCATTCCCGACGTACTGAACGTCGACATCATTGACGAAGTCGTGACGGTCAAAGACGAAGACTGCGTGAAAACGGCGCGGGCGTTGGCAACCAAAGAAGGCCTCTTCTGCGGTATCAGCTGTGGAGCTGCCGCATCCGCCGCTCTTGAAGTCGCCCGCCGACCTGAAAACGAAGGCAAGATGATTGTCGTGATGCTACCCGATCTCGGTGAGCGATATCTATCAACAAGCCTCTACCCATCAGGCGAGTAAACGAAGTATCAACCCCACTCTCAACAAAAACAGCCGAGCCACCTGCTCGGCTGTTTTTTTTTGCAGGCGGTGAAGTTCGGGTAAGCGATTGCTGCTACCGAAAAGAAAGATCAACTGACCGCTTCGAACAAGAACGATTGTTCTCCGATCTGAATTTTGTCTCCGCCTTTCAAATTGATTCCGTTGCTCGCCGTGCCGTTGACGAGCGTGCTAAATTCAGGCGTCAAATTCAACAACATGATGTGATCGTCCTCATTGACCAACATGCAGTGCAGAGGCGCTACCTTCGAGCCGTTTAATCGAAGATGGCAAGCCGAACGTCGACCGATGACAAACTTTCGATCAGTGATCTCATAAACTTCACCCGTGACATCGCATGTGATACGACCGACCGAACGAGCCGCGGCCTTTCTCGCACGCCGCATTTTTTTAGCGTGAACTTTAGCTCGGTCGAAACCATAAGCCAATTTTACAACGTTCCCTTTATCGTTGTATCGAACCTTGTCCATGAATGCCTTCATCAATTTGGTTCCGCGCAGCGAAGTATCGTTCCAATCATCGATTCCACTCGAATCGAAGCCGGGGCCGTCATCGGAAATTCTCATCGCAAAACCACTCGGCTTAATTTCAATCACGCAATCGATCTTGCGATCTTTATAGGGTGATTCACCGAAGCGTTCTTGAACGTAACGAGCCGTCGACGCATCGTCGGAATGAAAAGACGGGATCTTGTATTCGGAATCTAATTCCAGGTTCCCTCGGTACATCGCGTTCTGCAAAGCCTGATCGACCGCGACGGCAATTCGTAGGCTATCGATACGATTGAGCTGGGCAAATGACTCCAGCATTTTCTCGCAAAAATTTACCACGAGTGGAATTAGTCGAGGATCGTTTCCCAACTCAAATTCGTAGTGGGAAACTCGTGAACATTCCAGCAGCAAACTCGAACTATGCTCGCCATTAAAAATCTCCAGCACTTCTTTTATTGTCGAAACAAGCATTTGATTGAGCTTGTTTTTGGGTATGTAGCCAGAGGCCCCGGCCCGCAACGCTTTCGCCGCGATGTCTTCGCTACCATTTCCCGTGGTCAAGATCACCGGAACTTCCAAGCTACTGGAGCGGATATTTTTCACCAGCTCCAGCCCGTCCATTTTGGGCATTTGCAAATCGGTAAGAATGATATCAATCGACCATTCCTCCAACTTCTTCAGCGCCTGCTCTCCGTTTTCAGCCGCAATCACCACGAAGCCCGGTGCGTGCCCCAACAGCCCTTCCATCAAAAGTCGGTCTACATCCGAATCATCGACAACGAGAACATTGGCCATCCTCATCTCCCTAGAACATTTTTCTGAACAGCTCGAACTGTACGGAAGTTCAAAGTGTTAGTTCGCGATTCCAGCTAAATGATTGGAAACTGCTTGCGACCATTTTGCTGGCCGTGATGAAAGCACCAACCTCTCAAGCTTTTATTGTAGTCATGCAAAAGAAGCCGGACAAAAACTAGCTTTCCCCAGCCCCTCCTCCGCTTCACCCCAGCCTACCTCAACTCCGTTGACGACGTAGGCACCCAACAAGTTCGCTGACAGATTCAATCAATTTAGTCATTCTGAATTCGTCACGCCGGCAAATTTCACTTTGCCCAAGATCCTAATCTGATTGGATCTGGTAATCAGCAGGAACCTCACGCCCGCTCAAGTCGCGAGAACAATTCAAGAAACGTCTGGCGAACACTCACCCTCGATTCTTCGACACGTTGCCGCAAAAGTTCCGAGGACGAGAAGTCTAAAAGAAACGCGAGTTTCTCCAACACAACTCCATTTTCAGGTAAATCATGCCGAGCGGTGGTATTGATCAAACGAAGCCTCGCCTCAACACCACGGAAGAGTTGATAACTCTCAGCCAATGACATTCCAACTGACTCATCCAGGAACCCTTTATCGACGAGCTTCCTGATTGCTTCGAGTGTGCCTGGCACAAGAATTGATGGATCCTGGCTTGAATACTTTAGCTGAAGAGATTGGATAGAGAATTCAACATCGACGGTTCCGCCTCGACCGCGTTTTAAATTTCCTGGATTACAATCCTGCTGAAGTGCCAGGCGCGTCTCCTTGATTTCATTGGCCATCGTTGGGCACCAACTCACTCCCTGAATTGCGTCGACGACCAACTCCATTGCTTTCGCGCGAAGTGGCTTTGAACCGAACACGGGCCTTGCCTTACACAGTGCCTGACGCTCCCATAGCCAGCCTTCACCGGACGCGAAATAGCGTGAAAATTCCTCCAACGATATCGCTAACCGCCCGCTCTTTCCGGTCGGCCTCAACCGACAATCAAGCTCATACAATCGGCCAAAGTTTTTCGAGTGCGCGATAAACTGAGTGACGTTGGCCGCCAATTGGCCGAAGAAAAATTGACTCGAAATTCGATCGCCATTCCCTGATTCGCTAGTCGCCAGACTGGACTGTGGTTCGGCGGAAAAATGCAACTCGAATTCATCGCAGCTTTCGTAGAGGAAGATCAGATCAAGATCGCTGTGATAATTTGGCTCGCGACCGCCAAGCTTTCCCAATGCCAATACGACGAACGGGCAATCGTTTTCCAATTGCGACCAATCATCCGTTGGCAAGTCTGTATATCGCCGCAATAGTTTGCGATACTCATGACGAACTACTGTTTGGAAACAAACTTCGGCCACGTCGGCGAGTGCCTTATGCGTGTTTTGAATCTCGTCTCGACCGAGAATATCACGAATGCCAACTCTCAAATGGAGCGCATTTTTAAAACTGTGAACGATCGGCTCAATGTCTTCGGCTCCCTTCACCAACTCGGCCATCAGCTCCTGCAGAAATCCCAAACTTGGTAAGTGCTCGACCTGCAACGAATCCATCAGTTCATCAATCATCCCAGGATTGCTCTTGATGATTCGCTGCAAATAATTGCTCGTCGCACACATGCGAACATACAAACGAAGCGTGGGCGGATTGAAACTGAACAGTTCCCACAGCACCCCCTTGGCTCCCAGCGAGTCGGAAACCGTCGCCAGCGCGACCAACGTCGCATCGGGATCAGGCGTTGTCGCGATTTCTTGCAGCAATGCCGGTGCGATGGCAGCCAAAAAATGATGACAGCGACGCGACGAAAGAAAGGGCGTCCTCTCGATTGCCAATTCCATCAAATTCTCAAATGCCTGATTGACGTTCTTAAAACCGAATGGATCAAGCACATCCGCAATCATTTCCTGATCCGGCTCTGGCTCGAGAATTAGATCAACTTCGGCAGAAACTTCCTCGTCCGCAAACGCCAAGTGACCGCCTGAATCGCGTAGCGAACCGAATGTCATCCCAAATGCACCATGCAACAAGTGATTGAGTATGGAGCGGTTGGAATCCGTCGTCTCAGACAATTCGGTTTTGAATTCTTCGAACGCGTTGGGGCCGTAGTAGCCCATTCGCAAGGCTGTCTTTCTCAGCTCCGATTCACTGGCGGGAATGGTGTGTGTTTGCAAATCATGCATCAACTGCAAGCGATGCTCAAGCTTCCGCAGCCAAATATAGTTTTGGGCTAACAACGTTGCCTCAGCACTGGTCAAGCAACCAGCGGATTCCAGTCGCAAGATTGCATCCAGCGTGTTGGGCGTTTGGATCTCCTTAAGCACACCTCCGTTAAGCAATTGCAAGAACTGAATGACAAACTCAACGTCGCGAATCCCTCCTCGGCCAGTCTTAACGTTAGTCAGCTCTTCGCCTTGATGGATTGCCTTCCGCTCGATCCGGCGTTTCAATGCTTTGATACCGGCGATGTCCGCGCGATTCAAATTTTGACGGTAGATCCACGGCGTCAATTGCTGCAACAACTCGTCACCCAAACTCAAACTACCTGCGACCGGCTTCGCCTTGATCAATGCCTGACGCTCCCATGTGCGTCCTTGAAAATCGTAGTAATGCAACATCGATTTTCTCGAGCAGCAAATTTTTCCTCGTGAGCCTTCTGGACGGAGCCGCAAGTCCACTCGATAGGCTGGCCCCGCCGCCGTTGACTCGCTCAGCAGGCGAACGATATCTCGCGTCAGCCGATCAAAAAACTCCCGATTGGTTTTTACCGAAACATCGCTTCCGATTCCGCGTGTCACGCCGTCATGGTCGTAGACCATCACCAAATCAATATCGCTGGAATAGTTGAGCTCGGTGCCTCCCAATTTCCCCATCGCCAGGATGACGTAACGAACCGGCTCGCCATCTGGCGCGATGGGCTCGCCCCATTGGCGGGCAAGTCGTTGATAAGACCAAACGAATGCGCCTTCACAAATGGCCTCGGACAGATACGAGATCTGCTCAACGACTCGCTCAAGCAAACAACCTCGAATCAGATCCGCATAGGCAATCCGCACTGTTTCCTGATGTTTGAATTGCCGGATTCGTTTCATCGCTTCGGCACTATCAGCTGCGTCCACCAATCGGCCTCGCAGTTTTTCAACAACGATATCTCGAGTCACTAACTGACCGGCGTCGTGCCGCAACGCCTCGCAGCAGTCCCAACTTTGAATCAACAGATCACTGATGGCTTGGCTGGCCGACAACAATATCATTAGCGAGGGCAGACCGATGGCGTGGCTGCCTGCGCCACTACCTAAGAGCAAGTCGATGGGGAGCTGCGGCTGAGCTGAGAGTAGTCGTTCCAGATTGTTGATCGCCCGATCTGGATCGCTAACATGAGAAAGCTGAGTCCCAATCTGATTGAGCACTTGAATCGAGCTCGAATTTGCTGTCCCTTCAGCGCCTTCATTAACATCATTGCCTTCTGTAGCGTTGGCAAGTTCCGCACTTCCGGATTCTTCCTTGGCGGCAAGCGATTTCTCGATCGACCGCAAGTTCGAATAGGCTCGCTCTCCGCCAGCAACGCCGTGAGATTCCAGCCACTCCAAACAAGCGGCCTGGTCGTCGAGCAACGTAAACAAACCGGCTAGTGCCATTCACCGTTTCCCTCAAAGCGTTCTCATTTGAAGCCCTTTTTCGCAGGCAATTCCTTAAAGGCCGTATCCATTGAATGTGGGTGCCATACCCTCACTCGGATTCGCGCCTCTGCATAGGTGCCATGCCCTCGCTTGCATGGGCTCGCGACTGAATCGCATGGGCCGGCCCAATACTCTTCCTTGGTGAACACGGGTACCAAGGCTTTAAACGGGTGCCATGCCCACACTTAACGGGCGCCAAGGCTTGACACGGGTGCCATGCCCTCGCTT
>CAZPTT010000001.1:53689-62382 GCA_964589435.1 uncultured Pirellulaceae bacterium
CTTAACGGGCGCCAAGGCTTGACACGGGTGCCATGCCCTCGCTTGCGTGGGCATGCCTTCTTGAATCGAAAGACCTTGCCCCTCAATTCAATCATCGCAAACCATTAAAGAGCCCGACGATACTTCGATTTTGGTTTATCTGGCTTAGAGCGTTTTGGCTCGGTTCTTCCACGAATCTCGTCAATCTCAGCTTGCAGAGGATCCGACTTCAATTGCACATTGATCTTCTGCTCGATCCGAGTCAACTCGCCGCCCTGCTCTGGCGTCACCAACGAGAACGCAACGCCCTGTTTGCCCATTCGGCCCGTACGGCCAACGCGGTGAACATAGTCGTCGCTCAACTCTGGGATATCGTAGTTGATGATGTGCGAGACATTGGTGATATCGATGCCTCGACCGACGACATCGGTGGCAACGAGATAACGAATTTTGGCCGAGCGAAAATCCTTCATCATTCGGTCTCGGGCTCCCTGGGACATATCACCATGAAGCGTCCCCACCTGCTCAAGAACTTTTGACTTGAACAATTTGCGATAGAGCTTCTCAGTCCCCAGTTTCGTGCGACAGAAAATAATCGATTGCTCTGGCTTCTCTCGCTCCAAAAGCTTAACGAGTATGTCGTACTTCATTGGGCCCGGAACATTCAAATAGAACTGCTCGATCGTGTCGGCCGCCACGGAGTCTTTTGAAAAGTTAATCACTTTCGGGCGATACATGTATCGCTTTGCCAATCGACGAATCGGATCGGGAAGCGTCGCACTCAACAGCAGTGTTTGACGTTCTTTCGGACAGCGACTTAAAATCCGCTCGATGTCAGGGCGAAACCCAATGTCCAACATTCGATCGGCTTCATCGAGAACCACAAACCACAACTGATCAATATTGAGAGTTCGACGATTCAAGTGGTCAATGACTCGACCCGGTGTTCCGACGACGACATGGCAACCTTTTTCAAGTTGATTGATTTGCTTATTAATTGGACGACCGCCGTACAGACAGCAACAACTCACCTTGCTTGGATCAGCCATGCGTCGAAACTCGTTTTCAACTTGGACGGCGAGTTCTCTGGTGGGAGTCAGAATCAGGGCTTGGGGCTTGGCCTTTTTTACGCTCAAATCCAAACGTTCAAGAATCGGAATTGCAAAGGCGGCTGTTTTGCCCGTACCTGTGCGAGCCTGACCAATAACGTCGTATTCTTCGAGCGCTAGGGGAATGACTCCCGCTTGAACCGGAGAAGGTTTTTCGTAACCGATGCGATCCAAAACTTCCAGCATGTTTTTTGACAAACCCATGTGCTGGAAAGACAAAATCTGTTTGCGTTTGACGACTTGTTTAGCCACAGTATTGAGACCGTTGTGTCCTTGAAACTACCCCGATGCGAATTCAGCAGGGGAAGTAACCACGGGCCATGCCAAAAGCACGCGCTAAATGGCGGCAACGTTACCGAAAAATAGTGATTACTTGTTGTTGTACTAGCTAATAAGCTATCTCGACCAATAGAAACGGTCAACGCGGATGCCGAGTAGGACGACAGTTTTCCACCAAAACTACCAAACTATGAACATCAGTTTCCGATGATAAAAAGCCTAATCGACGCGATTCTTGTAGCCCGAGATGACGCGACGCAAATTCCATCCGTGGCCGTTGCTGCTCAGCAAGTCGCCAAATTGACTGAATCGGACGTCGACGAACTCGTTGAACGACTCTCCGATTTCGGCGACGACCTCCACGAATCAGCCAATCCGGACAGCTCTCCGCTAGGTGACGGATCAAAATCCTCTGCCGGCTTAGCCCAAATCCTCCAGCCTGTTTTGCACCAATTGGCCAATCGCGAAGCCCAAATCAAACTGGATCAAGGCTCCCACCATTGGTCCGATGGCCGTTTCCGATCAGTCGAAACGCTGTATCGCCTGACGCCACCCACGAGCGATTTACGAAACCATTTGTTGCGATGGCTTGCGATTCCGGATTTGGCTGACACGCGAGAAGTTTGGACAGCACTCATTTGCGACGATCCGCCTGAACATCGTTTGGGAATCGTGTTGGCGTTTGCTCCGATGATGCAAGCCGGCTTCGTTCCCGATTCCCAGATGCTTGACGCACTCTTGAATCGCGCGACCGGACATTCGCAAATCGCTCCTGCCGTTTTCGATTTGTTCAATTACTATTACCGCAACGGGCAAACAGAAACACATGCGGCTGAAAAACGGGTTGAACCGCTCAATGAACTGCTAGGCCAGCTCGCTGGTCAACTTGGACGGATCGAAGAAGGCAACATCCCGCCGAATCTTGACGCCCGACAGATGAACCAACTTGTGTCAGACTCCGTCGCGCTAATCGTTGCACTGTGTGACACGTTTTCCTTGATTGAATACGAAGACGCCATCCCGCAACTTCATCGTGCGCTTCAACTTCGCCATCGTAGAGTTCAAACCGAAGCCGCCGCCGCGCTAGCGCGATTGGGTGATGATGCCGGTAAGCAAACTTTGATCGCGCTCGCTCAACAGCCGGTCGCTCGTCTAAGAGTGTTGGCCTATGCAGAAGAGCTAGACTTCACGAGCGAAATTTCTCTGGAACTGCAAGGCGAAATTGCGATGGCGGAAAGTCATCTGGCGATCTGGCTGGCTGAGCCGGATCAAATGGGTTTGGCTCCAAGCGACATCGAGTTGATCGAAAATCGCGAAATGTATTGGCCCAGTTACGAGCATCCAGTTCAATGCTACCTGTTCAAATACTCGTATGGCAAAGGCGACACGGCTCATTCGAACATTGGAATTTGTGGCCCGCTGACTCATGCATTCGCCGCTGACTTACGCCACCTCTCGACCGAAGAAATGTATGCCGCCTTTGCTGGCTGGCAAACGATTCATCAAGAGATTTTTCAAATGTCGCCCAACAAAGCCCAACAGGCATTTCCAAATGATTTGCGACGACTGCAAGGAGCACTCAAAGACGACGAACTTGAGGATGTCAACGTCCAGATCGTTGGCAGCTTTTTCGGCGAATTGGTAATCGTTGCGACTGCCAAATGCAAAGGCGAAACCGGAACCGTGGTGGTCGACAGTCATGACTCGAATTGGTTTGAGTCCGGCAACTCAGAAGCCCCCATCGATTGGCAATTGGCTTACTCGATCTGGCAAGGCAAGCAATTGCTCTCGAAGTTCAATCAAAGCGAATCTCTCGATTAAAATGCTGGATCGAGTTCGCAGAATTGAAATGCTTTTTAAACCACTCACGGCCTTTCAACTAGTAAAGGGCGAGGCATCTTCATATTAGCGGAACGGCGCGAGCCGTCCGGTTTCGCACCAAGTGGCTTGCCAGCCCTGCTCAGGAGTCCGCAATTTGAACAACTGAGAAGCCCTCTGAACGATCATGAGTGAACACATGTCACTTTGCGTTGTTGGCGGCTCGGCGTATAATCCTGACCATTCACTTTCTTAAGGCGACGGTCACATGGAATCTACTGACAAACAGCACCGAATTCTTATCGTTGATGACAACGAAGCGAACTGCGAGCTTCTTGAAGCGTACCTCGCAGATCTCGAGTGCGAGACCGAAATCGCCTCCGATGGACTGCAGGCGCTCGAAAAAGCATCTTCGTTTTCTCCCGATTTGATCTTGCTCGACGTGATGATGCCCAAGCTCAATGGCTTCGAAGTTTGCGAGAAAATTCGGAACGACGAATCGCTAAGTAACATCATGATTTTGATGGTGACGGCCCTCAATGAACTTGGTGACATTGAAAGAGCTGTGAACGCCGGAACCAACGACTTTCTCTCAAAGCCGGTCAACCGAGTGGAACTGCTGAAGCGTGTCGAAAACATGCTGAAACTCAAAGGCGTGACTGACGAAAATGAACGTTTGCGCCAGTACATTCAGCAAATGGAAGAAAGCAAGTAGGCGCGGCTTTTGCGACCTTTCTTGAGCCAAATCTCCCGGTCAGTTGGAGCTTGATCCGGTCGCCAGTATTTGGACAAAAAATGCTACCAACCTATGTTTTCACCGACATTCGCCCGTTGTCGCGAGTCCAAACAACGGTTAAGATAATCCGTATTGAGACTGATTCTCATTATTGATGGACCACTAAATGCTCAAGACCGAAACACCTGTTCCGATTCAACAGCTTGCCGCCGGCCAGCCCGCCTGCGTTGCTTGTTTGAACGGCGCTCCCAATGATGTCGCTCGGCTTGCTGAGATGGGAATTCAACGAGGCACCAACCTTTGCGTTGTTCGCGGCGGCAAGACATGCATCTTGCAAATCGACGGCTGCCGCATGTGCGTTCGCGCTTCCGATGAAATGGAAATTCTCGTAACACCTTCATAGCTGTCCTGACGGTGACGCCGGCGTTTTTTTTAAGCTTGGCATTTCTCACGGCTCTTGACCCACTCTCATGAGCAGTAACTCAAAATCCAACGCTAAGCAATCTGCCGCCAAACCAATCTCTGTCGCGGTTCTTGGCAACCCCAACACAGGTAAGTCAACACTCTTCAATGCGCTGACCGGCATCCGCCAGCAGACCGGAAACTATCCTGGCGTCACGGTTGCAAATCGCACTGGTCGATTCTCATTCGACAATCAAGCTTTCGAATTGACTGACTTGCCCGGGACCTACAGCTTGGCCCCGCGTTCGCCCGACGAAATGGTGACCGTCAATGTTCTACTGGGCAACGCACCCGCGACCCAAGCCCCCGATTTGGTTCTCTGTGTGGTCGACGCCAACAACTTACAACGTAATCTATTTCTCATCAGCCAGATCCTTGATCTACACCGGCCAACCGTCGTCGCTGTAAATATGACTGACGTTGCCGCCCGCAATGGCATTGCAATTGACGTCGAACAATTGGCGAGCTTGCTGGGCGTTCCAGTCGTTAGTATTCAAGCCAAGAAACGAACGGGATTTGATCAACTAAAAAAAGCGATGGCGAATGCCATTCACCAGAACCCACTCATCGAACACGATCCGTTTTCCGATGAAATGAGCCAGCGAATTACGCGATTACAAAGTGCTTGCCCGGACGACTGTGGCCTCAAGCGATTCGCCGTGACGCGAATGCTGTTCGACACCGACGGCTTCATGACGTCGCAGCTAAAGAGTCAAGTTGACGATCAATTGTTGGAGTCATTGAAGAACGAGCAAAACGATCTCGCTGCGGACGGACAAACAGCGGCTGAAACCGAATCGCATGCACGATTTAATTGGATCAAAAGCCACCTGGATTCGTTCGTCAAGCAAGTCGAGCCCAAACGAACGTCGACGATCACCGACCGCTTGGATAGTTGTTTTACGCATCCTCTGTGGGGACTGCTGATCGCAGGCTTCGTTTTGGTGTCTCTCTTCCAGCTCGTATTCTGGGCCGCCGAACCGGCTTCTGCGATGATCGACCAGTTCAATAGCCTTGGTGCGGGCTTGGTCAATTCAATCGTTCCTCCTGGTGCTTTCAATTCGTTGCTTGTCGACGGGCTAGTCAACGGTGTCGGCAGCGTGCTCGTTTTCCTACCGCAAATTCTGCTCTTGTTTTTCATATTGGCGTTGCTGGAAGACACCGGCTATTTGGCGCGGGCCGCCTTTTTGATGGACAAGTATTTGTCACGAATCGGCATCAGCGGAATCAGTTTGTTCCCGCTACTTTCGTCATTTGCCTGCGCGGTTCCGGGCATCATGGCTGCTCGCGTGATCAAGAATGAACGAGAGCGATTGATCACCATTTTGATCGCACCGCTGATGAGTTGCAGCGCTCGACTTCCCGTTTACGTTCTGCTGATTGCGGCCTTCGTACCCAAGCGAACTTTTCTCGGTGGGCTGCTAGGTATGCAAGGCCTGACGATGCTGGCGATGTACTTGGTAGGAATTGTGACTGCCATCGGAGTCGCCTGGATTTTGAAGAAGACGATACTCCAATCCGGTACGTCGTCGTTCATGATGGAATTGCCGTCTTACAAAGTGCCAAGTCTGCGAAACATTTGGCAACGCATGTTTGAAGGTGGCTGGGCGTTCATTCGCGACGCCGGGACGATCATTGTTTTGATGACGATCATCGTGTGGGCCGCCGGCTACTTTCCGCGCAGCGAAGGCAATCTTCCGGCCAACTTAATCGCACAAGAGAAATCGCTTTCGGAGCGAATCTCCGCTGCTGAGGTATCAGGAAACGAAGCCCAAATCGCTGAACTCGAATCGCAGACGGCGGATTTTGAAAATCAAGTCAACGCCTACCAATTGCGTCAAAGTTACCTTGGTCGCGCCGGCAGGATGATCGAGCCAGCCGTCAAACCATTGGGCTGGGATTGGCGGATTGGCAGCGCCGCGATCGCATCTTTCCCGGCACGCGAAGTGGTCGTATCGACCATGGGCGTTATTTTTGGGCTGGGCGCTGACACCAATGAGGAATCACCTTCGCTCAAACGAACCCTCGAAACCGCGACCTGGGAAGGCACTGACAAAAAGCTGTTTACACTTCCTGTGGCTCTTTCCATCATGGTATTTTTTGCACTGTGCGCCCAATGCGTTTCGACACTGGCCGTGATTAAGCGAGAAACGAACTCATACCGTTGGCCAATTTTCACCTTCGTTTACATGACGGTGCTGGCTTACGTGGCGGCGCTAATCACATTCCAAATCTTCAATTGGCTTGCTTAGGTGAATACGGTGAAGTTGACAACTTTTTCGATCCTAATGGGGCAAACTCTTGACCCCAAGTCTTTCGATTGGCAAACCGCCGCTGCGCTCTTGATCGTTGGCGCGGCAGTCATCATGCTGTTCCGGCGATTTCTGAACAGCGTCTTAAAATCCAGCGGCAACAGCGGATGCAGTTCGTGTTCAAGCTGTGCTCACGCTGGCGACAGCCTTTCAAACAAAAGAACTCAAGTAACTAACCTGGTTCAGTTGGCCAATGAGTCAAACAACGCTCGATGACGCCGCCCAATGATTTGTAAAATGGCTCGCCCAATCTAAGTTGATGGGTGCCATGCCTCTCGCTTGCGTGAGCATGTCTGTGAAAACGAATGCTGTGTCATTCCATTTTCCAAATCAGAGAAAACACTGGGCCGACCATCAATCACTTTCGATTGCCAATGATCGATTGAAACAGAATCGGGCCCTTTTTGGCAAACCTGAAAAACTCGACATGTTCTAGTTCAAGATTTGCATCTGGAAAGAAACTGCAATAGTCATAATTTTCATGCCACGGCACCAAACCCATCAGCCAAAAACTGGCCATCGCCATCTTCAAATAGAACAAGTTAAATCCACGAGCCAAGACATTCCCTTGTCCTCGGGCAACATCGGCGACGAAATATCGCCCACCTGGTCGCACCAGTGATGCCGAGTAATTGAGCATCTTGATCATCCCATCACGTCGAAACACGTTCAGAAAATAGTTGGCCGCAACGACGTCGTAGTAGCCGATCCGATCGTGTTCGAATGCGTCGCCGCAAATCAATTCGGCCGAGAGGTTTTCTTTGTCCAGCTTTCGCTGAACTTGCGCCAACATGCCTTCTGAGATATCAATGCAAGTGACGTGGGCTCCGGCTCGCGCCGCCATGATCGCGTCTTCTCCAGCTCCAGCACCTAAATACAGCACCTTGTCACCGGGCGAGATGTAGTTCAATTGAAACCGCTTACTCGCACGAATCTGATTGGTCGAGTAGAACTTCGCGCTCTTCTCGTAGAACCAGGCCGCACGATCATAATTGCGGCTCAGGACTTTTGACTTTTTGGAATCCGTTTCCACGCGATGGTGCCTTGATGCGGGTTAAATCAAATGACGAAATACAATAGGCAAGAGTGAAAGTCGAAACCAATAGCCGAAACCAATAGGCGATGACTAACGATCCCAGTGAACTATTTGTTCAGCCACGAACTATACAGCTCAGGACGACGATCACGCAAGAACAGCTTGCGGGCATGCGACTCATTGACGTCGGACAAATCAATTTCGCAAACCAACGTCTCTTCCGTTTGCAGCCCCGCTCGGGCGACGACATTGCCTAACGGATCACACACAAACGACTCGCCACCGAACTGCAATTGTTCTTCATCACCAGTGCGATTGCACAGAGCCGTGAAGTAGCCATTCTGAAAAGCTGCCACACGCAGCTCGGCCTCGTAAAGCCCTTCCGGCCATTCGCCAACCGATCCGGCTTGCGGCACAATCACCAACTCAGCCCCGGCCACAGCCAGTGCCCGCATGTATTCTGGATAGTGGCGATCGTAACAAATTGCGATGCCAATTTTTCCAAACTTCGTATCGTAAACCGGTGCACCGCGATCTCCCGGTGCGTAATAGCTCTTCTCATGGAAACATGGATAGTCAGTAATGTGAATCATGCGTGTGACACCCAGTAGTTTTCCGTCGGCGTCGATCACCGGCGAACTATCAAACGTTTTGTCGCCGTCACGCTCGAACAAATTGATCGCAATCACGACGCCCAACTCGGCAGCCAAAGCACAGAACTGCTCCGTCATCGCACCTGGGATTGGTTCGGCAAGTTCCGCAACATTCGCGTCACCCGGGACTTGGGGGTAAAACCGCTCGAAGCCAAGCTCCGCAAAGCAAACCACGTTTGCACCTTGCGCTGCAGCATCTCTGGTCGCCTGCAAACCTCGTTTAATATTTGCCGCTTTGTCGTGAGAAGCCGCCTGCTGCACCAAGGCAATCTTAATTTTGCTCATATCGTTCTGCTCATTCCGTTTGTT
>CAZPTT010000001.1:62482-87432 GCA_964589435.1 uncultured Pirellulaceae bacterium
TTTGTTCGCTTGTCTTTGTTCGCTTGTCTTTGTTCGCTTGTCTTTGTTCGCTGCGGATTACTGGTTCCGTTTTCGCTGGCTCAATGCTCAGAACACTGTTGGTAGCGGTTCGATATCTCGAACGCAACAGGGCGATTGTGACAGGAAACCTATCTTGTTACGACCGACGAAACTTCTCGTCAGCAATACGTTAACTCAATTACAAACCTAACCACGCTATTCATATTGCGACTTAATCGCATGTGATGTCTGGTTCTTAAGTTCATCACACTCAACAATCCGCCAGCCATTCGATTGCTTGACTGCAAATTTTCTGGTTATGATACGGCGACAAATTCCGACTTCTTGAGAAGAAAATTAATGAATTCTCGCCAAAGACCGAGCCAGTCTCCGATGACTTCTCCCTTCTTCCTATTCGTTCTTTTCGTGTGCTTCAACGTCACGGGGCAACCAAATATATCCGCCCAAGAAGACCAGGCTGAGAAGCCACTCGTTGCGGTCTACACACTGGCCAACAAACATTTTGCGGACGGTGAATACCCGCAAGCCCTTGCGCACGCCAAGCAGCTTTGCCAACGGAAGCCTGACGAATTTCGCTTCCACTTTCTCAGAGGCGAAGTGAGTTTTGCCAATGGCGACATGAAAGAATCGGTCGCGGCATTCGACAAAGTCATTCGCTTGCAACCTCGCATGGAGCCGCAACTCTGGCAGCGTGGACTGGCGTTGTACTACGCCAAACGATTTCAGGAAGGCGTCGAGCAATTTGAAACGCACCAAACCGTCAATTCGCAAGACGTCGAGAACGCAGTTTGGCACATGCTCTGCGCCGCCCGGACATCGAATGTGGAAGACGCACGAAAAAGCATCATCAACGTCCGGCTTGATCGGCGAATCCCAATGGCTCAAGTGTTTGAGCTATTCGCTGGGGAAATGAACGTGGCGGACGTGATGAAGGCTGCCGAGGAAACCTCGCCTTCATCTCCGCTTGGCAGTGAGCGACACAACCTGCAGCTCTACTACGCCCACCTCTACATCGGCTTATATCAAGAGATGGTGGGTGAGAATGAAGCCGCCAAAGCATCAATGCGACAAGCCATCAAAGTGAACCCGCTCGACAAGAACAACTTCATGGGTCGAGTCGCTCCGGTTCACGCGAAACTTCGCGGCTGGGTTGGCAAAAAGGTAACTCCCTCACAGAAGGCGAACAGTTCGGACGCAAACGATTCTGACGAAACGAAAAAAGGCCAATCTGAAACAACTCCCCAAGTTGAAAAGAAACCTAATGCAAAAATCGACAAGTGACTCTCTAAACGGCGCAAAAAGAATGGCATAAAAAAACACCCGCCAGCGGTGCAACTGAGCGGGTGCTTAAGTAGTGAATCTTGTTAGTGAATTCGCCAAGCTAGTAATAGCTTCGCGGTTTCGGGACGACCAACCAAGTGAAAAGTTCCATAAGCACTTCTCCGTTTAGATGAGATCGAATCAACTAACTGCTTTCAAACGAACTATATCACCCGACTTTCGTTCATGAGCAATAATGTCGAAATCGGTCAAGAAATGGCTCAAACATTTTCTTTCTTTTTCCGCTCAGTCTGGCTGGCGAAACAATGCGGAAATTTCCATCCTGCAAGTTTAACGATCAGGTAAACTGTGCCCAATCGACGACTTTATCTGTGCTTTAGAGCGATCAAAAGGGCGACCGGCGGTTATGAAACTGTCCGCTAATCCGGTTTCATTGTAGATGCGGTCACTCTGTGAGACCTGTATTCAGCGTGAGTACACTCACTGGCCAACAACATGAGATTGTTAGTCCATTTTTGCCGTAAGGCCCGACTTGATACCTCGTCTTAATTTTGGCACGCAATCTGCGATGCTTAAAGTCAGGAAAGCAAACTTTAACGTGGGGAGGGAAACAGATGATCGATGTAGTACGAAGCACGCAGCCTTACTTACTTATGGGAATCAGCTTACTGGCCGGCGTCGTCGTGTGTGTCATGATTGGATGAACGCAGTTAAAACCACACCGGCGTTCAGCCAATGTCAACTTGGTCGTTGACCGACATCCGTCGCGACCACTGAAGCCGGGGAAAATGAAGAACTCGAAGAAGACCTTCATGGTTTAATCGGTCGTTGTCGATTAGTTCGGTCGTTCGTATTTTCCAAAAACCATTCGGCCGGCGCTGGTTTGCAGCATACTTGTAACCGTGATGTCGACTTCTTCGCCGATGTGATCTCGTCCGTCTTCGATGACGATCATCGTTCCGTCATCCAAATACCCGACGCCCTGCCCTGCTCCTTCGCCTTGCTTAACGACGCGAATCTTAATCAGCTCCCCCGGCAAGAAAACGGGCTTCAGCGAATTGGCAATCTCATTGAGGTTGATCACGGGCACGTTTTGCAGCTTGGCGACTTTGTTTAAATTGAAGTCGCCTGTGACAACTTTGCCATCCAAGTGTCGCGCCAATAGCAGCAGCTTAATATCCACCGGCTGACCCTGCATTTCGGGTAGTTCTCGATCGTAGACCTTGAAATCAATATTCTTATTGTTTCGCAATCGATCAAGCACGTCCAAGCCACGTCGCCCGCGAGCACGTCTCATTTTATCACTACTGTCCGCGATACCTTGCAGTTCTCCCAGCACAAATCTTGGCATCACAAGCTGGTTGTCCACGATCCCGGTGTCAACGATGTCAGCAATTCGGCCGTCGATCACAACGCTCGTATCGAGCACGTATGGCTTGAGCCCTTTTACGTCTTTGCTGAACTCGACATAGGGAATGACAAAGCGGAAGTCTTCGCGCGTTTGCCACAGCAAACTGACGCAGGAATAACAAATTGAGATCCCGGCAAACGACACCACAATCAAACGCAACATACTTGGCCTCAACACCGAGCGGTGAGCGATATCCAAACCAAAGAATGGGGTTAGCGCGAGGTCGACGACATAAGTCAAAAACAAACCAACGACGAGGCCAAAATAGACACTCGAAATCATATCGATTCGTTTGTTGCGAATGAAGACGTCGGCAATCAATACAGCGATTGCCCCCACGAGAAACAAAATAAACACGACGACTCGCGTACCATCTGCTTCGCCCGTTTGGGCCGGGTTAAGAAGTTCCGGGCTTTGCGTGAGCGACAGCCCGAGCCCCACCGCCACCAAAAGAAAACAAACTCTTAATATCCAGAGTGCCATTATTTATGCTCGTAAAGTAGTGCGGCTGTCGGTAATACACCTTGAGCACGCGAATGAAAATATGGACTGCCAATTCGCCGATCGGCGAAGCAGTAAGCATCGAACGAAGTGAGGCATTGCGATACAGAAATCGTTGAAGAAATCCGATCCGCTGTTGAACCTAACTCCGAGAGCTAGCGATGGTTTCGAAATAACTACGAATGCCACCGAGAATATGAATCAGTCAAATAGTATCCCGTCTCACCATCCATCTTATAAGCCTCCGACGGAGAAAGTAGCGCGAAAAGCTCAGGAATCACCGAAGGAAACATCTTTTAAGGAAACATAGTCCGGAATGTCTCTTCACAAAAATGGTCGGTCATGCCGGCGATATATTCAACCGCCATTCGACGCACACCAATCTTTTCGGCTCTTTCACGATATTTTTGGGGAAAGAAATCCGGCTTGTCGCAATAGGCTTGATACATCTGTTTGACGCGATCTTGGGCTTTTTCTCTGATCGAAACCAACTGTGGGTGCCGGTAGACCCGTTGGTAGAGAAAGCGTTCCAATTCCCTTTTCTGTTCGCTTAACTCAGCAGAATGGTCGATCAAAAATTCGCTGGCCAGCGCATCTTCAACACTTTGAAAGTCATGTTCTTTTAATTCTCTGGCACAATGAGCGAGCAATCCAGTGACTTGCTTGTCAATCAATCGGTGTACCAGTGCTTTTCGTAATAGCCCATCATCAAGCGATGAATAAGACTTGGAAACGAAATCCAGGCAATCTTTGATCAATCCCAGGTGCCTCATTTCGTCAATCGAAACTAAACCCAATTTGATCGCATCATCGGTATCGTGAGCATCGTAGGTCGTACTGTCAGCTGCATCGACCAACTGAACTTCCAAGAGCGGTCGCCGAGATTGATTCTGTTTGTCGACGCGACTGGTTTGCCCGGTTAATACTTCATAAGTCAGATTCAAACCGGGCTGTTCGTGAAATCGAATCTCAATTTCCTGAACAATGGTCAGCCCAAACTGGTTGTGCGAAAATCCCCCTAGATCAGCGATACACTCAGAAAGTGCATCCTCACCCGAATGCCCATAGGGCGGATGTCCAATGTCGTGCATCAAAGCGAGGGCTTCGATCAAATCCTCGTTCAACCCGAGAGCACGCCCGATCGTCCGCGCAATCGTGGCCACTTCCTGGGTATGGGTCAATCGAGTGCGATGGTAATCCCCCATCTCACCGGTGAACACTTGCATTTTCCCGCTCAGTCGGCGGTAAGCCGAACTGTGAAGAATTCGATCCCGATCCCGCTGAAAGGGTCCGCGATAAGGGTGTTCCTGCTCGGGATGTTCTCGCCCGCGCGAATCGATACTGTGCATGGCAAACGGCGAAAGCATGATCTGCTCGCGTTGATCAACCCAAGCCATGGGTTGATTTGTTTGCTCCGGGTCGATCGCAGTATTCATAAGGTAGATGCGTTGAAGGTGAAAAGTTGACGAGTCACTGTTGAAAGCGCAACGCGGTAATGATATACGCAAACGCCGACAAAATCACTTTCACTTTCCAGCTGCAGGGAAACTTTGTTCCACAAAGACGACTGTTTCGCAGGGCCGGTTTTGACCGGCCCTGATCCATTTTGCAATCTTCAAACTCCGTTCTCGCAAATGACAACATTCAACGGCGACCTGAACCGCCGCGTGAACCTCCAACGAAGGCCGTTGCCGCATTTGAAAACGCAACCCTAGGCCTACCCTAAGCCTTGGCAGTTGCACGTAGCTTTGAAGCGTTACCGGCTTGACCAAATTCAGTCATCCGTGCGATGCAAACCTGCTTCATCGCTTCGCGAGCTGGCTTCAAATAGGCACGAGGATCGAAGGCTTCCGGTGACTCAGCAAACACCTTGCGGATCGCACCCGTGATCGCCAACCGGTTGTCAGTATCAACATTGATTTTACGAACACCGTGCTTGATACCGCGTTGAATCTCTTCAACTGGAACGCCCCAAGTTTGGCGAATGTTGCCACCGTGAGCATTGATGATGTCTTGAAGTTCTTGAGGAACACTACTGCTACCGTGCATTACCAAGTGGCAGTTGGGCAAGCGTTTGTGGATCTCTTCGATGCGATCCATCGCCAAAACTTCGCCATCAGGCTTGCGAGTAAATTTGTAAGCACCGTGGCTGGTTCCAATCGCGACGGCCAAGGCATCACAACCAGTCTCAGCGACAAAACGCTCGGCTTCTTCTGGATCAGTTAGCAACTGTTCTTTGCTCAACGTTCCGACAGCGCCATGGCCATCTTCTTGCTCGCCTTCTCCCGATTCAAGTGAACCAAGGCAACCCAATTCGCCTTCGACTGAAACGCCCTTGGCATGGGCTTGCTTGACAACTTCAGCCGTCACACCAACGTTGTAGTCGTAATCAGCCGGAGTCTTGCCATCTTCCATTAGCGAACCATCCATCATGACGGAAGTAAAACCGTTCTCGATGGCGCTCATGCAAGTCTCAACGCTGTTGCCGTGATCCTGGTGCATCACGATTGGCAGGTGAGGATAAAGCTCGGCAGCCGCCAACATCAGGTGCCGCAAATAGTTGTCTTGTGAATAGCTCCGAGCGCCTCGAGACGCCTGAACGATGACGGGAGAATCGGTCTCAGTGGCCGCTTCCATGATCGACTGAATCTGTTCCATGTTGTTGACGTTAAAAGCGGCAACGCCGTAATTGTTTTCGGCAGCGTGATCTAAAACAACGCGTAGTGGTACCAATGGCATAGTATTAATTCTCCAATATTCTCAAAACAATGGCTCTCGAAACAGCATGGCCAAACATTGAAGCTGCCGACTGCTTGTCGCCGCAAAAAAAGGGACGTGATAAATTTTTCGATTCAGGGTAAGCGATCCAGCCATTGAAGGCGTGAACGGTAGACCAAGCTCAAAATGCCGACCAGCTCCCGACAACTCCAATGGACGTTGTTGCGCAAGCGAAAGCGGCAAATGGAAGTCGATCGGCCTCTGTCCAAGTTCGTTATCACTTGCGCATTTCTAGCCGAATCAATCGCACCGATTATCGGTTTAGACTCCGATGAACTCAATGGCCAACAACCGTAAGAATAGTTCGAGACACCAACGAAAAATGCGATTGATCGTGATCAACCGCACGTAGCGAGCCACAATTTACTTGTAATGGCTAGTCAAAAGACGTTGTCGAGAGCCGCTCGTTGATCGTACTATTTCCAAATAAATCATCCATCTGGGTTTGGATGACGCGCACCATCAATATTCGATGCGTCAAATTCGACTCAACCGTTTCAGTTTTCCCTGGATCCTCCCACGGAGCATCCAAGTTCAACAAATCGAATGTCTCATTTGAGTTGTCGATATCGTCTTCCGTATCAATCGGCAGGCTTTCAATCAACAGCTCGATCTCGCTTTTAGTGCTGTTCAAAGAGTCGCTAGAAATTTGAGCAATTTCATTCGGTGCCACCGGCTTACGATCAGCCATTCCAAAAAACAGCTTGCCAAGATCAGTCACATCTTCCGTTGGAGAAATCACAACCGATTCGCCCGGACGTACAGTCGCAGTAAACTCCAAATGAGTAAGCTTGGTCACCGTTTGCATTGAATCAACGTAGAACGCATTCCCAGCCACGTCGTAAGTTGGCCGTGGATCTCCATGGTGAATTTGTGGGCTAAACCGAAGACGCACCGTTCCATCGCCCAACGGCGTCGTTGTGACCAAAAATACTCCACGCACTGATTTCCCAGAGCCGTAAGATTGCCGGTCACGGTTGTGTATCATCCAACTCAATTCAGGGTGCACGTCAGATGTTTGGATTGGGTGCGACTGTCCATCTCGGTTGGATATCCGCTGATGCTCGACCATCCGGCTTTTGGGCTTGAGCCTACCCTTCGCCGCCATCTGTTGCTCGACCAAAGTCAACTGCTGATGCTCAAGCGGGCGCGGCGCAACGAGCTTGTTGAATTGGGCCGGCGCGTGGGAGGGCATGATTGCCACTCGAATCCCGTTTTCGTCCAGCCGTTTGCGAACGTCAAAATCAATCTCTTGCTCGTCGAGTTGCCCCCAGATCCGTTCGAACATCTCGGATTGCGAATTGTCCAATTGGGCCAATCCCAGTTCCAAGCCAACCGAATCGGCCGATAAACGAGCTTTAGGAAACTTCAACTCATTGTTGCTGGCTGTCTTTTTCTCGGGACGCCATCGCGCGCACCCGCATTCGGTCACTATCAAAGACAGCAACATGATGAGAAAAAAACGGTTTCCTGACCTGCAGAACGACATTTGATCCGACAAACGAACAATTGCTTTCGTCTTAAGTAGTCTTCGGAAAAAATGCAGTCAATACAGAAAACCGACGGTATCTGCCAGAAACGAGAGCGATCTTCAGACTCGACTCGTGATCAAATTTCAATAAATTGCCGAACCATTCCCAATACTCGACAAACGGCGACGAACAACAACGATTCAGCGGAAAAAATGGGACAACTTAAATAAAACCAGAACTCTAAGGAAACCGAACATGCTCGCGCGTACAGAATTCATAGATCTGATTCAGAGAATTGATAGCGATTTCTTAGGAGTTATTTTGCTCATCGGCACGATCGGCTGCTTTGTAACCGCGATCGTCTTTGTCGTTTCGATTGTGCGAACGATCAATAACGTCACCCTGACGCGTATGCAGCATTCCATGGTAAAGAACCTGCTTAGCCAAGGTTACTCCGTTGAAGACACCGAACGGCTTGCTTATGGAACTCAAAGATGGGGAGCAAGAATCAAAAGTATCGCCCGATCGGCATCGTCGGGAATCGCTAAATTCAATCGTTCCCATACTGCGAACAATTATCCGATGCCGCCAACCAAACAAACGGCCTAGCTTACTCACTGCTTCTCCACGGCAAGAGCTTTCGTAATTGCGAACCTCCGTTTGACGAGCCTTCCATTGAACCTCAAATTTGGAACCCGAAAGCTTTTTCTCGCAACCTTTTTAATCGGATGCGTGATGGCCATAGTCGCCTATGAAGCCTATTGGCTAATCGGCGTCATTTTGGGCGGCAACCTACTTGGTGCTTCGATTGCGGTCGTACTGACAAAAGTCTTGCGCTTCCCAATCGACGGTGGCTACCGAGATACCCAAATTCGCAAGGAACAAGACGACTCGAACGCGACCAATAAAGATGCTCACGCGCCACCGGTCAAACTCTCGGACTAATCGTGCATCTGGAATATTCGACTTAGGTTTCAGGCAATTACCTCTTTGATCGGCTTCGCTCCCTCGACGCCCACCAATCGTTGATCAAGTCCACCGTAGAAGTAGGACAGTCGATTAGGGTCGAGCCCCATTTGCTGAAGAATCGTCGCGTGCACTCGCCTGACATGCATGCGATCTTCAACCGCGTTGGCTCCAAGCTCATCTGTTTTACCGAGGCTGACACCACCTTTGATGCCGCCGCCGGCCATCCACATCGTAAATCCGTAAGCGTTGTGATCTCGCCCGGAACCTTTCTCATATTCGGCCGTTGGCTGACGGCCAAACTCGCCACCCCACACGATCAACGTTTCATCAAACAGGCCGCGCTGCTTCAGATCTTTGATCAGACCGGCAATTGGCAAATCCGTCTCGCCCGCGTGCCGATTGTGATTGGCCTCCAAGTCGCCATGTGCGTCCCAGTTTTCATCATTGTGGGCACCGCCAGAATACACCTGGACAAATCGAACGCCACGTTCAACCAACCGACGAGCCATCAGTAGCTGCCGTCCGAAGTAGCTGGTCTTCTTATCGTCCAACCCATACAGTTTGTGAGTGGCTTCGGTTTCGTCATTCAAATCGACAGCCTCAGGTGCCGTACTTTGCATTTTGTAAGCCAACTCATAGCTGGCGATGCGTGCCGCTAACTGGGAATTGCCAGCGCGTGACGCTTCGTGTTGCTGGTTGTAGTCTCGCAATGCATCTAACATTTTTCGCTGAGCTGGGTCAGACATGGAAGCCGGCCGCTTCAAGTCCAATATCGGCGTGCCTTCGCTACGAACCACGACTCCTTGATAAGTCGCCGGCATGTATCCGCTCGACCAGTTCTTAGGGCCGCTGATAGGGCCGCCTTTGTCATCAAGCATGACAACAAAGCCGGGCAAGTTTTCATTCTCGCTGCCCAAACCATAATTGACCCAAGAACCCAAACACGGACTGCCGCTTTGAATCTTTCCAGAATTCATTTGCAACATGGCGGAACCGTGAATTGGGGAATCAGCCGTCATGCTATGGATGAAGGAAATATCATCGACTTGCTGGCCAACATTGGGAAACAAATCTGAAACCCATTTTCCACACTCACCATACTGCTTGAACTTCCAGCGAGGCTCGACAATTCGGCCTTTGTTTTTATGCCCGCCACGGCCAAACGTCTTCACATCGATTGTTTTCCCATCCATCCCGTACATCGACGGTTTATAGTCAAACGTATCAATATGGCTTGGGCCGCCATACATAAAAAGGAAAATGACCGACTTGGCCTTGGGGGCGAAATGAGGATCTTTGGGAGCCAATGGATTAACAAATTTAGTACCATCAGCCGATTGTTCTTGTGCCGCCAAAAATGGCTTGTCCAACATGCCAGCCAATGCCAACCCAGTGAAGCCACCGCCGGCTTGCCAGATAAACTCGCGCCGTGTTCGTCGGCAAAAATTTCTATTCATTGGATACTTTCTTGTCTCTCGGTGCACTGCAGGAAAGCCAACCATGTTGGTTTAAGATCAGCGATTAATCGATGTAAACAAACTCATTCAGATTGATCGCCATTAAGCAAAAATACTCGAACGCCTGATCCGCAGATTGCGATTCAGTTTCAATGAGTGAACTGATCAATTGCTCTCCACGTGCGACTTCTTCTGCCGATGGCTGGCGCTGCGTAACTCGGAACAGAACTTCAGCGACTTTCTCTTTCAATTCATCGTGAGATTTAGAGACGTCCGAAGCAAGCAATTTGGCTTGGTCATTTGTGAATTGGCTATTCATCATGCCCAACGCCTGAGTTGGTTGAGTCGTAATAAAACGAACCGGGCACGTATTATCAGTGTCCGCCGAATCGTTGGTTGAAAGAATGGGCACTCCCAGCGAACGCTTAATATGCACGTAAATACTGCGGCGGCGGCGATCTTCTTCGGAAGAATTACCCCATCCTTTGCCGGGTACTGATTGACCGGCCAAAACCTCGGCAGGTTGAATCGTAAACACACTCGGCCCGAACATCTTTTGTGAATTGAGTCGACCGTTGACCGCAAGAATTGAATCGCGAATTTCCTCGGCGGTCAATCGTCGCAAGTCAAACCTCCAAAAGCGATCGTTGGCCGGATCAATCTGATAAGCCGCCTCATTAAATTGGCTGGACATTCGGTAAGCATTCGACGTCATGATCAAGCGATGCATCGACTTCATACTCCAGCGCTGTCTCACAAACTCACTCGCCAGCCAATCCAGTAATTCCGGATGTGTCGGCGGCGTTCCCTGAAAACCAAAATCGCTCGTTGAACGAACAATCCCGCGACCGAAGTGGTACTGCCAGATTCGGTTCACCATCACGCGAGCCGTCATCGGATTCTTAGGATCCGCGATCCAGTTGGCAAGCGCCAGCCGGCGACCTGATGTTTGGCCGTGAGAGGGCTTCGTAACAACCGGTGCTGGAGGTGAGAGAACCGAAACAAACGCCGGTTGAACCGGATCGCCTTTGACCGCAGCGTTGCCTCGAATACGGACGAAGCTTTCAGGAACATCCGGACCGTCCTCCTTAACGCAAAGGACTTGGATCGACCCCGGCGGCGCGGCTTTCAGCTTCGCCAATTCAGCCGTCTTACGCTTGTACTCGTTGAACTGCTTTTGCTTCAGCAAACCACCGACTCGCTTCTTCAGAATTCGAAAACGATTCATCTCGTATTGAAAGTCTTCGTGCTCAACTGGCTGAAAATCCGGTTTCACGATGGCTTCGATTTCGCCAATCCGCTTTTCCAATTTCGCCACCGAACCTTGATGTCGTTTTTTCTGAGCCTCACTGGCCGCCCCCGGCAACGAGCGAATGGATGCAGCGGCCACTGATTCTTCGCTGCGAACTCCATACCGCCGCATGTTTTCAAAAAATGAAACGAGACGGTAGTAATCTTTTTGAGGGATCGGATCGATCTTGTGATCATGGCACCGCGCGCAATTAACAGTCAGCCCCAACATTGTCTGGGTTGTGGTGGCAACTATATCATCCAAGTCATCATACTTTGCCTGCAGCGGGTCGACTGGCTCATCATCCCATTGGCCTAAACGGTAGTAGCCCGTCGCGACGATTGACTCCGTTGTTGGATTTTCAATTTCATCGCCGGCAAGTTGTTCGATTAGGAATTGATCATAAGGTTTGTCTTCGTTGAAAGCTCGAATCACATAGTCGCGATAACGCCAAACGAAAGGCTTGGTTCCGTCGCGTTCAAAGCTGTTCGATTCGGCATAGCGCACCAAATCAAGCCAGTGCCGTCCCCACTTCTCACCGTAGTGCGGCGAAGCCAGCAATTCATCGATGAGATTTTCGTAAGCCTTGGGATCTGCATCGGCAACAAACGCCTCTACCTGCGCCGGCGTTGGAGGCAAGCCGGTCAAATCATAATAGGCACGGCGAATCAGTTGCTGCTTCGTCGCAGGCGGAGCTGGTTGCAGGCTGACGGATTCCAGGTTCGCCAACACGAAATGATCAATTTCGTTGCGCGGCCATTGCTTCATCTCGACGGCTGGCGGAGTCGATCGCTGAGGAGATTGAAACGCCCACCAACGTTTTGATTCTGCGTCGACCTGCGGAACAGTGGAGTGCGACTCAGGGAGTAATTCCTTTTCTTCGCCAGGAGCAAACGGCAATTTCTTTTCGACCCACTTGGTCAACACATCAATGTCGGCTTGATCAAGTTTTCCGCTGGGTGGCATTTCATAAGTGTCATAGTTGATCGCTTGAACCAACACACTCTCTTGTGGATTTTCAAAATCAACCGCCGATCCTGAATCGCCGCCTTGAATAATCGCGGCTCGCGACGTCAACGCGAACGAGCCTCGCAGTTGCTCCGGATCGTTAGCGTGGCACTCGAAACAATGTTGCTTGAGAATCGGTTTGACCTGGTCTCGATAGAACGCAGCATTCGCTTCGCTAACGCTTTCGTCTTCCTGTGCAACCACTGCGCGAACAGTCGCGCTTGAACAACAGAATGTCGCCAACACATAGCAAACACACCAGGCAAAACGACGAATCAATTGCCAACGTTCCGAAACAAAATCGTGCAACATGAGAGACCATGAATGAAAAAGCAGTCTTCAGGGAAGCCCCCATCATAAAAGCTAGATGCACGAGACCGTAGCCTTATTTGCTTCCAATTTTTTGAGCATCGCCGACTCAGTCCCTATTTTTTCGAATCTGAGCGCTATATTTGTTGAGAATTCTGCGCTCTTTTGACGTCAGACTTTCCTCCCCTTCAAGGCTGATTTTTTCCAAAATCGAATCCGCCTGAGTTTGCAACTTTTCATCAACGCCGCCGGGCTGATGGACTTTTAGTTTTGGGCGAGATTTAAACAGCCGAGCGAAGCCACTCAAATCGAGCCGACTGAAATTCCACCGCTGGAGGTAATAGGCGACGCCGAACGCCGCCCCAAACGCGTGAGCTTCCCAGGCAATGTGGCTGTCTGGCTTGAACGCGCTGTAGAGATTGCTAAGCAAGAGCAGAACACCAAGCCCCCAAGCCGGCATCGGGATGACCCCCATCAACAGAATTTTCTCACGCGGATACATGAAGATGAACAACGCCACCACCGCCGAGACAGCGCCCGAAGCGCCAACAATGAACGAGAATGGAATGCCGAATATCAGATGCACCAAAGTGAACCCTAAACCAGCAACCACGATTGAAATCAAATAGAATTTCAAAAACTCGTCGCGGCCCAGACGCTCCTCAACAGGACGCCCAAGAAAGAACAGAGCGAGCATGTTTCCAAAGATATGCCAAAACCCGATCTCCGTTCCAAACGAAGCGTGGGCGAATCCATAAGTCAAATAAGTCCAGATGAACCAGGGCTGGTCACTCTGAATCCCGAGAAACTTGCTGAAGAAATGAGTACCACCGCCGTCGACTAGCGGCGTGAACGCATCGATTACGAACACAGCGACATTGATCAGAATGATCGTAACAACGATCGATCTGGTTCCATAAGACGACGGTGAGTAGCTGTTTCCGTAATCTTGCTCTCGATTGTACTGTCGATCTTCGAAGCCCATGAATCCGTCGCCAGAACTGCTAATTTGCATTGCGATCGACATTCGCGATCACCCAAGAATTACATGATAGCGGGATCAAGCTTTGAGGCCATGGCAACTTCGTGCTCAGGAAGACACGACACGTTCAACCGGCAACCAAGCCGTTTCTTATTTCTTGATCGAACAACTGAAGAAAGTGACGCTTGGGAAAGTGGCTACGACACGGCGTCTTCGAAAGACTTTGTGGAATCTTTCGCCAAGAATGGCCGAAAGAGACACATCGACGGAGAAATGAAAAGAGAAAGAAAAGTCTTGGTTTGCGAGAAGTTAGACATTGTCAGTTTCGTCGGACTTGCTTTCATGAGCATACCGACGCAAACTCAAGCGAGTGCATGGCATCCATAAAAGTTGGTCAACTCAGAATTGTCGAACCACTAGCGTCGACCAGCAACGTCACGACCTTCTGCAGATCGAGCTCGCGTTTGTACTTCGATGTACATTCGATCGATCTCTGCCCGCATCGACTGGATCTGCGCTTTCAGGTTGCGGACTTCCTCTTGCTTCTCCGCCAACAAGGTCGAGATCGTATCTTGATCTTTACTTTGGTTCGTCAAGTCTTCTTCAAGACCAGCTTTTGTGTTGGCACGATCATCGGACTGCGATTGGGTGTCTGCCAAGGACTTTTCTTGAACCGCATTATTCGCTTGGACTCTTTGCGTTTCTTCGATGAACTTAATTGTTTGCGAATACACGTCGGCCAATAGAAACGGAAAATCCCGCAACTGACGAATGTAAATCCGGTCGACTTCCGTGACGTCTTCTGATGATTTGAAAGGAGCAATTTGGTCGGTTCCACGCTGGTAACCATCTGCCGTCAATTGATCGACAAGTACCCGGTCTCCTTTGGCAAATTCAATCTCCTTGCCGGCGTGCAACGCTGGCTCGATCGCTTGGCCCAGCGGCGTAAACGGGCCGTCTGTTTCTAAGCTTCCGTCAGCATCAACCTGATATGTTTTCGACGATTTCTTATTGAACTCGTACTGGACAAAAACTTCTTCTGGTGCCGGCTCAAAACGCTGAGAAACGCGGCCTGCAGAATTGGCATCGATCCAGTTTTGAATCTGTCCAAGCGACATGCCATCAAACGCGTAGCGATCGATCAGTTTTTCGTACTCGGCACTGGCCGGGTCAAGCCTGAACATTTCCGGCTTGAAATAGAGGCCGGTCAACAATTCACGAAAACCACTGATATCGGTCTTGTTATCGCGAACGCCAGCCACCCAGTCTTTCAATTGTTGATTCGCTGAATCGCCAGCTGAATCGACTTGGGCGATAATCCCTTTCTTAAAAGTATCACGTCGATCGAGTGGCATCTTTTCAAACAACGACCAGGTCGCTGATGGACTCTTCCACTGAGCACCATCTGCGATAAACATGGGTTGCAGCACCAGGTCGGCGGGCGTTTCCTCAGTTACAAAAACGGTGCCGATATAGTTTTGTGGATAGCCATTGGCTCCATCCGCAAACGCGTAAAGTAAAACATCCTTTAATTGCGAAGCCACTTCGGCTGGTCGCTCGGCGGAGAAAGTGAACTTGCGAAAGTTCTCTTGAATGGCGACTTGGCCACCCGACCAAACACGACCACGACCTTCTTGGGCTAATTTCAAAGCCAAGTCCTCGCCACGCAAAGATCCGCGATCATAAATGATCGATGCGGGATCCCCATAAATCTGGAAGTCGGCGTCTTTCTTGTACTTCTCAGCTTTCTCTAGCCACTCATTCGCATCGCGAATATCAGTGGAGCGCATGTGCGTCACTTTTGACAATCCAATAATCGCTCCGAGTCCCGTCAAGAACGTCAAATTGAGCATCACGATATTGATCCAATGCCACGTCTCACGAGTCAAGACAGTGAACACGATCAAAAGGACAAATACTAATCCAATGATGCCTGCGGAAATCATGTCCATTTAGTTTGCCCGTGTGTCCGTTGGAGTTGGGAATCTGGTCGGTTGAAAGGTCGAGAAATGGGAATTCAGATCTGCCACCACAATAGTCGTGCAGAGCCTCGCCAAGACGAAGAATATCCCTGTTTCATATTAAATTGGGCAATTTAGCTCGTCAAGTTTTGCTATCGACCCTATCGCAAGCATGGCTTGTCTTTCGTCTTCGATGGTACCTTAACCCGCACTTTACCCATAATCCTCAAGTCCTTGCCACCAAAATCCCGAAACCCGTTACAGACGGCAGAATTACGAGATCTGAACCATCCCGAAGGTTTGGATCTGACGGAATCTCCCTGAAACTTTTACCCAGCTGCAAAACCGTTCACCCGCATGAACGCTTGACCAGCCGAGCCAAAAATCAGGAGTTAAGGTGTTCAAGACCCAGATCACCCGGCTACTTGTACTAGTAGTCGTTGTAGACATTTGCGCCATGATTGGCTGCCATCGCGGCTATTACCGCCGGCAGGCTGACGCTGAAGCCCAGCGGCTCATTACCGAAAAGGCGAATGACCCGCGTTGGGATAACGCCGACGGTTCGATCGAGATCAATCCTCAATCGAGGATGTTCAATCCGTTTTCTCAGGATCATCCGCCAATTCCACCGGATGACGCGGCATCGCATCAATTCATGCATTCGGTAGACGGGAAACCGGGATATAGCCACTGGCATGCCAACGGTGATACCGATCACGTCGAGAATCCGGAATGGAAATCGTATCTTCCAACCAACGAAAAAGGTCAAGTGGTTTTGACATTGGATCGAGCTTACGAGCTTGCCTTGATCCATTCGCCAGACTTCCAGCAGCAAAAAGAGACACTTTATCTTTCGGCGCTTGATGTCAGTCTCGAACGATTTGGTTTTGACTCACAATTGTTCAGCGGATTCAATTCGTTCTTCACGACCGAAGGACGATTGCGCGGTGGCAACGGTGGCCAATCGAGTTCTGAGTTTTCTTCATCGCTCGGTGCCAATGGTGGCGGTAACCGCTTGGAGCGATTGGGCATCAGCGGTACCACATTTGCCGTTGGACTTGCTAACTCAATCCTTTTCAGTCTCTCCGGCCCCAACACACAATCGGCGACATCGCTGATTGATTTTTCGCTTATCCAGCCACTGCTTCGCGGAGCCGGCCGAGAGCGGATTCTAGAGTCACTCACACAATCGGAGCGAACATTGCTGGCCAACGTCCGGCAGATGGATCGCTTCCGTCGCGGTTTCTACTTGGAAATCGCCATTGGTCGAAACGCTGGCGCGGGGCCTAACCTTGGCGGGAATTTCTTGAACCTGCCTGGTGCGGGTAGTAGCAATGCTGGGGGCTTCGTCGGGCTGCTATTACAGCAGCAACAAATCAGAAACCTGGAATTCAACGTTCGACAACTTGAGGCGGTTCTGGATCAATTCAATGAATTTTTCGACCGACAACGTTTGGATGCTGTTCAAGTTAAGCAGTTTGAAGGAAACGTTTACACAGCTCAATCAAGTTTAATTAGTTCCAGGATTAATTATCAAGCCGCGGTCGACCGGTTCAAGCAGACATTAGGTCTACCACCCGATCTGGATATCGTAATCGAAGATGATTTCTTGAAACGCTTCGAACTGATTAGCGATCAAATCAATGATCGCTTGATTGAAATTGCCCGCCTGCGAGAGGAGACAGGTTCAGCGCTCAACGATATCGATGAGTTACTTCCGCAAGCGGACGACTTGGACTCCAAGAACTTTCAATGGTCCGCAAATGCTAAGAAACGAATTGACGCATTGGCTCCGTTTGTTGAATCAGCTCAAGAGACGTTGGCTGCGATTGAGAACGATGACTTGGAACAACTCGACAAAGATTTCAGCGAACTGGACAGCACTCGAAGTGATCGGCTTGCATATTTGAAGAAACTGGAACGGTCAATCGCGTCAGGCGACGTGATCTCCGGCATTGATCCGGGGTTGTTTAAGGCTGAATCAATTCCTGAAAGTAGCAAACTAAAGAAAGAACTCTTTTCCGATTCAAATCAGCGAAGTATCCTCGTCAGAATTGACAACCTGAAAAAGGAATTTGAACGGACTCAAGCGATCATCAACGAGATCGAACAAGTTCAAAGTGGCTTGGAAAGCGAACGATTGGTTGGCTTTTTGCGCGAAAACCTGCAGGAATCGATTCCTGGTCTATTATCAGAATTGAATAATATCCTACTGGAAGTCTCGTTGCTCCAAGCCAAGGCTCGATCTAATTCGATCGAACTATCGGACGTCAGCATTGATAGTGTCGCTGCGACCAACGTAGCTCGCTGCATGCGAAGGGACTGGATGAACGCACGCGCCAGCCTGGTTGATGAATACCGTAATATCGAATTTGTCGCCGATCAATTGGAGGCCCAAGTCGACCTAGTCTTCGAAGGTGACATCGGCAACGTCGGTGACAATCCTACGAGACTTCGTTATGAAACGGGGCAATTGAGAGCCGGTTTCCGGTTTGATTCGCCCTTAGTGCGAGTGAGTGAACGGAACAACTACCGTTCGGCACTGATCTCGTATCAGCAATCAAAACGTAGCTTCTATCAGTTTGAAGACGAAGTCCAACGAAACTTGCGTGACTTGGTTCGGAACATTAACCAAAATAAAGTCCTCTTTGAACTCGGGCGGCGGTCTGTCCAAGTCGCCATCGATAATGTCGAAATCACGCGTTTTGAACTCGAGGCTCCTGTAGCACTTCGAGCGACAACAGCGCAAAACCTGACGGTCGCGATTAACGGATTGAACGCCGTGCAGAACCGGTTTCTTGATACTTGGGTTGATTACGAAGTTCTTCGGCGAAACCTGGACTTCGATATGGGAACGATGCAGTTGGATGGGACGGGAGCCTGGATCGACCCAGGTGAAATCACAGGCAACATTGGCTACCAAGCTGCGGCGGCCATGGGCATCGAGCTTGATTGCCAATTCTGCAGTCTTGATCAGGTCTATGAAGAAACCTACGACACGTCTGCCAATGTCGAGATAAACGAGCCCGAAGTTGATTCGAACGATGATATGACACCCGGTGAAAACGATTCAGACAGAGACGCCAGTGAGGACTTCGATATTCCGTCGAAGATCGAACCGTCTGACGAACTGAGAATCGAGCCGCCGAAGGACGCCAACAACTATTATCGTCGGAATTCGAATAAGCTTGGTCGCTACTCCGTAGCTCCACCATCGGATGCAACAGTAATGGCCGTGAAATCTGAAATGGCAAGCTTGATTCAACGGATCCCATTGGCGGAAGGAAACACGGTTGCTCCAGGCGTTGCGAAATCCGCCGAAAGCATTATGCGAACTCGCCCAGTCCACATCGCTGTAGATTCGAAAATTGACTCAAAAGCGCAGCCGATCCAGAGCCTCCTTAGTCGAGAGGCGACCCAGTTGGCCAGCTTGGTTAGCTCAACAGAACCGATTTCAACAGAACCGATTTCAACAGAACCGATTTCAACAGAGCCGATTTCAATGGAGCCGATTTCAAAGGAGCCGATTCGAAGAGTCGGTCTTTCGGTTTCGCAGGCCCCAAACCAAATAGACCGCATAATCGGATTGGCTTCGGATGAAAAAACTGAAGCTTCTCCGCAGGCGGAAATCTCGCCAGAGTCGCAAGATTGGGATCGCAATTTCAGCTCTTTCGGCCGATCATTCAATCGTTTCCGCTCAGAATCGAGCCGGAAAAACTGAGCAAATCGCCTGTTTGCGGCAAAAACCACAGTTTTCTAGGGTTTCCCGCTACTAGGTTCCGATTTGCTGTTTCCTAAAGTCGCTAATCTGATCGGAACCAAACATTCGAGACGCGGTTTAATAGAGTGGGGTTTATCGCAGGAATCGCTGGCAAATGTAATCAATGCCGCGTTCTTAAAATTGGCCCCGTGATACAATGGACGCCATCGCGGTTCGCTCTTGAGCACCCGCAGTCGGTCACTCCGTCCCATTGCCTTCGTCGAATCTCTACCTCAATCCTGTGATTGATTAGGAAACAAGAATGTCTTCCACGTTTTCAGAGCGAAATCGCTCCGCCAATTCCGCTTTCCTTCAACGCTTAGAATCCAGACGCGCCACAGCGGCTCGTATTGGATCAGCCACTCCGCTGATCATTTTTGGAGTGATTGCGTTGGCCTTACTGGGCACTGCTGGTGCGTACTTCTTCAGTGGATCAAGTGACGTTGATTCGATTTCTCCAATTATGGCTTCGGTGACCAAGGGAGAGTTTGTCTCGCAGGTTCTCGATCAAGGCGAAATTCAAAGCAGTGAGAACGTAGAAATTCGCTGCGAGGTTCGAGCTCGAAACGGACAGATGACGGTTCTGACAGTCGTCACCGAAGGCTCTCGTGTTAAAGAAGGAGATTTCCTGGTTCAGCTTGATTCGACTTCGTTCGAGAAAGAGCTAGAGCAGCAGAAAATCGCCATTGCCAATGCCGAAACTTCCGTGATTCAGGCTGAAGCCGCTCTAGATACAGCGAAAGCGACTCTCAAAGAGTACGAGCAAGGCACATTTGTTCAGAATCAGAAGACGATTCAGAATGAAATCTTTGATGCGGAAAGCCAAATCACGACCGCCCAGCAAGAACTAAAACGTGCCAACGATACATACAATCACAGCACCAAACTGTTCGCGAAAAACTATATCACTCGAGATACCTTGGAAGCCGACAAGTTCGAAGTCAAACGTGCCGAGATCGGTGTCAAACGTGGTGAGAATTCACTCGAGCTTGCTAAGCAAAAAATGGAGGTGCTGAAGGACATCACCTACGAGAAAGAAACCGTCCAACTTAATAGTGACATCAAAGCGGCGACGGTCAAATTGGCCAGCGAGAAAGAATCGCAATCGGTTGAGAAAGAAAAGCTTGCCGAGATCGAAGCCATGATCGCAAAATGTACGATCAAAGTTCCCGAAGGCGTTTCAGGTCAGGTTGTCTTCGCCAAGGAATCATCTCGCGGCGGGAATGACTGGGTGCTCGAGGAAGGGACTTCGGTTCGCGAAAACCAAGTGCTGATTCGATTGCCCAACCCTGACAAAATGGAAGTCAAAGCTCTCATCAATGAGCAAAGCATCACTCAGATCCGGCCAAACATGCCGGCATCAATCAAGGTCGATGCACTCAACAGCACGACTCTCAAGGGCGTCGTTACCAAAGTCAACCAGTACGCGGAATCCAGTGGCTGGATGAGCAGCAGCGTTCGCAAGTATGCAGTGTTCGTTCGCATCATCGATCCGCCGGAAGCTCTCAAGCCTGGTATGAACTCTTCAGTTGCAATTCAAGTTCAATACGAAGACGACGCGTTGCTGGCTCCACTGCAAACGATTTACGGTGTGCAAGACCGCCAGTTCTGTCTTGCCAAGCGTGGCGAGAACAAGTGGGAAACTCTCGAAGTTGAAATTGCGGGCGACAATTCGCAAATGGTTCTGATCGAAACGGGTGTCGAAGAAGGCACTGAGTTGGTCATGAATCCAGGAGCCTTCAAGGAATACATGGATCTGCCTGAGTTGGAGTTAGATGCCAAAATCGAAATTCCCGATGGCGAGCTTGCGACGGCAGTCCCGGCTGATGGACCATCCGATAGTGCCACCGGAAAAGGTGGAGGTGCAAAAGGCGGAATGGGAAAAAGCGGAGGCGGTAAGCCTGGCCAAGCCGGAGGACGACCGGGCGGTGGTCAAGCTGGACGAGGAGGTGGCGGTGGCATGGGAGGATTCTCAATGCCTGCCAGCGGCGCGGCTCTGATCAAGTCAAAAGATACTGACGGAGACGGCAAACTCACCAAAGACGAAGCCGGCTCACCTTACAGCTATTTCTTCGATCGCGTTGACACCGACGGCGACGGATTCTTGAGCGAGTCCGAGGCAGACGCTTCGATTCAGTCAATGAAGAAACGAATGCAAGGTGGCGGTGGTGGTCGTGGAGGCCCTGGCGGCGGAGGACGCGGCTAGTGAATGCTTCTCCCCAAAAAATGGCGGCCGTTATTGAAGGCCTAAAAAAACACTACGTTCTTAAGAGTGAGACCGTACGAGCGCTGCGTGGAGTGTCGTTCGAAGTCCCTGAAGGCGACTACGTTGCAATCATGGGACCATCTGGTTCTGGCAAGAGTACTTTGCTCAATCTGCTCGGCTGTCTTGATCGACCGACCGAAGGCTCGTTCATGTTGGGTGACGATGACGTCGCCACAATGTCGGATGATGAGCTCTCAGGGATTCGAGCGTCCAGAATCGGATTCGTCTTTCAATCGTACAACCTGATTCCACAGCTTAGCGTTGTCGAAAACATTGAAGTCCCGCTCTATTACATGGGTCGGCTCAATTCTGAATCTCGCAAGAGAAGCGAAATGTTAGCCGCTATGGTTGGACTGGGTGATCGGCTCGGGCACCGACCGACGCAGCTTTCCGGTGGTCAACAACAACGTGTGGCGATTGCCCGTTCACTTGTTAACGATCCGTACTTCATCCTCGCTGACGAAGCGACTGGAAACCTCGATTCGGTTACGACCGAAGAAATTCTGGCGCTGTTCCAGCGACTGAACGACGAAGGTCGTACCATCATCATGGTGACCCACGAAGATGATGTCGCCGAACACGCGAAACGAGTTATTCGTTTGAAAGATGGAAACATCCAGGTCGACGAGCCAATTAAAGACCGGCGAACGTTCTCTGCGGAACGAATTCGCATGATCTCGGCTGATGCGGACGTCAACGTTGAACCGCCGAAAGACTCCAACCAGTCGAAGGAAAATGGGCAGGATGCCGCGACCGACGCTGGCTAACCGCAAGAGGCTTGAGATTTCTTCTTTCAAGCCAACCCTGCCCCTTTGTTCATTCTGACTTTTTTTCGGCTGATAAATCGATGTTGCTTTTTCGCACCTGGAAACTTGGAATCAAAAGCCTGTTGCTGCATCCGATGCGGTCAGCATTGACCGTACTTGGTATCTTCATCGGCGTCGCTAGTGTGATTTGGTTGCTGGCGATCGGCGAAGGCATCAGCAAAGAAGCTCAACGACAAATTGAAGATCTTGGTGCCGACAACATCATCGTTCGCAGCATTCAGCCGCCCGATGAAAGCGGCGGGAACTTCCGGCAGGTCAACGCCTTTGGCGTCACTCGCCAAGGAGCCAAGCTGATTGAAGGAACGATTCCCACAATCAGGCGCGTTTTACCGATACGCGAAATCACGCAGAAATTTTCATACACAGGTAATGCGAACGGCAAACCGATTGATGGTCGACTGGTTGGTTGCACGCCAGGCTACGCCGACGTAACGCGACTGGAAATTGCCCGCGGACACTTTCTGACATCCCGCGAATGCGATTCCAAACTGCCCGTCTGTGTGATTGCTGCCCAATTGGCATCGAAGCTCTTTCCATCGGAAGATCCCATCGACAAACAGATTTATCTTCCAGAGAAAAAGGCTTATTACAAAATCGTCGGCGTGCTGAAGCATCGCAACGCGACGGCTGCCATTGGCGGCTCGCTGGCGGCCCAAGATTTTTCGCTAGACATCTACATGCCCATCACAACGATGCGAGCCAGGATTGGTGACGACGAAACAAAACAAACAGGTGGATCGTTCTCGCGGAAGAGCTTCGAGCTGACTCAGATCACGATTCAAGTCAAAGACTCCAAAGACGTTCCGCGAACCGCGAAGCTCGTCGAGGCTTCACTACGAGCACGCAAACCCGATCGACAAGACATCGCTGTCGTCGTGCCTTACGAGCTGCTCGAACAAGCCAAAACGACCCGATTGATGTTCATGATGTTCATGGGCCTGATCGCGGCGATCTCACTGATCGTCGGCGGCATTGGAATCATGAACATCATGCTGGCGACGGTTACCGAGCGAACCCGTGAAATTGGAATTCGCCGGGCCCTTGGAGGCAAGCGATCCGATATCACCCAACAGTTCTTGGTGGAAACGATTTCGCTTTCAGTAGTTGGTGGCATCACGGGAATTCTCGGCGGACTGCTTTGTCCCGCGATTGTTCACTTTACTCGCTGGTTCGTCTCCGAGACTGCGCCGAAGTTCTACACGCAACTACCTGAAGTCGCCAAAATCATGACGCCTGAGATTGTCCCCATGTCGATTCCCGTGGCGTTCTTCATCTCCGTGATCGTCGGAGTTTCGTTCGGACTATACCCGGCCATGAAAGCCGCCCAAATGGATCCGATCGAGGCTCTTCGCCACGAGTAGACGGTCGGACGAGAAGAACAACTTCCGGATTCGGTTGATTCTTTTAGCGGTACCGTTCAATGAACGTTTGCCGAAGTTACTAACCCCGCGTTTCTTAGAGGAAACTGAACAAGGCATCGACCAAATTACTCTTGCCGGTAACCGGCTCAGAGTGACCATTCACGTTCTCCACAAGCTCACTGACAAAGAACGACTCCCAGATGGTTGCCCAGTCTTCTTGGGGATTGACTGTTCCGTAAATTCTCGCGAATTCTGTACCGTTGTCGTACCACCATGAGCGAACATGGAAATCATAATTGCCCTTCGTTCCATTTGAGTTGGTAATATTGGGGTTCCACGTGCGATCAAACGGTTCTTGGGTTTGACCGGCAGCTTGAGTGTGGCCACCACCTGGATTGGTCGATGTCCACCCGCTGGTGTTCAAAAACTGAGTCCACAAATTGCTAATTCCGTTAGCAGGCAAAACCTTCTTGATCTCTTCAACACTGTCAAAGTTATGCGACAGTTCATGAATTCCGGTCAGCGCTGCCCATTCATTGTCTTCCTGGATGGACTCGTTCCAATCTGCCACTTCGATTTTTCGCGTATAGGTTTCCGAGACAATCTCTCCACCAGGAATATTGAAAGATCCTTCCCATTTCAGCGTGTTGAAACCATCGATGCCTTGACCAAGTGAATTCGCAGGAACCTTATAGAAAGTCACTGGATCAGGATCAAACGTATTGAAGAAAACACGGCTGGAACCGACTTTCGCGTGGAGCAAAGAAAATCCTTTATCGATCGTTTGAATTTCTTTGTCATTCCAAGAGCTTCCATCATTCTTAAATTTGATCTCGGCGTCAGCTGACGCAGTGAAGTCCGCAATTGAATCGCCAGCGACCGTGAGAAAACGATCAACGCCCGCGCCACCGTTTAGCGATTCGTTGGAACCGACGCCAGCAAACAGGCCATCGTTACCTGCGCCGCCAAACAAACTATCGACGCCGCCGCCGCCATACAGATCATCCCGCCCATCTCCACCAAGGAGATAATCATCGGCTCCTTTGCCATCGATGACATCGTTACCAATGCTTCCGGATATGTAGTCACTTGAGGCCCCACCGGTCAGGATATCATTGCCATGCTGACCATGGATTCGGTTTTCACCGCTTCCGCCAGTTATCGTGTCGTCATCATCACCGCCATAAAGTACGTCCAGCCCGCTCGCGCCAATAATCGTGTCGTTGCCTTTAAGTCCCAAAATCAAATCGGCGTTGGCAATTCCTGAGGTACCAGCGGTTCCGCCAGCGCCACTC
>CAZPTT010000001.1:87442-99802 GCA_964589435.1 uncultured Pirellulaceae bacterium
CATCAAGATATCATCGCCAGCCAAACCGAAAATTTGATCGACATCGTTGCCACCATCAATTGTGTCCGCGACATTGCCACCAAATAGAATGTCGTCACCAACGCCACCAGTGATGTCGTTTGTCCCGGTCAAGCTGCCATAAATTTTGTCATTGCCAGCCTCGCCATGGATCTCGTCATCCCCGCTGACCCCGAGCATAACATCGTCACCGTCTCTCCCGAACAAGACGTCATCGCCGGGGCCTCCATTGATTCTGTCCCCGCCGCTTCCGCCAAAAATCTGATCGTTACCACCATTGCCTAACATTTGCGCCGAGATCGGAGTTGTATTGGAAAGCAGATCGTTGCCAGCAAACCCAATAAAAACCATCGAGGCAACTTCCGACAGTTCAAACTCCGTCGGGGTGACTCCAGTTATCGAGACAGAAAATGTATTGCTGTCGACCATTGCCGTTTGAATATCGTCATCACCAGATCCACCAAACATCGTCAAAACGTCGGTAGCGGGATCAAGGAAAACTCCTGCCAACAGCCTTCGATCTTCCAACTGTACGAACGTGAACGAGTTTTGCTTAGCCTGCTTTCGAACGACTTTTGAGCGGCCATTCTTTGTTCTCACGACACTTCTGTTTGACGTACCGTTGGAGTTAGATACTCCGCTTGAAAAAAGGTTTAGGCGGTTGAGCATGATTTCTCTTTCCGAATTCGGGGCGGGAAAAGCGAATTTGAACACTGCAATGGAAGAGGTTCGCAAGACGTTACCGGACAAATTAGTCACAGGCAACATTAGATCCAGAGAGGAAGAGCACGTTGAGGCAGCTTTTATTAAATCGCAATTCGCGGCGACTCGCAACTATCAATCCGTGATGTCATGCTTTGCTGGCTTAAAACGCTTAGCATTGGGGTAAGCAAGGAAGAACGAAGCTCGCGTTCTTCCATCGGCCAAGATATTCGGCTGGCACTTAGCCAAGGCCTTCCTTCAACCTAGTCCAAACCTAGCTCCAAACTCTGAGAATTTCTGACCCATTGAACTCAAACGAGTTCCGCTACCGAAGCCCGATTTGCCTTGTGCAACGGCAAAGGCTTAATCGGATTTAGCGCGTGATTCGATCGCATCCAAGATCGAACCCAGGACTTTTTGAGTCGCTGGCGACTCATTCGCGCTAGCGTTGTAGCGATCGTACTGACGCAAAACTTCTTGCTTGGTCAACAACGTCCCACCGTTTTGTACGGCTCGATAAAACGCGTCGGCGACTTTCTCACGGGACTCGATCGGCATCCCACTTTGACTGGCGAAATTCAGCAACTCGCGTTGAGCCGTCGGAGTCCCCAAATTGATAAGTATCTCGCTTGCCGATTCAGCGAATCCTGGCTTATACAACAGCCGAGTCAATTCTTGCTGATGATTGCCAAGATTGTAAAAGCGATAAACATCTCGTTGTTTGGCGATTTTCGCCAACCAGTTCATCGCGGTGTACGCGTGTTTGCGACGATCCAAATCATTGACCGCCCACGGCTGGCTCAGCTCTTTCGCACGCTTGACTTGTGAGGCAACCAACTCCGGCTCAAGCGTCAACGGCAATGCTACAAAGAACGCATCGCTGCCGGCCATCCTTTGAGCCCGTGAACTGGCTCGCGAATCCCGATACAGCAACACAATGGGAGTTCGTTTGGTTCGTAAATCATTGCGAAGTTGCTGGACCAGCTCTGCGTAGTCTGGTCGATCCATCGTGTCCGTAATCAAAAGCACATCCAAATCCGGATCACGAACTGCTTGCCTGAAGAAATCGCGACTGGATCGGACTGATTTACCGAACAAGCCCGCCGATTGCAGCGTTGCCGCATAAGATTGACCAATGTCTTCGCGAACGTGTCCGACCAATCCAGCCGCACGCGTCTCGCTGCTGGCAAGGTAAACAGCCATCAACATTGCATAGCTGCTTCCAACATAGGCTTGCTGAGGGTCGATTTTCGAGATCGCCTCAAACGCCGCGTACTGCAAGTGACGATCGCCCAACAACAATGCTTTTACCAGCGGTCGTTGGCTGCTGGCCATGCCCATGACAAGTTCTGGAGAACCAATCTCTGACAGGATTTCGCAGCACGCGATCGAGGCCGGGATTAGCTTGAGTCGAATGGCGTCCCCTAGAATTTGATCGATCTCAGACGCGTTGGCGTTGGGAAACTTATTCAAGAGTGATTTGACATCGACACTCCGGTTTGAACCGGCAACACGCTTGGCCGCTTCCAGTTGCGTGATTAGATAGAGCTTTCGGTTTCGATCCGACGATGGGCTTATTTCGTAAAGATCTGCGGCTCGTTCCGCCGCGGCCAATCGCGAAGCAGTCGCCGACGAAACCAAAAAGGACTCCAACCGATTCGTTGACGTGTTCCATTGATAAAGCTTCCTGTCGCCCATCAGCCCGCCAGCCAAACGATTATGGCCCATCAAGTACTCTTTGGCCCGTTGATAGAATCGCTCTTCTACCGACGCCGGGTTGGCTGGCAAACGGTTGCTTTGCTGTAAAGAATCCAGTGCGACTCTTCGCAGAGATTCTGGAAGTTTTGGCGACAAGTACGTTCGCATCATCACGTCAGTAGCTTCGGCTGACGGGAATTTCCTTAGTGCTCGGACAGCTTCCGCCTGCACCTGCAAGTTGCTTGCCCGAGCGGCCCCCAGTAGAGGTTGCTTCGCGCTTTGCCCCATCGACTTAAGTGCCGACCGAACACCAACAAATTCCGATTTCCGTTCCGGCGATGCGAAAACATGAATCATCTCCACGACGGCAGGTTCACCAAGGCGGCGAAGCTGGCGAAATGCAGTCGAGCGAACGGAAACATCCGGGCTGGACAACGTCTTGATCAATTGGTCGATTCGGGCGGGCGACTCCGCTTGTTTTTTGGAAACAGCAAGAACTCTTCTGGCCAACTCACGCCCCAGCGGTTGAAGCTGATCAGCACCATGTAGCTGCAGAAAAAAATCAGATCCAAGCAACTCAAAGACTTTGAAAATCTCCGCTTCGCTGGTCATTGATTCGTCAAGCTTCGCCAAGAAGTAACGTGCATAATCGAAGCTCTCGATGTCCACCATTAATTTGACCGCGTTGCCGAATTCGGCAGCCGTCTGGGGATTCGATTCGAGAACCGAACGAATGATCAACTTGTTCCCGACCGGCAAACTCTCATCGAATTCCGGCAGCTCGGCGGGTTGATTTTGGTCGACATCCGATTGCTCCGCCCGGGCGGTCGGATCCGATTCTTGGAACGGATTCGATTGGGCAAAGCAAACCGCCCCCCCAAACCAACAAACCAGACAAAGGGTTGCGAGAAACAGTTTTTCGAAAGCGGCGCGTTGCATAGTCATGACCAGAAAGGGATCGTCACTTACTGTCTGATTTCATCAGGCCTGAAGCATCTATGCCGATTGTAATTGAGATGGGCATAATATGCTTCCGGTAAAGAAATTCCCGTCAAAATTGAGGGAATAACTGGCGTCGCCATCAGCGAGCTTTGCCCGAAAAAGGCTCACGCTGCCGCTTGATTCCGTGGCAGCATATGGGCACCTTCAAAGCCGGGAACCCTATTGGAAAACCTGTTCAAAACACCAGCCGGCCTCAAGCACAAAGCCGAAACACTCTCTGGCCTTAATCGTCCTGCTGCAGCCGCTGCTTCCAGCTTGCGACCTGGTCGGCGACTCGAGCGGGAGCGGTCGAACCGACGCTTTGGAATGACTGAACCGCCTTCTGGACGCCAAGCACACCGAACAGAGAATCGTCCAGACTCGGCTCGGCTTCCTGATAGATTTCCAACGGCAACTCGGAAAGCGTCAGTTTCTTCTCAGTGGCCAAACGCACGACTTGCCCGATCAAATGGTGGGCTTTTCGCTGAGGCATGCCCTTCTTGATCAAAAACTCCATCAACGTTGTGGCGTCGAGAAAACCTCTTTCCAACCGCGCCTCAATCGATGAACGTTTCAACTCTGACCCCGCAACGATCGGCGCGGCCAATTCCAAACAGGCTTCGACGGTATCAAAGGCGTCAAACAACGGCTGCTTGTCTTCCTGGAGATCGCGGTTGTAAGCCAGCGGCAAACCCTTGGTCAGTACCAGCAAGGTTTGCAAGCTTCCAACGACGCGAGCCGTTTTTCCTCGCGTCAGCTCGAGAACATCAGGATTGATCTTCTGTGGCATGATCGATGAACCGGTACAGAACTCGTGCGGAATGTCAATGAAGTCAAATTCTGAGGTCGCCCACAGAATCCACTCCTCGGCCCAGCCACTCAAATGAATCGCAATCGTCGTCAGACAAAACACGGTTTCCAAAACGTAGTCTCGGTCACTCGACGAATCGATGCTGTTGGCAACAAGGCCATCGAAACCCAATCGCTTGGCCACATTCTCCCGATCGATCGGCAGCGTTGTTCCGGCCAACGCGGCTGTACCAAGGCTGCATAAATTGACTCGCTTGCGACAATCCTGCAGTCGATCACGATCGCGTTGATATTTCTCACAATAAGCCAACCAATAATGAGGAGCCAATACCGGCTGGGCGCGCTGCATGTGCGTGTAAGCTGGCAAAATCAAATCGGCGTCGCGGTCGCAGCGGCCAACGAATGCCTTTTGAAGGCCCAGCAATAATCGATCCACGCGATCGATGGCTTCGCGCACCCACAATCGTGTGTCGGTCGAAACTTGATCATTGCGGCTGCGACCAGTGTGAAGCTTTCGCCCCGTGTCGCCGAGCTGCTCGATCAAAGCATGCTCGATATTCATGTGGATATCTTCGAGATCCTCGCGCACTTCAAACGTGCCATCGTCCAACTGCTTGCCAATTCCCAGCAATGCCTCTTCGATTTGCGATGCCTCTTCAGACGTCAGGATCTCCTGATCGGCGAGCATTTGGGCGTGGGCGATACTGCCAGTGATGTCTTGGCGATACAAACGGCTGTCGAAACTGATACTTTCAGTAAATCGCTCCACGCGTTTGTCTACCGCTGAATCAAATGCACCACTTCGACTGGGGCTGGCCAATTCTCACCTCTAGAAATCTTGGGAACGTTGAAAGCAGTCTTGAACTAAGCAGGAAATCGTAGGCAGCCAACAAATAGGTGTCAAACAGCCATCGAAAGCAGTGCGACACCGATGGCCTTACTTCTGTTGCTCCAGCCAGCGGAGTCAATGTTCTTTTGGGTTTGGCTTCTCTTTACACGGATTTCATACGTTGATTTTTCCTGCTCAGAGCCAAATTTCTTCCATTAACTCAGACGACCAATCTCGCTAAAATCTACCGGCATCAAAATCTTTTCATGGTGTTCTCATTTTCGGCGGCTCACTTCAGACTTTGTTCGGACTAATTCGATGACGTTTTTCAATCTGCGTTTCTTAAGCTCGTTCCAATCGTCTTCCAACTCAGCAAGCGGGCAACCCAGTCTTAGGGTTCCAGTTAAGCAAAGCACCACCGGACATGTCGCCCTTCTCCGATGCATCACCTGCTGCGTTTGCGTGCTCGTATTGAGCCAGCCAGCGATGGGCCAAACAGACACTCAACCCAAAAACAAATCGGGCGTCGATTTTAGCGACTGGATCCTCAAGCAACCGACGGGAGCCGAAGCAGAGTTCAAAATGCCATCAAGGCCTCGATACGTTGAACGAACGTTTACTCCTGTTCAAAATCAGCCTCCAATCAAAGTCCGAAACCATATCGGATCAATCAAGTATGGCGAACTTATCTTCAACTATCACGACTTGCATACAGCTCCCCGAGGAGCCAACGTCGCCAAAACACTCGACGGAGCCGTCAACGGCTCCGTTGCCATCGTGGCGGGAAAACTGCTTAGCCATGACAAAATCAGATATGGAAAATACTCCGGTCGCCAATTCACTTATCTCTACTCAGCGAATAAGAAAATTCTCAGAGTCACAGCGCGTGTCTTTATTGCCGGCCGGCGACAGTACTTGGTGGCAGGATTGATGGAAGATGAGCAATTTGACGAAAAGAAAGTCAATTCCTTTTTGAGTTCTTTCCGAATCGTGAGACCAGACAGCGACCTTCCGCCCAAGCCTTCCGTAAAAGCAAAAACGTTAACCAATGGCTGAGAGGTTTCGTGAGAGCCACGTCGGTGCACGAACTCACACCAAACACACCGCGGACTTTAATCTTCTTCTGCATCAGGATCGTGTTCCAGGCCGAGCGTATTCAGCCCTTTCGCATGGGCACCCGACCATTGATCTGGGTAAGGTGTTTCCCAGCCTCGAATCTCGTGCCAGACGAAACGATTGAGGTTGGATTCGTCCTGTTCAGACTTCATTCCAGTTCGCTCAATCGGAACCGTTGCCAAAGTTGCCCGCCATTTGCGTTCGATTGACGACTGCTGCGATTTGGGTTTCGCTGTTTGATTCAATGGTACATTGGCTTCAATCGCACGGTAAGGCTTCAGGTCAGCGACCTCTTGAAAACAGTCTGTCATCAACGGCATCGACGCGTCTTGCTGGTTCATCGGCGGCAAGCCGAACAACTGAAGCATTGTTCTCAGTACGCTCGTTTGGTTGTAAAAACTGTGATTCACACCCGGCTTGCTATAGGGACTGACAACAAGACACAAACTCCGGTGGCCATCGATGTGGTCGTAGCCGTTCTGCGGATCGTCTTCGTTGACAAAAATAACGGTGTCTTTCCAAAACCGGCTGCCACTGACTGCCTCAACAAGTTGACCAACTGCCAGGTCGTTGTCGGCCATGTGAGCTTCCGAAGTGACGCCACCGCCCAAATGATCTTGCGGCAAATAGACGAGCGTCAAATTCGGCAAGCCTCCTGTTTCTTCGAACTCGCGAAACTCAGTCAGGAATCGTTCCATCCGCAACACATCTGGAATCATCATGTTCCAGCCAGGGTAGTTGCGGCTTGAGTACTTCCTCAACCGCTCGACGCCGATGTTCTGCTCGAATTCAATGGCTTCGCCGTTTGAGAAGGCCTTCCAAATTTCTTGGTACTTCATACCGGCCGGTGGTTTCGCATAATCCATTTCGCCATAGTTACGAAACGAAAGTCCTGCGGCCAAAAAATGATCCCACAAGAAACCGCTTGAAGAATAGGTGATTGGGTCATCACCAAATGTGTAGCTGCGAGCGAAACCACCGAACGCTCGTTCTAGATAAGGCGTAACATTTCCCTCGGTTGCCCAAGAGTGACCGTCGGCGGACAAAACACCGTTGCAGTAATAGTTATCCAACAATCCAAAACGCTGCGCCAGCGCATGATGATTAGGAGTGATCTTTTCGGGGAACACGCACAGTTCCGGCTCACTGCGGGCTTCCTTTACATCGCCAAATACTTGGTCGAACGTTCGGTTCTCCTTGATGACGTAAATCACGTGTTTGAAGAGACTTGGTTCGCCAAGCCTTTTGGGAACTGGGACGGGCTTGGTGTTTGCGATGTCCGTCGTTTCTTGCTGGCTTTCAATCGAGTTCTTGATGGTTGTGAATCGCGAATTCTCTTTGACTTGCTCTGTCCATTGTCGCAACTTCTGCGAAGCAAGGATTTGTTCGATCGGAATTCGCTGAATCGTTCCCATGTGATCGTGAGAGTTACGTCCTTTCTCGACCGAGCGGACGACGCTGCGCGAGCCAACTCCCTTAGTACAAGCGACGTATAGATGTTGGTTGTCATGAGCTATCGCCACTGGAAACCAAGCCGTTGGAATCAGGCCAGCAATATCGAAACGAAAATCTGATCCCCCGAACTTGGTGATCGCAATCGCGTTATTGCCTGCCAATGCGATCGCAAAGAGCTGGTGCTCGGGAAGCACGTCAATCGCACTTGGCATTGATCCGAACGGAAGTCCATCATCCGGCTTAACGTTGAACGTCGAAGCTTCCGCAGCATCGCCCAGCACCAGACTGATTGAGTCTTCATTGGTATTGCAAACGATGGCTGAGCCTTCCGGAAAAAGGTCATCTAATTCGGCTGAACCTTGCGTCATCACCGATGGATGCAGGCCGGTATCGACATGCCGTTCCACTTTCCCGCTGTTGATGTTGATGACGCTGACGGTTCCGGTACTGGCGATGCCGCGTTTGTCGATCACTGTTTCGGTTCCACCCGATGGAGCCGTTGAATCCTCTGCAACTGGCTTTCGACCACCGATATTGGAAACGAATAGCTTGCCACCGGTTTGAACCACGTCAAACGGAGCAACTCCCACATCGATTGAAGTTGTGATTTTGTCCGTTTTCAAATCAACGAACGCGACACAGTTCTTTTTTGAAAGACAAACGTAGGCTGTGCTTTCATCGTCGGACAATCGAATACCACATGGAAACGAGTCAGCGGGCAGTTCAATCGTTCGTTCCAGTTTGAATGGCTTCGCATCTTCGTCTCTTGCGTCTGGCTCGGTCGCATTGGATTCGGCTGTCGGTTCCGCGTCTTTCAACGCAAAAACGTGCAGGCCAGCTTTTGAGTTGGTGAAGTAAACTCGGTTGTCTTGTCCCACCGCCAAACCCCACAGCGAAGCTCCGCCCGGACTACTGATCTTTTGGACAAGCTCCCACTGCTTGGCATCAATGACTCGTAAACTGTCACGATCTTTTGCGAACAGCCAGTTCCCATCGGGGCTTAACTTGATGTCGACCGGGCGTCCATAAAACGAAATCAACTCACCAGCGGGGCTAATTTTTCGACCTGTCGGTAACAGTGAATCACCAACTTCATCTGTGACCGATCCCTGTTGAGTGGTTTGACTGTTTGCAAATTGAACCGTGAAACTTGCCAGCAAAACAACTAATAATGCGGGCCAGTTGCTTCGATTCAGAGACGGTTTTATTGATTTGTATTGCATCTTTATCAAGAGCTCCGGTTGATCGTTGGTTGCGAGCTTGATTCTAATCAATTGAAAGAACTAGCAACAACTTACGAGTACACCAATGTTTGAAACGACCGAAATCGACAGCATCACGATCTTGAAGATGCAGCATGGCAAAGTCAACGCGATGGATGTCGAGTTCGCGAATGGACTACGTCAAGAATTGAAGCGTATCGAGCGAAGCAATTCCGGAGCCGTTGTGCTGACGTCAGCAACCAGAGTTTTTTCGGCAGGCGTTGATTTGCGACGCTTTATTGACGAAGACGATGCGTATGTTGATCCGTTCATCGAGTCCCTCGATGCTTGTTTCAAATCACTGTTTCAATTTCCCAAGCCATTGGTCGCCGCCATCAATGGGCACGCCGTCGCTGGAGGATGCGTGATGGCATCGGCCTGCGACTACCGGATGCTTGCACCGCGAACTCGGATCGGCGTGCCAGAAATGCGCGTTGGAGTCGCGTTCCCACCCGTTGCTTTGGAAACCATGCGCCTGGTGGCGGCTCCGCAAGCTTTCCAAACCATGATCAATGTTGGTGCCACCTTTCGAGATGACGAAGCAGTGCGGGTTGGGCTGGCTGATGAACTGGTCAGCTCAGACGTCCTACTGGATACCGCAATCGCAACCGCTAAAAAACTGATGGCGATTCCGTCGGAAGTCTTTTCAATAACCAAACAGAATGTTCGACTGCCTGCGATGAGGAATATTGCAGAGGCAGACGCTCAGTTGGGAGCTCAGATCGCCGCCCTTTGGAAATCCGAGAAGATTCGCGAGGTAATAGCAGAATACGTCGACAAGAAACTGTGACGGCGAGAAACTATGCCGGAGCGGGACTACGATGGAGCGGAACTGGGCGAGGCAAATCGAGCCAACACTTTTTTAACGACCAATGGAAACAAACCCAACAACGCAAACGCGATTGCCAGTTGAGTCAGTTGAGAACTGGTAAAAATCGCACCGGCACCCTCAGATGCCAGCGTTTGCAGATCGGGAATTCGAGAGCCGGCATAAACATAAACCGCCGTTCCTGCCAGCATACCGATTTGACTGACCCACCAAAAAGTCACCGCCTTAATTCTAGTCAAACCCATCACGGCGTTGATCACAAAAAACGGGACGACGGGCACTAACCGCAAACTAAACAAGTAAAAAGCTCCATCCTTGTCCAGCGACTCATTAAACGTTTTCAACCGTTCACCAAACTTGCTTTGAATCCAATCACGAAACAGGTAACGGCTGAGCAAGAAAGCCAGCGTGGCTCCGGCGGTTGATGCGAAACTGATCAAAATCAGGCCACGCCAAAACCCAAAAAACCAGGCGTAAACCAGCGACATCAATGTTGCGCCGGGAATCGAAAATCCGGTTACCAAGACGTAAATCAAGAAAGCGATGGAGTAAACCGTGATTGGGTTAGCCGCATAATAATCCCTGATCTTTAAATCGAATTGTGAAAGATAATCGAGATCAAAGAATCGTCGCGACAAAAGGAAGAGAGCAATTGCGACAGCGGCGACAATCAACAAGACGACCAGTTTCTCTGGTCGTTTAGAATTGGCTGAGGTTGTTTCCTGGGTGCCACCCTTGCGTTCTGCGGGCAAACTATTTTTTGTTGGTTTTGTCACGTTGGCAACGAATGATTGGCTGAATAGTTAATCAAGAATACAATGAGAATCGTTCAGATTGTGCCGACGACGCCAAACTGAGTTTTAATCTGGCGAAATAGCGAGACGGAGAATTAAAGTGAAACTTACAACATATTCGACCAATTACCGGTTTGCAGATCGCGGGCTGATCTTAATCGTTGTGGTTGGGCTTAATTTTCTCAACAGCGTTCCAGTAACGGCGTTTCAAGGCAATCAAGAATCCGAAACGGCGCAACGTTCTGAAGCACAGCGTGCCGTCACAAAGCCGAAGCGACCCGACAAGGTTATCAAGTCGGAAAACGAATGGCGACAGCTACTGACTCCCGAGCAATATAGCGTCACGCGACAACAGGGAACCGAGCAGCCGTTTTCTGGTAAGCACTGGAACAACAAAAAGAAAGGAACTTACACATGCGTCTGCTGTGGGAATCCCCTCTTTGATTCTGCATCCAAATTCAAATCGGGGACGGGTTGGCCAAGTTATTTCCAGCCGATCGACAAGAAAGCGACTTGGCTTGTTCTCGATTACTCAGGCGGTGTCGAAAGAATCGAAGTGACTTGCGGTCGCTGCGATGCTCACCTCGGTCATGTTTTTGAAGACGGCCCCCAACCAACCGGCAAGCGATATTGCATGAACTCCGTGGCTCTAAATTTCAAACCGAAACTAGCAAAAGTTTCCCCGACAAACCGACCGAATGCCGGATTGGCTTTGCCGGATCAAAACGGAGAGCAACAATTCGGACAGGCCTCGGCTGAAGCGCTTGGGCAGGCGATCGAAGCTGCCATCAAAGAGAAGTCGTTAGCGAAGTATCTCGGTTGTACATGCTGGGAGCGAATTCCAAATTCGAATCGGCGTCATGTCCAGCAAGTGTCCGCCGGCTTAGTCGCAAGGAAGTTGGAAAGCTTGAAGGTGATTAAGACAGATGATTATTCCGTGCCGAACGGGTTTGAGTTGAACGTCAAGTTTCGTGGGTTCATTGAAGTCCGTTTTGAGAATGCGGGAGGGAATATGAGACTTCCGTTTGGCGAAGACGATGGTCGTTTCTATCTGGCAAGCTTTGTGCGAGCGGGCGAGTTGACCAAGTAATGCCGGAGTCGTGTCCAGCTTTTTTGGAATTGGCCGAGCACCGTTCAATGAAGCTGAAAACCTGTAGCGGATGTCGTCAAGACTGCTGTTTTTCTCAACATCGGCTACCTTCCAACTCTAGTTTGTTCAGAACTCTTGCCAAGCTCCGCTACTTCACTGAACGGCATCAGTCCCAATCTCTACTCGAAGTAGTCCTTCCCAGCTGCTTTGGTTCCGTGCGGAGCGATCGCGTCGGAGGGGTCTGTTCCATCGGCGATGCGAAATGAAATCACCAGCGGAAATTTTCCTTTCGGTGCGAAACCCGTGAACCGCCCGTTGCCCCAGTATTCACCTTTGGCGACTAAATCAAACTGGGTCAAACGATCACCCTTGGATTTGGCGACACCTCGCAATTGCGCAATGAAGCCCCGTTTCCCATTTGACGTTTCAAGATGGACGTTGCCAAAAACGTTTCCGTCTTTACCAAATCGAATTTCAATTTGCTTGACGTCACGTTTCGTCCAGTAAGTCGGCTCGCCGCGAGTATTGTCATCAAGGTGGAACCGCGCAATACGTCGGGCGATATTGTCATCAAGCGTTCCGCCGTTTTCTAAGCAGCTCAAGATTGTCTCAATATCAGCCGGCTGTAACCAAGCGTTGTCACGGCCGACGGCTCCATGGAAAGCCGCATGCCACTCGTCGGTCGGCTCGTAACCAGCAAGAATTTTTGAGTGGACTCGCAATGTCACCCCACCCGGATCCAATGAGAATTTGAAACGCGTGTCTTGATTGTCGGT
>CAZPTT010000001.1:99902-101846 GCA_964589435.1 uncultured Pirellulaceae bacterium
ACTCTGATTCGGACGTAAATTCTTTCAAGGATTCCTTCATAACTTTGCCGATACGCTCCGAGCCACGGTTATTGTTGTAGCCCAGTAGCCTGCCATCAGCGGTACAAACGTATCGACCCTGCGTTGTTTTATTGAAGTCATTGCGAGGGCCCTGGCCGGCGACCTTGCGGTAAAATTCGCCTTCGGAGTCTTGTTGTCTTCGCTGATACCATTGGTCAATCGCGACGGGGACGAAATCGTTTTGCAGCATCTCGATAATTTCAGGATCGGAAAAAATCGACGCACGGTCGACCACACCATTATTTCACGTGCATCCGAGCGGATGGCCATCCATTGACCAAATAAAAATGGGCTTGCTTTGCTTAATCGCGGCCCGTTGCGCACTAATCAAATCCGCGTACCACGGAATCGACTTCCAGGCAGGCGTTGCTGGAACAATTTCCGAATGAAGTTTTCGGAATTCGCTCTCGCTCAATTCATCATTAGCGAAACTCGAATTGGCCGAACTCAGCACGATCAAATAACATAACGATATCGCTAATGGCTGAATGACTGAACGCCGCATGGCTTCTCCCTGGATTGGTTGGTGCTCCTTCATTGTGACCGAGAATCGGTGGCAACTCAATGTTCTGTCTTCCAACTGCGAACCTTAAAATTCTCCTGGTGTCGCTCAAGCCTGGGCATAAATGAATTGCCCCTCAGTTTCCAGACAAAGCAGATTTAGATAGAGATTCACATGAGAAAACTTGCCACCGTTCGACAGATCACTGAGATGAAAGCAATCGCAGGTGCGGACATGATTGAGCTTGCCGTGGTCGACGGTTGGAAATGTGTCGTCAAGAAAGGCGATTTTCAGCCAGGGGATCGCGTCGTCTACTGCGAAATTGATTCTTACTTACCGATCAAAGAAGAGTTCGAATTCCTGCGAAAATCGTCGTTTAAAAAGATGGGCGAGCAAGAAGGATTCCGCTTGCGGACAATCAAACTGCGCGGTCAGATTTCGCAAGGTCTGCTGTTGCCGATCTCGGTTCTGAATTCGGAATCAAGCCTCGGCGACGACGTGACAGAGCAATTGGGAATTGTCAAATACGAACCGCCGCTGCCCACCTGTTTGGCTGGTGAAGTTGTCGGGCCGTTTCCTTCCATGTGTGAGAAGACTGAGGAAGAGCGGATTCAAAACCTGGCCTCGGACTACGATTCTTACCGGGACAAAACGTTCTTTGTCAGCGAAAAGATCGATGGCACTTCGTTCACCGCTTTCTTTGATAACGATCAACTTGGCGTCTGTGGCAGAAACTGGCAATACAAGCCAAGCGACACCAATTCGTATTGGCAAATGGCTAATGCACTGGATTTGGAATCGAAGCTGCGGAAATTGGATCGTGAATCAAATCGAATCGCGATTCAGGGCGAGTTGGTTGGCCCTGGGATCCAAGGAAATCTTTACAAATTGAAGCAGCACCAACTGTTCGTCTTCAACATCTTCGACATCGAGAAGTTCGCCTACGTCGAGAAGCAGGAGATGGGTGAAATTTGCCAGAGGTTAGGACTGGAGCAAGCTCCGTTTCTTGAGGAGCGAAAAGTGCCTGCAACGATCGACGAGATATTAGCACTGGCCGAAGGCAAGAGTGTTTTGAACAATCAAACAGAACGAGAGGGCCTCGTCTGGGTGCATGGATCAGGGCGAGATCGGATCTCGTTCAAGACAATCTCCAACAAGTTTCTTGTGAAGGAGCGTTGATCGAATCGCAACGTGTCGATTTGCCTTCAGCCTTGCTGCAACCAGAAGCTTTATTATTTCATTGGCCGCACTTGAGTTTCGCTCGGTTGTGGCTGATTTTTCATGAAAAGGCGAATCAAGATGCGATCGGTCGATGCCAACGCCGGACGGAAACTGCTGAGTGGAAACTGCTGAGTGGAAACTGCTGAGTGGAAACTGCTGAG
>CAZPTT010000001.1:101946-104274 GCA_964589435.1 uncultured Pirellulaceae bacterium
GGAAACTGCTGAGTGGAAACTGCTGAGTGGAAACTGCTGAGTGGAAACTGCTGAGTGGAAACTGCTGACAAAGGCAAATCGGTTCGTTAAGATCTGAATAAACTAATTGGTTCAAATTTCAACGAGCGATTTCCATGGCGATGCAAAAACCGTTTAACTTGATGAAGTGGATCAAGGACAACGCCGACGAATTCAAAAAGCCGGTGATGAACAAGCAGTTCTATCAAGAAGCTGACGATGTGATTGTGTTTGTCTCCATGGGCCCCAACACCCGCAACGATTATCACGTCAATCCCACCGAGGAATTGTTCTATCAACTCGAGGGCGACATTGCGGTTCGCGTTCGTCCGCTCGACGGCTCGCCTCCACATGATGTCGTCATCAAAGAAGGCGAAATGTTCTTGATTCCTCGGGACGTCCCACATCGCCCGCAACGCCCGGATGGAACGATCGGTTTGATTGTTGAGTTTCCCAGGCCCGAAGGTACCCAAGACAAGCTGCAATGGTTTTGCCCGGATGACGAGCACTTGGTTTACGAAGCCGAGTTCCGATTAAAGCACATCGACAAGGATCTTCATCGAATCATGGACGAATTTTGGAACGGGCCGGTCGAGAATCGAACTTGTACAGAAACAGGCAAAGTAATCGAGCGGGCTGGAGAATTTGAAATTGATGGTTAAACGAAATTTAGGCCAAATTTCAGCTAATTCAAAATCAACTTTCTTCGTCGAGAGAGTTGGGTTGATCAGTCCGCATTCACGTCTGAATTCTCGTTAGCGTTTCTGTCGGAAATTCCGCTAACATTTTTCTTGCCGTAAAAGCAACCAATCCCAGTCAGCGCCAAAAAGATTGCCATGGCAAAATTCGTCAGTGACAACAATTGCCAATGCCAATAGTCGGCCAGCGGCACGCTCAATGTCGTTGCCATATAGACCGCCGAAGTATGCCATGGCACAAGCGATTCAAGCATCGTGCCGGTGTCTTCCAAGGAACGGGAAAGAACCGGGCGCGGAATCGCTTGCTCGTCATACTTGCTTTTAAAAGCATCGCCAATAATAAAGCTGGTCGCGAATTGATTCGAGGTCATCGCATTGGTAGCCGCCGTTGCTCCCAGACTGGCAAGAACGGTGCCTGACTGCGAATTTACGTTACCCATCAAGTGGCGGACGACCGTTGGCATCGCATTGATATGATCCATCGCACCAATGAAAACGAAAACCATAAACGCGATAATGATTGGTTCGTTAAGTGCATACAGTCCTCCACGATTGAGCAAGGCGGAAACCTGTTCGGGAACCACATCCACCCAGGTCACCATGCCGGTGTCAAACCCCTGATGAACACTATTGATAACATCGGTCGAAGAAAATTGCTGAAACACGAGCGCGAGAATGCAGGCTACAAAAACGGAAGACAATAGAACGGGAACCGAAGGCATTCTTAGCAGGCTTCCGATCAAGACGATAATCGGTGGTAGCAGCAGAAACCACGAAAAGTAAAACATCGATTCGAACGCGCTCAGGAATGGATCCAACGAAGCCATTTCGGTGCCTGAAACGGTCGGTGGATAAACGGAGCCCATCCAAAAATAGATGGATCCCGCAATGATGGCCGAAGGAACGGTCGTCCATAGCATGGATCGAATATGGTCGTAAAGATCGACCCCAGCTCCCAACGCGGCCAAGTTGGTTGTGTCGGAAAGTGGCGAAAGTTTGTCACCAAAATAGGCGCCGCCAATGATGGCGCCGGCGGTGATACCAAGGTTTGCATCCAACGCCGTTGCGATGCCAATCAAAACGACGCCAATCGTGCCGACGGATCCCCAACTGGTTCCGGTCAAAGTAGAAAAAACGATGGGCGCTAAAAAAGCGAGGATGTAGAGGTAAGCGGGGTCAATGATCTTTAACCCCCAATAAACCAACATGGGGATCGTGCCGCATACGATCCAACTGGCAATCACCAAACCGATGCAAAATAAGATCATGAAAGCCGGGATGGCTTTTTGAAACTTAGCCACGATCGAGTTTTGAATATCGTTCCAACGATGGCCAGTCACCAACAATTGCAACACTGTCGCGGCAGCGGCGAGGATAAAAATCAATTCCAGTGGCAATTGCGGTTGAGCGAACACCAATGGTCGAACGACAAGCCCGTACAAAATCAGCAACGCCAAAAACAAAACTGGAATCAGCGCTTGAACAAGCGGTGTCTCCAGGCCGTGCGCTCCAGATCGATTTCTACTGGAACTTTGATCCTCAGAATTGGCAGACTTGGCGTTCATCAGCGTTCATCAGCGTTCATCAGCGTTCATCAGCGTTCATCAGCGTT
>CAZPTT010000001.1:104374-127738 GCA_964589435.1 uncultured Pirellulaceae bacterium
GCGTTCATCAGCGTTCATCAGCGTTCATCAGCGTTCATCAGCGTTCATCAGCGTTCATCAGCGTTAGGCTTCATGTTCGTCCGTTGTTTGGTCGCACGAACATCGTATCACATTCAACTGATGGTTGAGCGTTGCTTACTATTCATCTTCGGCGCCGGACGATTTGAAGTCACCAACTTTCATGGACAGCGTGCCAACCACGGGCTCGCCAGGTTTGAGCGAGGCCTTTGAAAGCTCGGCTACGCCAAACATCATTTTCATTTTTCCGTTCACCATTCCGAGAGACCCTGGCTGGATCAAAATTCCGCCAGCGGAAATCGGTTTGTCAGAAGGTGCGAAGTCAGTCTTGGGCATTCCGACGCCGATGATGATTTCCTTGCCAGTCGCTTTACTGGTTCCCTTGACGATGATAGTCGCGTTGACCGGATTGCGATCATCCTTGCGGGCATAGACACCCGGGTTCAACAGTTCAATTGTTTTTCCGTTGATGCTCATGTTGACGGAGACTTCGCCTGATTTAGTTGCGTCTTTAGGTTCTTTATCAAACCACTTGGTGGAGAAGCTTGCTTCAACAGTTCCAAGTTCGGCAAAATAAAGCGGGCGCTTTTCACGAGACTTTAGTTTCGGAGATCCATCGGCAAACTCATCGGTAATTCCCTCGCGACGCCCTTTGATGAACCGCCGGTAACCTCTCATGGTTCGGTCAAATCCATCATTGCTTTCGGCAACGTGTTTTTCGAGCATGCCTTCAAGTCGATCAATTTCCGCCAAAATATCTTTTTCATTCCAATGTTCTTCGAGCAATTTCATCATCGTCGCCTGATAGTCGGCTTTGATTTTTTCGTTGCGATACAGCTTGTTGGGAAGAATGGCTTTGGCGTGAACCGAACGAGGGCGAATAACATGTGGAGGAATGGGACTGACATCGGTAAAGGCAGAATCCGTTCCCCATGGGATGAAGTCAAACTTCTTCGACTCAGGGTCGCGATACATATAGAAGTTGTTCTGATTCGAGCAGTAGCCATCCCAAAAACCAATCAGACTTTCCATCGCCCAAAACTTCAGAAATGAATCCACATCAACTAACTTCGCCAGCTCATTGAAGTCCACCTCATCAGATTCCAGCACTTCGGTGACGGCATGAACCAGTTCGTGATTGGCGGCTTTGTTTTTTTGCTCAAACGATTTATCGATTTCCGGAAAGAAATCAGCAACCGTGCCCTCGTAAAGTTCACCAGAATCGTCGCCGAACGAATGCTTCAAGAAATCGGATTTGATAGCTTCGACGTTAGAATATATCCCCAAATATTTTCCGTTGACGGTCACTTTCGCGAATCCACATCGAGGTGCATGTGTCCCCGACTCCCGATACAGTTTGTAGCAAAGGTACTGACAGATCCGCCCCGCATCTTGATTGTTATTATTGAGCGTTAGACGATCAAGTCCTTCAACCGGTGACTGCTTTTCGTACTCTTCGAATTTGATTTTCAACGACGGACGTTGGTTGTTGAGCGAACCAAGAAACCCTTTCTTGCGAATGCCGACGTTCTTAACGATGACGCCATCGATCGTCACGTTGCCTTTTACATAGGAGAAAGGGCTGTCCTGTCGTTTCTTCGAGAGGGCTTGCGCGAAGGATCTGCCCTGCGCTCTGATTTCATTCCAATCGGCTTCATCGAGTTCAATTTGAATATCAGTAACACGGTCTGGAGCAAACATTTGTTCCGCCGTCAGTTGCGAGTTGCCTTTTTCGGATTGCGCGTTTGCCGATTCGGTAGCGGCGAAAGGAAAAGCAATCAGTAAAAACACGATTGCCACGACAGGCATTGAAAACGGCGTGAGTTTGAAGCGATACAACTTAGTTCTCCATTGAAAATGAACTGGTTAGATCTTACTTCCTTTCGCGCATGATGATTCAACATTTGGGAATTTCTAAGCTCAATCAAAGAAATTTTTCTCATTTCCACTTGGAGAATAAACACTTGTCGGGCGGACGAGCTAAATGTCGGTGACGGTTTGGTGATTGGGATTAGCAAGGCCGTTTCGCGGCCACTCCACCGAGATGCGGGCCGGTTGGCGCAGCAAAAGGCAGCGCCGGTAAAGTGAATTGCCAGGGCCAATCCGACGCGGTATGTTCAAGCATACGCAAAAACAAAACGTGACAAACGATCAGTTTTCGACAGCCATGTCAAAGTAGCCGATCATCATTTCGTCCCAAGTTTGATCTCCCCAACGCACCGTTCGGTTAGGATTCGGATTCGAAAAGTTCCCTTTAGAATTATCGAAGTGAGCCGTGCAGACAATTCTCGTACCAGCCGGCATTCGTTTGGGTTCCTTGAAAAGGTAACCGTTCTGCCAGTTGAAATCGAAGCTCGGCACGTCAAGCAAAATTTCGGACTTACCATCTGGGTATTCCGCCAGGTAGCGAAACGATTTGCCGCGCATGTGCATGTGTGGAAACATGGACAGCACCAAAGAGTCTTTTCGAAATCGGTAGCTGGCGGTGACTTTATGATTATCTGCGCCGGCAGGGATTCGAAAATCTTGTTCGATGATCTCGCGGGTTCCGACGGCTCGTTTGACCGTAGCTGGGTCGGCGAATTTAAAACCAACGGAACTGATATCGGTTTGCGGCGTGCCGTTGGGAGTATAGTGCATTTGAAAGATCAGCTTTGATCCAGCGGGAATGAACTTCGCGTAGCCCTCTGGCAGTTGAAGCGGCGGCGAACCGGGAGCAGTCGCAGTCAGCCATTCCGAAGGAACGTCGCCTTGCTTATTACGAACTTTCTTGCTCGCTCGACGCCTGCCCTTGGTTGCGACGATTATGTGATGGACAACAGCTCGGTTGCCAATCCTCAATTCAGCGGCAGAGATCCACTTGTCTTCTGTAAAGCCTGGATCGACTTCGAAGTGCTTGTAGTCAATGACCCCGGTCGCCGGCACCTTAAAAGGCGTCTTCGTCATAGCGATGATTACATCGGGTTCGCCGATCTGCCAGCCTTCTGTGAACTTGATGGGTTGAGGTAAGTCCGCTTTGTCGCCTTCGGGAGCTCCAGCAGCAACCCACTGCTTGATGTGCGAAACTTGTTTTGGGCTTAAGCTAACATCGTTCTTGAATGTTCCATGTTTTGGATCGGCATGCCATGGAGGCATACGGCGATCGTCAACGACTTCTTGAATCATCTCTGCCCAACCGACGACCTCGTCGTAGTCAGTCAAACTAAACGGAGCAATCTCGCCGGGACGATGACAGCTAAGGCAATGGCCCTGGATGATGCGACTGATTTGATTTGAGTAGGTCACTGGGCTGGTCTGATCGGCTTCCATTTTTCGCCCGATGATGCATCCGACGGCAGGCGTAGTCGGTGTCGCTAGTTCTGTTCCATTTTTGTTGGCGGCGATTGCGTCCGCGAGATAAGTATCTCCAACTTTCGCCCTTTGTTGGCCGTAGGTGTACTGGTCATCAATCGCTCCTCGGTAACGCAGTTTGTGGTCGGCGTCGAACAAGAACACTTCTGGAGTTCGTGTCGCGCCGAATGCATCCGCGATCGTGTTGCCCGGATCTTTGAGCAAAGTAAATTCAGTACCCGTCTCTTTGATGAAGTGCTCGATTTCTTTCAGCGAGTCGTGTTGGTTGGAATTGATTCCGATCCACTGGATGTCTTGGTTGGAGAACTTGTCATCGAGTTCCTTTAGACGGCTCGCATACAGCCGAACCAATGGACATTCGACACCGAAGAAGAACACGACAACTGGTTTGCCGCTGGTCTCGTCAGAGTTTGTGACTTTGCCGCGAAAATCTTTTAAGGCAAACTCAGGTAGTCTGCCGCCAATTTCTAGTGAATTAACTTCTTCACTGGCGTTTTCGCTTTCTTCAGCAACAACGTTTCCAGCGAAAAGCATCGATCCAATCGGAGTGCCCATCAGTATTACGAGGCACAAAAATTGAAGGCTGAGGCGTCGGCGGAACTGAGACTGGATCATGTGAAATTCACTGAACTTGGTGATGGGGAATTAACGACCTGTCAAGCTTACTCAACCGGCAAAGCCGATGTTTCAGCCACTTGAAATGATAGCCTTGGCATGGCAGTTCACAAACATCGAACGATTTCGCGAACTCGTTCGCCATCAGGCGAAGGATCCGAATTAACTCGTTTGTCGGCAGGCGAATTCGGGGTAGAATGCCAGCTCTGAGGCATACGGCAACCGTTTTAAAATTCCGCCCATCCAGCCTCGGATGAACGCAAATTGGTTTCGGAAATTATGACATCAAAATTCTTCCTGTTGTTCTTTTTTCTGTCGGCGGGTCTTTTTACAGCCACGATGGTCGACGACAAAGACGACGAGGTCAAAGCCGTCTTGCCCGTTGATAGCTTGCCAGCAGAGATTGAGTTACACCCTGAGTTAGTTGGCTTTGAAGGCAAGGCCAATGTGCCGACTGATAACGAGATGACTCATGCAAAAGTCGCTTTAGGCCGCCGGCTGTTTTTTGATCCGATTCTGTCCAAAGATCGAACCGTTTCCTGCGCCAGTTGCCACCAGCCTGAATACGCGTTTGCTAGTCCTGATGAAAAACCGATTGGGATTGAGGGCCAGCTTGGACGACGCAATGCGCCGACAATTCTGAATCGGGCTTATGGAGAGATTTTCTCCTGGGATGGTCGCGACGATTCACTGGAACAGCAAGCCCTCGGCCCTTTAACCAGTGACTCTGAATTGGGTGGTGATCTGGATGCGGTTTTAGTGGCACTGCGTGGCGAAGAATCCTACGTCAAGGAATTTGGTGAAGTCTTTACCGAGGTAGATTCTTCAAATTTGGAAGAACTCATTTCCGAAAGAAGTTTGGCGATGGCGATTGCCTGCTTTGAGCGAACACTTGTGTCTGGCAATTCAGCGGTCGACCAGTTTCGAGCCGCCGAATACGAAGCCCTTTCGCAATCGGCTCGGCAAGGTTTGTGGATTTTTGAAAGCCGAGGTGGTTGTTGGAAGTGCCACTCGGGCCAAAATTTTACTGACGAAGAATTCCACAATACGGGCGTCGAATTTGGAGTTGCCAATCGGGATGAAGGCCGTTTCGAACACACGAAGAACGAAGCCGACAAGTTCACTTTCAAGACTCCAACGCTTCGTGATGTCGAACATACGGGGCCATATATGCATGATGGCAGTGTTAAATCTCTGCGAGAAGTTGTGGAGTTCTACAACAAAGGCGGGCACCCCGATGACCCGGGGCTCGACAAGAAAATGAAGCCCTTGAAGTTGACCGACGAAGAAGTTGGATTCCTTGTCGACTTCTTGAAAGCTCTTTCTGGAAACGGGGCACTTTCTGTCGACGGCGTGACGGCGCACAATGAGAAGTAGCGCAAGCGTCCTCAAGGACAACTCGCAAGTTGGTTACGGCAAACAACAATTGACGCAATTGGACAAACCAGTTGCGTTGAAGCTGAAAGTATCTTGGCCAACTAGATTCTGGTAACGCCAGTAAAGTCGCGAACTTACCTGAAGCAAATCACGTCCGGTTGATAGGTCACCGAAAGTTGTAATTCGCAGATGCGCAAACGTCTGAAAAAACGTCGTACCTGCTACTCTTGAAATTGATGAGGAAGTCATCGCCGATGGGCAAAACACACAAGATTCAGGGAGTGAACCTGCAACTCTCAGAGCCCCATGTCCTTTCCACGGAATGGATTGGACAGCAAGAAGTTTTAAAACAGGTGTTGGCCTGCTGGTTAGTCGTCGACGAAAACGATTTACCGCTAACACCTCGACTGGTTGGGCCGCCGGGAATTGGGAAAACCGCGTTGGCGATGGCCGCAGCCCATCAACGTGAGCAGGATCTCTACATATATCAGTGCACCGCGGATACTCGCCCGGAAGATTTGCTCATTACGCCAGTCTTGTCAGAGAACGGCAAGATCGCTTACCACGCATCATCGTTGGTCACGGCAATGATCAAAGGCGGCGTTTGCATTCTTGATGAAGGCAACCGGATGAATGAAAAATCATGGGCCTCCCTAGCTCCGCTACTGGATCATCGTCGGTATGTCGAATCAATCATCGCTGGCATCAACGTTGAGGCTCATCCGAATTTTCGTTGTGCGGTAACAATGAACCAAGATGAATCAACGTTCGAAATTCCGGACTACATTCTCAGCCGGCTGCAGCCAACATTGACATTGAAGTTTCCGTCTCGGGCTGACGAAAAACATATCTTGCAATATCACTTGCCATTTTGTGCAGAAGACATGCTGGCGATGACCGTCGAGTTTTTGCAAAGCTCGCATGAGTTGAAGCTTGACTTTTCAACACGCGATGGCATCAACCTATTGCGTTATGCCATGAAGCGAATCGCTCAAGAAAAAGACCATCCGCTTTCGACCGACGCCGCTTGGCGTGAAGCCTTGGAAAAATGCCTTGGCGAGGAAGCGATGGATCTCAAATCTTTGGCGGCGCAAAGAAAGCAAACGTTGGGCGGACAGGCCTTGCCGATGGGCTTCGGCGATTTCTTCTTTTCACCCGACGACCCACTTCATCCAGATCTCGGAAGCGAATCAGACGACGAAGACGGTGACGGCGGCGATTACGATGTCCTTGATGAGGATTGAACATGATCGATCCATTGCTTGAAATCGGACCGCGCGTAACGGCGCTGCCAATCGTTCACGGAAGTGGCGATTTTGCATGGGAAGTCCGCCGGATCATGATGTCTCAATCCTTTGACTGTGTGGCCTTGCCCTTGCCTCCATCGTTTCAGTCAACCGTTGAATCGGCGATTTTAGATTTGCCAATTCCCAGTATCGTTGTCCAACGTGATCGCCCCGTTTATCAAACTCAGTGGACGCCCAGCGACGAGCCGTCAGGCGAATTCAATCCGGATGATTCCAACGATGCGTTAGGCGAAGATTTTGACGATGAAGACGACGAAGAACGAGAACCAGGCGTTAGCTTTGTTCCCATCGATCCATGCCAGCCTGTCATCGCTGCCGTGCGAACCGCCATGGGCGATCATATTCCACGTCGTTTTATCGACATGGAAACCAGCTTCTATCGACCGCATTCCCAAGTCATGCCGGATGCTTATGCACTCAAGCGTTTGCCCATCGAGCGTTTCGCGGCAGCGGTTTTGCCGAACATCGAACCGGGACACAACGCCCAGTGGCGCAATCGAATTCGACACATGGCTTGGCAACTAAAGGAACTTTCGGTCGACTTTCAAAACATTCTGTTTGTAACCAGCATTCTCGATTGGCCTTGGGTGCGTCAAGCGTTTCAAGACCGCTCTTTAGATTGTCCTACGAGCGAGAGCGTTGAAGAGGTTGAACACAATCAGGTCGATCAAGATTCGTTGTACTTTATGTTAGGCGAACTGCCATTTATTACGGATCTCTACGAGACTGCGCGTAGCGAACTAGAGGACGATGAGAACTTAGCGATCGACGGCGTCAAGGAACTGTTGATTGCTTCCCGCGAATCGTACAACGAAGAATACAAAAGCCGCGCTCGAAAAATCACTCCCAAGCTCCTGTCGCAGTGCTTGAAGTACATTCGCAATCTAACGCTGATCGATCATCGTTTCACTCCGCAATTGACCACCATTGTGACCGCCGCACAACAGGTTGCCGGCGATGGATATGCACTTCATGTTTTGGAGAAAGCCAAGCAGTATCGATTTGCCCGCAAGTTAAATATGCCGGATTCCAATTTGCCACAAGTTCGCGTGTCGATTGACAAAATTGCTTTGCCCGCTGGCGAAGTCGTCTCAGCGGCCAATCGACTGCCTGGGCCGCCGCTGCAATGGTGCCATTTGGAGTTGGTGCCTAAACCCGATGTGAAGCAGCAGAATGATTGGAAGCAGAAATGGAACCCCTACTCCCAATGTAGCTGGCCCCCGGAAGACGACCTCATTGAGAACTTTCGTCAATCCGTATTCGACCGAGCCAAAGAAGTGATGGGTGCTGATCTGGCTCAGACTGAAAAATTCACGACCAGCATCAAAGATGGAATTGACATTCGCGAAACTGTCCGGCATTGGTACGACAACGAAATTCATGTCAAAGTGCTTCCCCCCAACCAAGGGAAACTCGATGCGGCGGTGATGCTTTTCGATTCGCCGGCTGACCCTCGTGATTATCCCTGGCGAACGACTTGGTTTGCCGAACACAAAAACGAATCGACGTTGGCTTTCTTCGCGACTGACTTTGGTGAACAGCCCGTTGGCCCCGGAATCTGTTTGGCGAATTATGGCGGGGCGATGTTTTTGTATCCGCCAATTCCGATCGCTGACATCTGGCAGGATCCACGTTTGGACTTCACGACCACCATGGAAGAACGGATTCTTGCGGCGACTTGCCTGCACAGTCAGTGCCCGCACATCGCCCTGGTCAGCCCTGCTCCACCTGGGCCAGCATGGCGGCAATTGGCGCGGATGTACAAGAAAACTTGGGTGCATTTACCATTGTCACGGTTCAGCGATTCGACGGTTCAGCAATTGAGAATGGTTCATGTACTTAACGGCAGAGAAGTGCGAAGCTATGCTGCTGACTTCATTCGGCGGGTTTAGGGGATTCGGGTCGAGGAATTTGCTGGTCAAGGGATTCGCGAACCTAGGGGTTCCCGGATCAAGGGGATTCATTACGACTGAGTTTGCAACCATGGGTGCCATGCCCTCGCTTGCGTGGGCATGCTCACGCAAACCAAAAAACGACACCAATCATTTCACGTCCGACGGGTTACAAGAGTTCAAAGCTTTAAAGGCCATTCGTCGAATAATCAATCGAGCCAACCAATTCACACAAAAATTTAGGGGCGGGCAATGGAAAAAGTAGAACTGTTTCATAACTTGGTCAATCTGGCTGCGGCAGACAAAAAGTTTACCGAAGAAGAGATCAAGTTTCTCGTGGAGCGAGCCAACCGATGGGGAATTTCCAACGACGAGTTTGAAACGGCGATGGCAGGAATTTCAACCGGTGAAATTCAAGTCAAGATTCCAGAAGGCCATGAAAATCGTGTATTGCTAATGAAAGAGATGCTGCGATTGATGGCAGTCGATGGCGAGATGGCCGAAATGGAAAAACGACTTTGCGCCCAAGCGTCCGGGAAAATGGATTTTACCAGTCAGCAATTCAACCAGATTTTGGATGAAGTGATCAACGGGAATTAAGTATTTAGTAACACTAAGCTTGATCGATTAAAGAACAGCCCCAAAACAACTTCCGTGTCTTGAAGGCACGCTATCAGCCATGGAAAGCTGAGTGTCAATGTTGCTCGGTTCTCCGAACCGTCTGCGAGCCGCACGACTGGCTTGAAATCGGAAAGTTATTTCTTGCCGGTTTCTAAATTAAGCAAACGAGCCTCCCGGGAATTAAGTTCGTTCACCGGCTTCGGCGTCTCTTTAGCTGAAACACGATTCCACCAAAGATCAATGGTGTTATGGTGGCTGGTTCCGGTACCGAAGATTGGAAACTTGCGACGCCAAATTCATAAGGGGTATTAACAGCGTCCCACTGAACGGCATCCAGTGAATATCGGAAGACTTGGGTGAGCTTGCTTAAGTCGTCGATCGGATCAGAAAATGAGTCGATGCTGACCTCATAGGTATTCCATGTTCCATCGTTAACCCAATTGATGAACTCATGAGAATGTTGCTCGCCCGTCGGATGATACTGGCTTCCATCCCATGTTGCGGTAGACAAACGAAGAACGAAAGCACCACCGGTCGTTGGATTCGGATTGTCGTAGAGTAAATCGATCTTGATTGAATCATCGGTTGAAAAATCAAGAAAGGCTCCGTCACTTACGGGACTATCGGGATCGAGATCAAATAAGGCAACAGCACTGTTGTAGCCAACGTTCGGCGCTTCGAAGAGGGTTCCAGTTTGGTCGCGACCTGTTTTTGTTGTATTACCAGCAATCAGGTAGGCATCATTGGTCAGGGCGCCGAGATCGACGACATCGGCTTGGCCAATCCCACCAAATCCGAACAACAAGAAAATCGCCACCACCTGAACTTGCGGCCGGCGCATGTTTGCAAGCATTTTCTTCATCATAGTGCAATCGAGAATTTGTCTGGAAATTTTAAGTACGAAGAATATCGCACTATCCAGAAGAATCCACTTGGCTCAAGAATTGGCCACTTTGATAAAAGGGTTTTCGTTCCCCATCGTTTGAGTTGGGATAACCATGTTCACGACATGCCCCAGCCTCACTCCATGGAACTCGATTATAGCGGTTGGCGAGAACTCACCGGAAGGATCGCCGACGTCCAGTCGTTCCGAACTCGCTACTCAATAACTGTCCGCCTCGCCCATCCATTGTTGGCTCCCGAGAGGCAGCTCGCTCAAGGTAGCGATCGATCAAATGCCGCCGGCTGCGAATCAAGTTTGAGAATTGTGGATCGTCGTAGTGTCGTTCGGCTAACGAGTTTACTTGGGCGATCGATTCCAGATCTTCAAATGGAATTCGGTTATCGAGCAAACCAATATCATAAGCGTATTTGGCCGAAAAACCTGGCATGAGAACTTGCCAACCGTAGGCGATCCGCTCGGGGCTGATTCGGTTCACGTGATCCGCTAAATTGGTCGTGCAATTGTTGGTGATCGAGTGATAGAACTCTGGATTAGTCGCCAAGCCATTCATTCGTTCGGTAATGTCGACAAACAGTCGCCTCGATTGTTCTGGCGTGGCCACCGTCGGAAACACGAACACATTGGCGTCGTAATGCTTGGTGCGCAAACGAATCAAATCTCGTTCTTCACCGACAACGTACATCAGTTCAAATGTCCGCGCCGCGCCGGCAAACGCGTTGAACTTCTCACCTTTCTCTTTTCTAACCTCCACCGAAACTGCCAAATAAGTTCCGTCATTGAGGCCAAAGCTGATCATCGTGTGCGCTAACGCGGGAGCCGAATTAAATGGCACCACGATAAAATCGACAGATTGAATCTGAGACAAATCGATGGTTCGATCAAAATAGTCGACGACATAATCTTCTGTGGAAAGATAGCTGCAGTTTCGGATATTGTGAACGCGGTACCGGCTGCCATCGCTTTGCGTAAACGGCGTTTGGGCTTGTTCAGGTTTCCAATCACGACTGTTGGATGGCTGAAGCCGACTGCCAAATTTGGAAATGATCGGAGGCTTGGACACGTTCAATCGATTGCAACCGGCATAACTGGCAAGCAGCAAAAACAGCGCGGCAATCCGCCAGGTCAGAACTGACCATCCCATGTGTGTTTCAGGTTTCGGCAATAAGTAGAACATTTTGCCCCAAGAAGATGCGAGAACGCTGCACACTTGTAGCGGCAGTAATTTGGGGATGCAAGGCGATTTCACCGGCAAGAATTGGGCAAAGCAGAAAAAGCCCACATTTGCCAGATTGACTCAAATAGACAACGCGACTTCGTGAGCAATTATTGGCTCATGCCGCCACTTTTGACGCCTTGCACATCATAGGACTGGTCGCTGACACGGTAGAGGATTTTCTCCGCAACCAAGTGTTTCACAGATCCTGCGGGAGGCCGAGACCAAAGTTGTGCCGCCGATCGAGCCGTGCCTTCGATAACCAGCGAGTCGTTTGCTTCGCTGTAGCTGACCCGATCTGCCGTCGCTTCAAATTTACTACTGATAATATGAGCGTTGCCAGTGGCCAACATTTCTTTTGAGGCCTTTGATGAATTGCGAGGAGTCCACTGAACCATTTTCAATTGCTCGCATTTGATTCGAATGCTGTCGGGTGGGAGCTGTCGCGACAATTGGTCTGGATCATATGATTCGGAAGTCGATTGAACCGGCGAGTAAATGGTTCGGACATTTCCCCGTATTGTAATTTCTTTCTTTTCAACATTTGCGTTCAGCGAACCATCAAAGTTTACTCGAACAAAGTTTAAGCCATCGGGATTGGGTTTTGTTTTTTCTGTACGCCGATCATTCTGATCAACCAGCAGTTTTGAACTGCCCTTTTTGTATTGGATCAACACTCCAGGGCCGGCCGAATTGATGGATCCAGAATCAGCATCAAGTGTTGCCTGGGCGACCAGGAATTTCTGGCTCTCAACCAAACTACCTGCGCGGTCAAACGTTTGGTTTGACATTGATGAAGGGGCAATGCGACCGGCCGAAAGGTTTGCCGCTGGAGGATTCGCCAATGGGAATACTCGCTGGGCTTCGATCACGCGATCGACAATTTCCATTTTGGTAATATCGATATCGTCCAGTTCTTGGTCTCCATCGAGATCGCGAAAGTTGATTGCCTGAGACAGTTTCAAGCTCAGTCCTTCGCTTGACGACTTTGTGACAATTGGCTGATTGTCTTTACTTAATCCTAATGCAGTCATTTCGACATCGTGCTCAAAATAGATCTGAGCGCCATCGAATATCATGCCGCCTTTCCAGTTTGCAGTGACATCCTGATAGTTTGTCTTGGCCGTCGCACTGGCTTTCATGGGCTGAAGTTTGTTCTTGATTTCAACACGACCTTTACCCTCCACCCAAAGCTTGTTGGCCGGTTGATCCATGTGGATCTTCTCACCGCGAAGCTGCAAGTTCTTAGTGTTGACCCAAGCCAATCGCTGCCCGTCGCCAGCCACCATCAAGCGGAATTGCTCTTTGTTGATGGGCGTGACTTGAACGGAATCGCCGGTGATGTTCAACGATTGATTGGATTGTGAATTACTTGCGATACGGGAGTCTTGGCGATCGATCAACTGTTTGACTGTCACATTGCCGTTGATCACGACATTCTGAAGTTCGGTGTCATCTCCGTTGGTGACCAGCTTCGCTTCAACTGAATCTCCGACAAACGACAACCGCTTTTTAGTTTTAGATTTTTGGCCACCGGCAGATTGGTTTTCGGCGTTTGAAGGTTGACGGATGCGGCCGACGATTTCATCACGACCGATGGCTTGGTTGGATTGGATGGGCTGGTTGGGTTGACGCCTTCGAACAGTCGTTGTCTGCGAGTCCGATTGAACAGGCATCGGGGCGAAGTTTTGGCCAACGGACCGAAGGTTCTGAATTGAGTCTGCATCCTGAATCCGAGGTTGGTAAACCGAATCCTGGTAGGAATCTTGATAGGTTGGGCGGAGCGTTCTCAACGTTGCCTGATATTGATATGAAGCAAAACGATTGTCGATGCTGGGGCGTGTGTTTCGATCATTTGAAGCCGGCTGATTCAAATGCGTCCGCATGATCGAGCTCGATTGATTGGCTGGAATCAAAGGCCAGCTTGCGATCAGGCGGTTGGTTTTGCCTTCAAGTTTTGGGGAAACGATTTCGACATTTTGCTCGGCGGCGATCCGCTCTGGCTGATAATCCCACGACTGCTTCAACTGGCCGTCAGCCAGAATCTCGTTCACTTGGATTTGATGCAACCAAAAATGAAGCAGATCCGATTTGATATTGGTGTCGCCGTCGATTCTGGCTCGAGTTCCACCTGTCAGCGTGACGAGCTGCCGCGAGTTTGGAAGTGGCTTAACGATCAGCCGATCCGTCCATTCCACGTAAAACTCTTTTCGTTTCGCGCCGGCAGGCCGAAGCATTTTGCCCGGCCCTTTGGCATTGATCAGGCCAATCGAGCCGTCGGCTGGAATTTGATAGTCGATTTTGCCGGCCACAAGGTGCAGGTCAGGACTGACGATTGCGACCGGCCTGGCGAGATCGTTGCTTTGAACAACCAGTAGCTGTCGATTGGCTTGGTAGCTAATTAGATCACCAGTGATCTTGGCTTTGCGTTGTGCCGAAAGGACAACCGCCGGGCTGCCGGTTGCCACAAACTCACGCAACTTCAGCTTATTCATTTGGTTGGACGTTTTCGACGTTGAAATGCTCGCTGGTGAATTAGCAGTTCCCTCGGAACTAGGTTTCTTGACATTGTCGAAGGTGACCGACAAGTGGTCGCACTTGATGTTGTCTTGATATTCATTTTCCACCACCACGGAAACTTGATCGGCGAAGGTAGCAGTCTGGGAAGGAAAATCGAAAACGAATGGGCCGGAACAACTGATGTTGAGTGGACTATCCATCTTTGAAAATGGCTGGCTGTTTCGAGCCGAGGAATTTTGAGCAGGAGAAGTTGAGCCCGGCTGAAATGCAAATCCACGCACGTTTGGCATTTCGTTGTTCGAACGAGATTCAAGACGCAATTGTTTCAGCACCGCCAAACTTATTCGCTGAATGCCTTCGACACTCGAAAAGTCGCCGGTGATCTCATTCATGCTCGAGTCATGGGCCAGCTCGATGGTCAGATCGGTTCCCCTTCCTCGGTTTAATCCAATTGCGAAAATAACGTCTTTGGATGTGTAAATTCGATGTTTGTCAATTTTGACATCGCTAGTCCTAATCTTCATACCGTCTTCAGCCGTGGGGCTACTCGGCGGCCGAGAGATTTGGACTTGGCCGATCAACTCGGCGGACTCCATTTTGGTTTTTCCCGGTGAGACGTCTGCGAAACCTTTGTTAAGTTTCAACCTCGCGCCTGATGGGCAGCGTAGCACTGTAAGTGGCTTCTTATTCCCTGATTTATCCGCGTCCGGGTCGAGCTGATCTTCGGTTGTAAGATCAGTTTGATCTCCACCCATGTTGGCGACGAGCGTGAATGGTAACACCTCAACGAATCCGCCTTCAATTCGCTCAAAGTCCTTAAACAGGATTGTTCCTTGTGAGGTTAACAAGGTCTTCACATCGCCATGTTCCCACGCATCTTCCGGCAACATCTGCGTGAGTTCTGTTTTGTCAAAACGGGAAGAGGTTGAGATATTCGGCGCAACGATTTCACGCCGGACAATATTCTGGGGGCCTTCGATCAACGGAACGAGGTGCTTCGCGTAAAGTGCATAAAGTCCGATCATCGCAGCCAGCGACATGAGGTACAACGCAAACGAATTTAGTTGAATCCGTCTTGGTCTCGGTTGTGAGTTTGGCTGCGGCAACGTTCGAATTCCTTTTCAAATGTTACGGAAATTTTATGCGATTAATTCGTTTACTTGGGCGTATGGAAGTTCAAATCCGTTTCGACCAAGACAATGTTTCGTTCGGGCTAAGGGTCGCTATATGAATTGATAATTTCTGTCCAACGATTTTGGCTTTTGAGAATCGTTTCGATTAACTCGCGAATCGCCCCGTGGCCACCATTGGCTTTGGTGGTAAAGTGTGCCGCCGCGCGAACTTCAGCCGCCCCATCGGCCACCGACGCCGCCAACCCAACATGTTGCATCAAACGAAGATCAGACAAATCGTCACCGATATAGCAGACTTCTTCCGGTTTGAGATTGAGTTCATCAATAAGCTTGCTGCCGATCGAAAGTTTGTCGTCTGCTCCTTGCCGGACAATCTCGACACCCAACTCTGCCATCCTCAGTTTGACGATGTGAGATGAGCGGGCTGTAATCACTCCGAATCGGTATCCAGTTCGCTGCCAAACTTTTACGCCCAAACCATCTCGCACGTGAAATTTTTTGACTTCGATTCCCTGATTGTCATAAGCGATACCTCCATCGGTAAACACGCCGTCGACATCCGAGAGAATCAACTGGACGCTCTGCATCCTCTGATCGAGCTTCATTTACGTAGACCGCACTCGTTAGTTCATCTTGATTGTGGGAACGGATTCTAGTTGGCCTCGAAAAAACGGGCAACGGAATAAAACGCTAGCGTTTCTCAAGTGATACAAACTCAACCAACAAATTCGCGAATATTCTAACGCCCGAGCATCAACGACACAGTTCGCCGCGACTCAAGCTTTGTTTTTTGCGTGGATAAAGATGCACTCAAACTCGGTTACAAGCTGGCCGTCGGCCTCCAATTGATTCGCAAAGTAATCGATCAATTTGCGATATTTTTTTCGCCCCAGCAAACCAGTTGGCCGCGATTGAGACGCGTTGGTTCCACCTAGCTTTTTGATGCTGTCGAGCATGGTCTTGGTCGAGGTAAATACTGCCGTGTGAACTTCGCTAGTGATTTCGAGGTCATTGATTCCGGCGGCGCGCAGGGAGTTGGTGAGGTCGTCAATCGTTTCAAACTCGTTGACTCGTTGATGTTGATCTCCGATCGCCAACCAAGCCTGCTTCCATTGCGACAAGGTGGCGGGGCCAAATGTCGATACCAACAATGTTCCACCAGGCCGAAGGATTCGCGAAAACTCTGCAAACGCAACTTTGGATTCACACCATTGAATGGCTGCACTCGAAAAGGCAATATCGGCCGAATTTGTCGGCAGTTGCGTTTGCTCAAGATCACGAACCATCAGTTCAATACTGCTTGGGGCATCGGCCAAACGTGATTGGCATCGCTCGATCATGCCTTCCGCCAAATCGATCCCGGTCAGCTTGAGACAAGGAAACTGCGAAAGTAGCTTCAACGCATGTCCTGTTCCGCACCCAAGATCGACAAGAGTTCCCTTTGACGCCAACGGAATACGCTCAATCAAACGCTCCGCCATTTCGAATTGGAGCTGAGCGACTTCGTCGTAGGTCTTTGCGGCACGCGAGAACTGTTGGGCAATTTGTTTTTTCGCCAGACTCATTTTTCTGCATGCCCCGCAAACGAAAGTAAGTTTGCCAGGAAGGAATCGGGCGCATCGATAAATGGCAGGTGTCCAGATTCCAACAGTGTGATCTCAGCGCGAGGAAGATTGTCGGCCAGCCATTGGCTTGCCGAATGAGGGATGACGCGATCGTGTCGCCCAGCCACGATCTGCGTTTCGATCTGTAAGTTTGGAATTTGTTCGCGCAGATCTGTTGTAGCCAAAAGATTTAGGCTATCGCGCAACGTGCCGCTTGTCGGTGGCTTCAGCTTGGAAATTTGCTGGGACGCTGCGCGAACGAGATCTTTCATGTTGGAACAATGAGAGAACTGTAATAGTAAGAACTTTTTCAAGCCTTTGGAGTAGCTTGATTCGAATGATCGCGCGAGTGCGTCCATGGGCACTGGCTCCATTCCAATTTCCCATTTCACATCAGAGTGCTGATTGGAATCCGAAGCAGGCTCATTCATGAATTTGGGCGTCGGGGAAATCAGCAGCAGCTTTGAAAGTCGATCGGGTGCGGAAAGAGCTGCGGCCATCGCAATCGTCGCTCCCAACGACCAGCCAACCCAAATCGCTGTCTCGGGAGCAGCTGCCAAGACATGCTGAACGACCGATGGCAAATCGTACTCGAAATCATCGGCAACCTGGTCGACTGCGGCTCCGTAGCCAGGCAGGTTCAAAACATGAACATCAAAAACTGGTTTTAATGCAGGCAGAATTGGATTCCAAATTTGTGAGTTGACGCCCCAGCCATGGAGCAACACTAAAGGAGTTTTCATCAGACGAAATCTCCCATCAACTTCTGAATTTCATCGCTGGTGACAGCTTGGATCAAGCGATCGATGTCGTCGTGTTCATGATCGGCCGTCAATGTGATGCGAAGCCGCGCCGTTCCTACTGGAACCGTCGGCGGACGAATGGCAGCGACCCAGAAACCTAGCTCGATCAAGTGCTGGCTGATCTTTGTGGCTGACTCAGCACTTCCAACGACGATTGGTTGGATTGCCGATCTCAAGCCAGCCTTGGATTCTTCGGTGGCCAAACCCAAACCGTTTGATGCCGCCCGCTGGCAAAAGTATTCAACGTTGGACAACAATTTTTCCCGCCGCCAAGGCTCGTCTCTCATCGTTTCGATCGCCGCCAGCGATGCGCCAATGACCGCAGGAGGCAACGCGGTTGTGTAGATGTAAGGGCGTGCGAATTGCACAAGCGAATCAATCAAGGATGAATCACCAGCGATGAATGCCCCAAAACTTCCAGCGGACTTGCCCAGCGTTCCCATCATCAAAACGTCACCAGCAACCGGAATCTTTAGCTCCTGCAAGCAGCCGCCACCCTTCTCTCCAAGAACCCCAAACCCATGCGCGTCGTCCACGACCAACAGAGCATCGTTTCGTTGGCAAACTTCATCGAGCTCTGCGACCGGCGCAATGTTTCCATCCATGCTGAACACGCCATCGGTGATCAGCATTTTTTGCTGGGCGTTCGAATCGGTAAACAGCCTCTCCACAGAATCGATATCGCAGTGCGGGTACCGTTTCATTTTTGCTTTCGACAACTGCCCTGCATCCAATATCGAGGCGTGATTAAGCTTGTCTTCTAGCAGTAATCCATGCCGGTCGAGAAATGTTTGAGGGATCGCGAGATTGGCCATGTAGCCGGTCGAGAAAACGATTGCGGATTCGGCCCCAACAAACGAAGCGATCTCTGCTTCCAATTGCTCGTGGATTTCGAGATGACCACAGATCAAATGCGAGGCACCGCTTCCCGCGCCAAACTGATCGATTGCCTGCTGGCTGGCCTGAGCCAGCTTGGGATGTGCATTGAGTCCTAGATAATCGTTGCTGCAAAAATCGAGCAGAGACTTTCCCGCGACTTGAAAGTGACGACCCTGGCGGCTCTCAACGACAACGCGCGTTCTCGTCAGATTCTGTTCACTTCGTTCGCAATGCAATCGAGTGAGTCGGTCTTTGAACGTCATGATGAAAATTAGTCAATTGATGCCGGCAACCAGAATCGAACATTGTGAAGTTGCACTAGCAACGAATTCCTCAAGGAATGGTCACCCGACGCGTAAGTTTGAGGTTGCAGTGTTTTGTTTAGGGGCGAAGCCCCGATCGTTTACCTAGCCCAGCCTGAAGGGCTGGGGCCTGATTCCCGATAATTCATAGGGCCAAAGGCCTGGACGTTAATCGGTGAAACATTCGACGTTTTTATAAATTGCTAGGTCTTCAGCCCGAAAACGCTAAAAGTGTGCAGCCTCAAAACGCGTAAGTGAGAAAGACAATCAAGCTCAAGTTCTGTCGCTCACACGTCGGGTTTCAAAAGTGTGCAATTACGAAGCCCCAACCCTGATCCATTTGTTTGCCGCGGAACCGATTGCCAACTCTATTTCGTTTCCGTAGAAATCCTCAACTTAGAGAACAACTCACGGTCGTGCTCAACCGTCGCATTGCCAGTCGTTAAGAGCTGTTCGCCATAAAATACTGAATTGGCACCTGCCATAAAGCAAAGAGCTTGCATCTGATCGTTCATTTCTTCTCGACCAGCCGAAAGCCTTACATAGGCATCTGGCATTAAGATCCGTGCGACAGCGATCGTACGCACAAAATCAAAAGGATCGATGTCTTCGGTTTCAGCCAATGGTGTACCGGGAACTTTGACAAGATTGTTGATCGGAACGCTTTCGGGAGCCGGTTCCAAGTTGGCAAGCGTCGTCAGCAAGCCCACACGATCCTGTTTGGTTTCCCCCATACCAACGATGCCGCCGCAGCAAACCTTCATGCCCGAACCGCGAACGTTCTCCAAGGTCTCCAAGCGATCATCATAAGTTCGAGTCGTAATGACTTCGCCGTAAAATTCTGGCGATGTGTCAAGGTTGTGGTTGTAGTAATCCAAACCTGCATCTTTGAGTTGGCCAGCGTGTTCCGGCGTCAGCATGCCAAGCGTGGCACACGTCTCCAACCCTAACTCCTTGACCGCCGCGACAGCTTCGGCGACCTGTTCAACATCACCATCCTTCGGACTGCGCCAAGCAGCGCCCATGCAGAACCGTCCAGCCCCATTGGCTTTGGCTTTTTTGGCGGCTTCAACGATTTGCTCGACCGGCATCAAGCGTTCGGTTTTTAATCCAGTTTTGTATCGCGCACTTTGCGGGCAGTACGCGCAGTCCTCAGGACAAGCGCCCGTTTTGATACTGAGCAAGCTGCTTAGCTGGACAGAGTTCGGTTTATGATGCTGGCGATGAACCGTTTGCGCCTGGAACAACAAGTCGTTGAATGGCAACTCAAAAAGTGCCTCGACGTTTTGACGAGTCCATTTTTCGGTCGTGGGTTCAGCAGATTTCTGGTCGAGCATAGTTGGTTGTAGATTTTGAAGGCGAAATTCAAATGTTGGTCAAGTCGACATTATGTCGGATGAAGCCTGATTCGCAAAGATAGTCGGACCGTTTTTGCCCAGCATAGGGCTTCGATTGACTGTTGAGACGGCGTCTGTTGTATCACAACAACTTCACAGACATGACGCTTTAAACCTTTTTCACCCTAGTTTATGCCAGCAGTTTACGAGGGCCTCAAAATGGGCTTAAAAACCCAATCACGACCCCGTCGCAATCTCGATTCCTTCGGTGGCAATCCGAGCGAGATGTCGGATTTGCTCTTTGTCGATGACGTAAGGCGGCATGATGTAGACAACGTTGCCAAGCGGCCGAAGCAAACATTCGTTTTGCAAACCGTGCTGGTAAACCTTGAGCCCTCGGCGTTCTTGCCACGGAAAGGGTTGCCTTGTTTTTTTGTCGACTACCATTTCGGCAGCCAGCACCATCCCGGTCTGCCGAACTTCGGCGATGTGAGGATGATCCGCCAAGTGAGCAAACGAATCCTTCATGACTTGAGCAAGTTGCTTATTGGCCTCGATCGTATTTTCTGATTCGAACAAGTCCAACGTGGCGTTGGCGATTGCGCACGACAGCGGATTGCCGGTGTAGCTGTGAGAGTGCAAGAAAGCGCGAAGCGTTTCGTAGTCGTCATAAAAGGCTTCGTAAACTTCACTACCGGTCAGTACCGCTGACAAAGGCAAGTAACCACCGGTCAGCCCCTTGCCGACACACATAAAGTCTGGCGAGATGTTGGCTTGCTCGCATCCGAACAGTGTTCCCGTTCGCCCAAAACCGACGGCGATCTCGTCCGCGATCAAATGAACATTCAAGCGAGTGCAGCATTCACGCAAACGTTCGAGGTAAATGGGATGGTACATTCGCATGTGACCAGCGCATTGAATGAGTGGTTCAACAATGACGGCGCAAATCGTTTCGTGATGCTCTTCAAGTTCACGTTCCATCAACTCAAACTGCTGTAGTGAATAAGACTCCCAGTCTTGCCCTTCCTCACGATTGAAGCAGTCTGGCGAATCGACAGTTCTGCATTTCATCAGCAACGGTTCGTAGGTTTCTTTGTAAAGTGCAACGTCGCCGACCGCCAAAGCGCCAAATGTCTCACCGTGATAACTACCCGCCAGATTAACGAAGTCTTTCTTTTTTGACTGTCCGATATTTTGCCAATAGTGAAAGCTCATCTTTAGAGCAATCTCCACAGCAGATGACCCGTTGTCTGTTAGGAAAACCCGATCCAGGCCGGGCGGCGTCAGTTGAACCAATCGCTCAGCGACACGAATTCCTGGTTCATGACTGAAACCGGCAAAGATAACGTGTTCTAGCTGGCTGGCTTGAACTTGCAGCGCGGCATTGATCGTTGGATTGGCGTGACCAAAGATGTTGACCCACCACGAACTGATGGCATCGATATATCGGTTCCCGTCAAAATCGTGCAGCCAAACTCCTTCGCCACGTTTGATCGGAATAAGCGGATAGTGCTCGTGATCCTTCATTTGCGTGCAGGGATGCCAAAGCACATCTAGGTCGCGCTTGGTCAAAGCGTCATTCTGAGAGTTACTACGCGCGTCGTTTTGCACAGAGTCAATCGCCATTGGAAATTCAAAGCTCAAGGAAGGTTGGGGATTTGATTCAGAAGTAGGAGGCCTAATTCTATGGTTTTCGATATTCGATCATGCCTGATTCGTCCGGCCTGCCGGTACTGGTCCAGCTTAGTTTGTGGAAGAAATCCTGGGCCGCTTGGTTGGACTTACTAACATAAGTAATCCAGCGTTGGTCTTCGTTAAGCGAATATTGCTCGGTCGTCATTTCGATGGCGACGCGTCCGATGCCTTGTTCTTTTAAATCTGGTCTGACCGAGATGTCGGTGATCACATATTGCCAGTGATCCTCTTCTGGAACTGCGACACCGACCACGGCGACAAGCTCATCGCCAGCGATAACGGCAAACTGCGATACTGGGTTTTCGCTCATGATGGCCTCTAGCCATTCCGCATCCAACGGCCCCAACTCTTTGTTCAGAACTGGATCGGCAAACCAGGAAGAGTACTCGGAAAAATCATCAGCGTGAAAAAATCGGATCTGCATCGCGGGAAAGTCTTCCGGGTGTGAGAACTGGAAATGTTAGTCAGTAAGGTTTGATCGGGCAGTCGGCTTACCAGTTGCCCGTAGATGGGAATGTTGTGTCTCAAGTCTCGTGTTTCATGTCTGTGTGTCGTTGAGTTGAGTTGAGTCGATGGAATTGATACTTGAGTTTGTCGCAATTGGCCAAGCCGTCGGTTCGTTGCGATTGCTATTTGAGTAGGTTGCAGTTGGATCGCCTGAGACACCCTCCCGCTTGCGGGAGGGTCGGACGCAGTAGCGGCCGGGGAGGGCCCTCTCCGGGCCTATGAGCCCGACTCTCCCGGAGGGAGAGTGTCATTGTGCGTCACAATTCGCCCGAAAACCTATTCTCTTGAACGCCCGCATCTCCGAACGTTTATATTCTCGAAAGCCTGCACCTCTTAACGTTTGTTTCCGAACGTTTAAATCTCTCAAAACCTCGCATCTCCGAACGGCTATGTCTCCCGAACGACTGTGGCACACGAACATTCTTGACGCACGAAGGTCGACGTCATGCCCAATATCATGTTGTACACAAGTCGATGTCGCTCGGCGTTTTCCATCGTGACAACGACACCGCAAGCTAGTTCGTTACTTTTACAGCGGCGGGAAAACGATCCTGCAACGCCTCGACATCCATTTCTTTCGTCTGAAGCGCAACCAGCGCGGCGACGGCAGCTTCCGCTGCTTGGATTGTCGTGATGCAAGCGATCCCATGCTGAACCGATGTCGCACGAATCGTGCCTTCGTCAGTCCTGGCACCTTTTCCACTGGGCGTATTGAGGATCAAGTCGACACCTTCATTCTTCATGTGGTCGATTAAGTTCGGATGTCCCTCGATGATCTTCTTAACACGTTGAACCGGGATATCAGCGGCTTCAATTTGCTTCGCTGTTCCGGAAGTCGCCAAGATCTCATAGCCCATTTTGTGGAGGTCGGCGGCGATCGGAACGATACGCTCTTTGTGAGCTTTCGCCACGCTAAGAAATACCCGTCCGGAAGAAGGCAGCGTTACGCCGGCAGCAAGTTGGCTTTTGGCAAAAGCGATCGGGAATTCGGATGCGATGCCCATGACTTCGCCTGTACTACGCATTTCCGGGCCAAGCACGATGTCCACTCCGACGAATTTCCGGAACGGGAACACGCTTTCTTTGACCGAAACATGCGACGGGATTGGCTCATCAAAGATTTCTAACTCGGCCAGTGTCATTCCAGCCATCACCTTGGCAGCAATCTTGGCGACCGGAACACCGGTCGCTTTGGCAACGAAGGGAACGGTTCGACTGGCTCGTGGGTTTACCTCCAAGACGTAGATGTTCTCGACATCGGCTTCACGTTTTACAGCGAATTGAAC
>CAZPTT010000001.1:127748-138060 GCA_964589435.1 uncultured Pirellulaceae bacterium
TTCATCAGCCCGACAACATTCAAATGCTCGGCCATCGCTTTGGTGGCAGCGCGGATTCCATCAAGCGTTTCCGAGCCCAGCGTATACGGTGGAATTGAGCAGGCAGAATCGCCCGAGTGAACTCCAGCCTCCTCGATGTGTTCCATGATGCCCATGACCACGACATCAGTTCCGTCGCTGATGCAATCGACGTCAACCTCGATGGCATCTTCAAGAAATTTGTCGATCAAGACTGGCTGGCCGGCAGCAACAATGAAGGCCTCCAGGACGAATCGCTCAAACTGAGTCTTGTCGTAGCAAATCTCCATTGCCCGACCGCCAAGTACGAAGCTTGGTCGAACGAGAACAGGATAGCCAATTTTCGCGACCTCCAAACGAGCATCATTCATCGTCCGCGCGATGCCATTGGGCGGTTGCTTGAGATTTAGCTTGTGAAGCAATTGTTGAAATTGCTCGCGGTCTTCAGTGGCTTCGATGGTGTCAACGCTGGTTCCGATAATCGGCACACCGGCATTGGACAACGCGCGGGCAAGGTTGAGCGGCGTTTGGCCACCAAATTGGACGATGACGCCATCGGGTTGAACCCGGTCGCAAATGTTCAAGACGTCTTCAACGGTCAGCGGTTCGAAAAAGAGCAAATCACTGGTGTCATAATCTGTACTCACGGTTTCTGGATTTGAGTTGACCATGATGGATTCAATGCCCATCTCGCGAAGTGCAAAACTTGCATGGCAACAGCAATAATCGAACTCGATTCCCTGACCAATCCGGTTGGGGCCGCCGCCGAGAATCATGATGCGTTTCTTGTCACCTTTGGCAGGCGTTTCATCTTCTGTTTCGTAGGTCGAATAATAGTACGGCGTGTAGGCTTCAAATTCAGCCGCACAAGTGTCGACAGATTTGAAAGTCACGACGATGCCAAGATTCTTTCGCAGCGTACGCACTTCTGCTTCGGTAACGTCCCAAATGAACGCCATCTGTCGATCGGAGAAGCCAGCCTGTTTCGCCTCTCGCATCTGCGCTTCAGTGACGTCAGCAGGTTTTGTCGCTCGCAAACGATCTTCAATTTCTATGATTCCAACCAGGTGATCGAGGAACCAGTAATCGATATTGGTCAGCCGGTGAACATCCTCCATCGTCATCCCACTTTTCAGTGCGTAACGCAAATACCAAGGGCGGTCGCAGTTGGGAATCGAAAGCTTGGCTTTGATCGAATCGTGATCAGGTTGATCCTCAGTTCCCCAGAGGTCTTTGTTGTCATTGCCGAAACCGAAGCTGCCGACTTCCAGTCCTCGCAGAGCTTTTTGAAAAGACTCTTTAAATGTACGGCCAATCGCCATCGTTTCCCCGACGCTTTTCATTTGCGTCATCAGCGTCGAATCAGCTTCTGGGAACTTCTCAAACGTAAACCGCGGAATCTTGGTGACGACGTAATCAATTGTCGGTTCGAAACAGGCTTTCGTTACCTGCGTGATGTCGTTGGGCAATTCCCACAATCGGTATCCAACCGCCAGCTTGGCAGCGATCTTTGCGATCGGGAATCCCGTTGCTTTGGAAGCCAACGCGCTGGATCGACTGACGCGCGGATTCATTTCGATCACGATCATGCGTCCGGTGTCAGGGTCGGTGGCGAACTGGATGTTCGATCCGCCTGTCTCAACACCAATTTCTCGGATGATCGCTAGACTAGCATCACGCATCCGCTGATATTCTTTATCGGAAAGCGTTTGGGCCGGCGCGACGGTAATCGAATCTCCTGTGTGGACGCCCATCGGGTCGAAGTTTTCGATTGCGCAAATGATGACGACGTTGTCATCCATGTCGCGCATCACTTCCATCTCGTACTCCTTCCAGCCGATGATCGATTCTTCGATGAGGACTTCGGTGGTTGGGGACTGGTCAAGTCCACGCCGGACAAGTGTTTCGAATTCGTCTTTATTGTAAGCAATGGCTGATCCACTGCCGCCCATCGTAAAGCTTGGTCGGATCAAGCAAGGGAGCCCGACCTTTTCGAGCATGACTTGGGCTTGCTCAACATTGTTGACGGTGGAGCCCAAACATGTCTCCAGCCCAATCGCCTCCATTGCTTTTTGAAATCGGTCTCTGTTTTCGGCTTTGTCGATCACGTCGGCTTTGGCACCGACCATTTCGACGCCATGTTTTTCAAGCACACCATGTTTGGAAAGATCCATGGCGAGATTCAGTGCCGTTTGGCCGCCAAGCGTTGGAAGCAACGCGTCTGGCTTCTCCTTGGCAATAACCTTTTCGAGGATGTTCCAATCCAACGGCTCGATATAAGTTCGCTCTGCGGTTCCCGGATCGGTCATGATCGTGGCGGGATTCGAGTTAACGAGCACGACTTCGTAACCCTCTTCGCGCAGCGCCTTACAAGCTTGAGTTCCTGAGTAGTCAAACTCACAGGCTTGTCCAATAACGATGGGGCCAGAACCAATCAGCAGAATTTTTTTGATGTCGTCGCGTCGTGGCACTCGAAAGACCTTAATTGAAACCAGTGGAGAAAGTCGATTTTGAACGGTTTATAAGCGAGCAAAATAAAATTTCCCAAGGGTACCAACTTGGTCACGTATTCATCAAGGTGCTGAACGAAAATAAGTTGGCTAGATGTGCGATTCTGTGCCTAAGATCGCGAGCAAAACCGTGCGAATCGGGAAGCAATCGAATCACGATCCATGAAATTTTAAAGCTGCCCTACTTTTCACAACCCGAATGTTTGCATCGCGAATGATCGCCGTTGCACCCTTTTAAAAACCTGTTCGCGAGGAATGCCGAATCGAGGTTGGCTATATCCCCCTAGAGCCGGTCGCTTTGTTAGTTTCGGGCCAGCTAGACTCATGCCTCATACACAAACGTTAGAGCCTGCAACAGCAAACCAACCATCGCACCTGGCAGCGAGGCTTGATGGTTTTCCCTGAAAACCCACTTTGTTCAATCCGTCTCTGTTCAATCCGTCTCGAAAGAACATTTCCGTCTCAGCGAGAGACGATTCCGACTGTCCCGACCAATGACACGAAGGGGCTTAAGATAAATAAGCTGGCTTTTACGGCGTTTCCAGATTTTCGTGACGATTAATTTAGTTTGGCACAGCTATTGCATTTCAAGGATTCGTGAACGGACGCAAAAGCCTTAAGCGTTCTCATCCCATCCGCCGTCTCAGAGGCTTGTCCGTTCACTTCTTTAAAATTAATACCAAACGCGGTGCGCAAGAGTTTATAAGGCGTAACCGCGTTTGTTTTTGCGCCGACTTTGTACCGACCTAAGCCCCGAACCATGAAGCAAAATCGGATTGAGAGCTGACTTGCCATCTACAGCCACAAAATCAAGCGGCCCAGCACGAAAAGAGATTGATAATGACAGGTTCAAGCTTGGCTTTGTGCCAAAAGCTTCTTCGATGCGGGAAATCGGCTGATCGAGACAAGGATCTAACAATTAGAATCTCATCTCATTTTGAAACGAAATACTAACCAACCAACTTTACCATCGAACATAAATCAGAAAAGCCTCGTCAAAAGCCCGGAAAATCCAGCAAAAACAAATCCTCTCAGGCAATACGAATTGCTTGGCACGACGATTGCAACGTTTGAGTGTCGTGAACGAGCAACAAAGCTCACCAGTCTCCTCCCCGCCGTCTCAGAGCCGCTCGTTCATCCCGCCAAGTTTAATCAAACGCGATCGCATCCCACCTTTTTAATGCGGTCGCGTTTGTTTTTGCGCGATTTCTACCCGAGTTCAGCCCTACCTACCGCCCTAATCTGTCGGCTGGCCAACCGCCTCTTGATACTTGGATTCACTCGCTTTCCAAGTCAGCACCCCAAACGCGATTCCTCCGATTGGAAAAAGGATCAGCGAGACCGCCAGCAGAACCCAGAATCGCTCCCAACCTTGCATGGCAGCCATGACGATTGAAAACATTACCCCGGTCGGGACACCCCAGCCGACCACGCCGTATTTCAGTACGTAAGCCATCCGGCCCTGCTCGCGGATTTTCGCCCATTTTTGCTTCTTGGCAACGTCCATTAAAAAACTCCAAACTTAACGCAAGTTCATTGACTCCACCGCCAAGCCTCAGCTTTTATTATTCGGCGTTACCAGCGAATAATCAATCTTCGCTATTAAGCACAACCGCTGCTATTGCTGATCTCGCAGTTCATTTCGGTTTCAGTTTTTCAGCGAATCCAAGTGGGTTTCCCATTGAATTTTATCATTGTGCGAATGGGTAAATCCAATCGAACGCTCGTGGGCCACCGTTTGCTTAGAGCGATGGGCAATGATGTAGGTTCGCCGCCAACGAGACGATTGGTTTCCCCCGGACCCATGGACGATCTTCTCATTGTGAACGCTGATGCTGCCACGTTTGACAGGAAGCAAAACGATCTGATCGTCGTCTTTAAGTTCAGCCGTCAACACATGTGAATCTTCTCGGTTCCCTTTATCGCCATCGGCCGCAATCATCGGGCGATGTGGGCGAAGTTCTGGCTCAAGGTGCGAGCCCGGTACGACTTGCAGGCACCCATTGTCTGCATCGGCATCATCAAGAGCCAACGAACAAGTCGTCGTGATCGTATCGGGAGTTCCTGTTGGCCAGTAACCAAGGTCTTGGTGCCAAGCAAATTTCGCCCCGCCCTTCTCTGGCCGCTTGGCAAGAAACTGATCGTAGTCCAATTCGATCTCGTCGCCGATTAATTGCTGTGCAATCGATTCAGCCCGACGTTCGAAGATATTGCCAACCAATTCAGCGCGATACTTCCGCGGCAAGACAGCATTGACCAACTGAAACTCTTCAAACTTTCGGTCATACGGGCCGCTCATATCGCAAAAGTCCTTACCCATGTCAGGAACCTTGCCTTCAATGAACTGCTGGTAGAGTGGCTCGAAAGTTGCCATCTCGGCTTCCGTAAGTACGTCATCAAGCACGACGTAGCCATCACGGTGGTAAATTGCAATCTGGTCAGGCGTTAGCCAAAACCGATCGCCATCGATACCGGGTGAATTCTCAGACATCAATTTCTCCGTGTTGCAATTTTACTTCTGTTGAGCAGAAGCTTTACCTGCGGCTTTAAAATTCTGCTCGTGAAAGCGCATGATGTCGAGTCCGCGCTTCTGATAGATCTCTTTCGCGCTATGCCCGGCGTCAGGCACAATTATTTTTTCATGGTCAATTTCAAGGGACGAAAGGTGTTTCATCCACTGCAGGTTGTTTTGATAGTTGAATCCCTTATCACCAACGTGAACGAGGATCCGAAGCTGCGGATGCTGGCTATTTGCTTTTCGTGCGGCAGCATATTCTGAAGCCAGCTCCCAAGTATTGTCACCCTCAGCAAACTTAAGTTTTTCAGATTCGGCACCGCCACTCTCAGAGATCTTTTTCTCGGTAGCATGCCCTCCCCCGCCAGGCGAAGCACTGCAAAAAAGTTCAGGATAGCGAAACATCAGCCGAGCCGTTCCGCGACCGCCTTGAGAAAACCCCTCGATTCCACGCCCATTTCGCTCGGCGACCGTACGATAAGTCGCATCGACATGGGGAATCAGCTCTTTGATAAAAACATCCGCGCCTTGAGCTCTGGGATTATCCGGCATGTTGTAATGACTGACCGGGCCACCATTGACGAACACATAAATCATCGGCGCAACTCGCTTGGCCGAAATATGTTCATCCATCCACTCGACCAACCTGACCCCCTTTCTTTCACTTCCCGGGCGTCCTCCATGCAAATAATAGACGACTGGATATCGCTTGGCTTTTGACTCAAACAATTCGTAGCCTGGCGGCAAGTAGATACAGTATCCGACTTCAGTTGCCAACGAAGGGCTGGAAAACGTCGCATGTTTCAATCCAGGCAGCGACGACTCTTTCTTCGACAGCGGGTTTACCCACTTGAACGGAGCCGGTGTCTTTTTCTTCTTCGGCTTTGAATTCGAATTCGATCCGTCTTGTCCATGCACGGAACTTGCCACGAGTGACAAACTCAAACAAACCAAAATTGCCGCCGAAGCCTTCGAGGAACGGCGAACCAACGAACCATCGTGAAAAATCATGACGCGCCTTCTTACATGAAAACAACTAAGTGCCCGCCACAATTAACCCGTGAAAATTCGTGACTTAATCTTGGGGGAGCCATGCCATTTACCACGCGGTTATCTCGTATAACATGGCCCCCAACAATCATCATCGATTGACTTATTGAGCCTCGACCTTGCCCGCCAACTCCGGCACTTCGTAGCCTTTTCGATACTCGCGTTTGATAAATTTATTGGCCGCTTCTGCATTGGCTCCGACGAACTTTTCATCGTCAACATCCAACTCAAGCATTGGGCTTAATCGAATCTCATCGCTGTCCAACTTCAAACCATGTGCTTGCGTGTGGGCATCCATTTGCTTAATCAAGCCCTGCCATTGCTCAAGGCCGACCTCTTTGGCTTCATCGTAAGAAAATCGCCCACCCGTTTGGAAAGCGATATTGGCCAGATTACACCATCCAGTACTGTAGTGACCGACTTCAACATCCGCATTAAGGCTGGACGCGTCACGGCTGCGCACGGCATCAATAAAATTCTGCTGGTGCCGAACATCACCAGAGGTTCCGCCAAATTCTTTGATCAGCTTGCCATCGTTATCAAACGCTTTTCCTTTTCCGCGCTGGCCTTCGTAGCGTCCGCCTTCGCAGTACGCGATATAGCCGCTGTTGGGGCCGGGATGAGGAGCCGCTTTTGCCTTCTTAGCTTTATCGTTCGGATCAGCTTTCAGGTTGGAAAGCCCGATCACGACCGGAATACTTCCGGTATCAAAATAGACGAAGTGGACGTTCGGAGTATCCCCCGCATCGTTCCAGGCAATTCGGCCGCCGCCACCGAGAATCTTCTTGGGCAACGAAACTGAATCTTGAAAGACAACATTTCGAACGTCGTCGAGAACGTGGACACCCCAGTTGCCCATTTCACCCGATCCGGTATTCCAATCCCAGTGCCAGTTGTAATGCAAGCTATCTCGGAAGATTGGCAGATCTTGGGCAGGCCCCAGCCACAAATCGTAATCGACATTTTTCTCGATCGGCAACGGAGTATCACGTTTGCCAATCGATCCACGTACACCAAAACGATTGACTCGAGCCGCCGTAATCTCGCCCAGTACTTTATCTTCGTGCAAAAACTTTTTCGCTTCGGCTTGCATTGGATCGGAACGCTGCTGGGTTCCGATTTGGCAAATTCGATTGAAGCGACGGGCAGCGGCCACGGTTTGTTGGCCTTCCCATTGTGAGTGTGAAAGTGGCTTCTCAACATAGACATCCTTGCCGGCTTCCATTGCCATGATTGCTGCCAAGCAGTGCCAGTGATTGCAGGTCGCAACGACGACGGCATCGGTCGCATCAGACGCCAAAAGGTCTCGCAAGTCGTTCCAACTTTGCGCTTTCTCGTAGCTGTGATTCATGATCTCGACGCGTTTCTGATCAGGATCACAAAGCCCGGCAATGTTTACGCCGTCGACCTTGGAGAATTGCTTGGCCAACAGCCCTGCTCTTCCGCCACAACTAATGAAGCCAACGTCCACCGAATCGTTGGCACTGACATGGCGCGAAGCCCGCAATGCACTTCCAGGTAGCGACGTCATGACACCCGCAGCGACTCCGGTCGCCAAGAATTTTCTTCGTGAAACATTTTTCATCTAAACTACCTCGATGCTCGAACTTATTTTTTGTCATCAATGGCTGACGATCAGTGAAGCTTTAATATCGCCTGTTCAGGATTCGTTGTCGAGTTTCTTACGAAATTTTTGGCATCGAATTGGGTGAATTCATCGCTTGCCTCGAATTAACTCCCGACATCACTTACACTCGGAAGAACCTCAGATTGGCAATCGTTCAACTCGCGGAATCGGAAATCAAAATGCGATCACCATCACGCCCGGTAAACTACAAATCGATTCCGCACGTCATCGTCGTATTTATTCTGATTTCGCTCGGCGTCCACAAAACGGCTGGGGCTCAATCCTCCGACACCGTATCTAGCCAGCAGCAAGCCGATCGCTGTCGCAAAATCCTTCAAGAATCGATCATCGATTTCTATTTGCCTGCCTGCGTCGACAAACAAGACGGAGGCTATCTCGAAATCCTTGACGCAAAAGGGAAATTCGCAACCAGCGATGAAAAATTTCTCACACTCCAAGTAAGACAAATGTGGTTCTTCAGCACGTTGATGATTGCTGGAATTGAAAAAGAACAATCGCTTACCGCCGCTGATTCTGGATATACGTTTTTGCAGCAGCATTTTTTGGACAAAGACAACGGAGGGTATTTCACAAAGGTTTCAGCCAAAGGCGTTCCGACTGATCGACGCAAACACATCTACCCATCGTCTTTCGTGATTTATGGATTGGTCGAGTATCATCGCGCGACTGGCAAACAAGAACCGCTGCAGGAAGCCCTCGCGATGTTCCGGCTGCTCGAAGATAAATGCCACGACCCGGAGAACGGTGGCTACAACGAATTTTTCGAAGACGACTGGGAACTTATTTCTGGCGATGGACACTCCGGTTACATCGGAGACCTCGGAACCAAGACGTACAACTCGCACCTTCATTTGCTCGAAGCCTTCGCCCAACTCTATCGAGCGACTTCGGATGAATTGGTAGGTACACGCCTGAAAGAGTTGATCGACATCTGCACCAAGAAAGTTCGCCATCCTTCGGCACCATGTAACCTCGATGGTTGGACGCCAGATTGGAAACTAATCGATACGCCCAAAAACGTCCGGGCAAGCTATGGCCATGATGTTGAATGTGCCTGGCTGGTGCTTGACGCGGCCGACGCAGTCAAAGCGAGAACTCCAGAGCTGGAAGCGTGGGCAATCGAAATCTGCGAACACGCCATTTCGTTTGGCCATGACCAAAAGCACGGCGGATTCTTCTACAGCGGCCCGGTGGGTTCAGAATCAGACGACCGAAAGAAGGAGTGGTGGACTCAATCGGAAGCATTGGTGGCTCTACTCACGATGAAGCAATTAACTGGCGATGCGAAATACCAAGTCCTATTCAATCAGACATTGGATTTCGTCGAGAAATTTCACGTTGCCAAAGAGGGAGGCTGGTGGGCAAACCTTAACGAAGACGGATCGCTAAAAGACTACCGACCGCGAACCAGCATGTGGCAAGGCGGCTATCACAACGGCCGAGCCATGCTGATGTGCGAACAGCTTTTACGCGGCGAATAGTCGCTTCAAATTTCCAGTACCAGCTTCCCGAATTGATCCGAGGATTTCATTTTCGCGAAAGCGTCATTGGCACCTGCGAGTGGAATGACGGAGTCAATGACGGGCTCGATCTGATGCGAATCGATGAATTTCAGCATCGCCGTGAAATCATCGGGCGAACCCATCGTCGAACCCTTCAGACTTAGTTGCTTCCAAAACACTTTGAATAAATCAATTTGTTCGGGCGGCCCTGCTGTTGCTCCATAATTGACAATTCTGCCGCCGGGAGCGGCAAGCTTGAGCAGTTCAGCATAATTTGCTCCCCCCGCACTGTCGATGATGATATTCATCATGCCAGCCTCGGTCAAAATCTGTTTACCCCAATCGTTGTCCGTGTAGTCAAAACCTCCTTTTGCACCGAGGCCAATGGCCTGGGCAATCTTTTCTTCCGACGAAGACGTCACGAAAACGTTTGCACCAGCGGCAACGGCATACTGGATCACGAACGTTGCCACGCCTCCTCCGGCACCTGTCACCAAGACATTATCACCCAACGACAATTCAGCCTGGGTGAACAAAGCCCGATAAGCCGTCACGCCAGCCAGTGGAATGGCCGCGGACTGAGTCGACTGCAGGTGCGGCGGCGCGGCGTGAATATACTCCACCGGAACCACCACCTCTTCAGCAAATGTTCCATCGACCGGCATCCCTAAAATATGGAAATCGTCAGATTGAAACTGGTTGTTGTCGCCCCAATCCCAGCCCGGATTGATGATGACTTCCTGTCCCGCCCAAGACTGCTCAACTCCGTGGCCCAATTTCGAAACGACTCCCACCCCGTCGGAACCCAATACGACAGGCAACGTAAGCCCAGGATACATGCCTTGCGTGATCCAGTAGTCACGACGATTCAACGCCGCAGCCGAAAGCTTAACGACAACCTGCCCGCTGGCGGGCGCTAGCTCATCTCTTTCTTCAAGGACAAGCTGCGATTTGGTTTCTTTAAGAACGAGAGCTTTCATGAATCACCAAATAAAAAATAACACTAGAAGAAGGGGTAAATAAATGGAGCCACCGGGCTGGCTGTCAAAACGATCAAAAGCGCGAATAG
>CAZPTT010000001.1:138070-139592 GCA_964589435.1 uncultured Pirellulaceae bacterium
GTTTCTTTAAGAATAAGAGCTTTCATGGGTCACCACACAATCACTAAAAATGACGCTAGAAGAATGGATAAATAAACGGAGCCACCGGACTGGCTGTCAAAACGATCAAGAGCGCGAATAGCAACAGCACGATCAAGATTGGCGTGATCCACCACTTTTTGTTGTGGCGTAGAAAGTCAACAAACTCCGCGACGAACCCAGGTTGAGTACGGTTAGCCTTGGCTTCAAACTCGCTTGACAAATCTTTTTCGCCCGATGATTTTTCAGGATGCAAATTCACGCAACAACCAATCTTGCCTATAAAACCCAAGTGCGAAAACGTTTGAACAAAAAACGCAAACGCCATCTTAATACTGTTTGAAATAGCGTTCTGTATTGGAATCTGATTCACGCTCAATCCAATAACTGGCTGCCGTTTTTTCGAACTTCCGTTGAAGTGGATCGTACCCAACCAACTTCATCACCATGCCAATGGGAATGAAACAAAAAACATAAACCAACGACAACAACACATTGGTAACGAGCTTACCAATCGGCCTCACAAAAAACATCCAACTTCGATAAACCGTCGGCTGAATTTTCGCAACGGTATAGTAGAAGCCAACCAAAATGGCGACCAAAACGAACCACATCGTATAGATGAAACTTGACACTGCCAGAGGTCGAATAAAAACGAGTGCGATCGCCAAATTGAAAACGGCAAACAAGACACCAAACCATTTCAGCTCCGTTTCCGTCCCTTCGACGGCAGCCGCAGCCCTTGATTTTTTAGAAAACGCGATTTCCTTAGTTCGAGTTTTTTCCGGCACCGCTTTACCGTCGCTTGCGATTTTACGAACGACGCAATTGCCAATCACCAACACATCGAGACCGGTGTGTTCAAAACATCGAATCGCATCCTCTGGAGTGCAAACGATCGGCTCTGACCGAACATTGAAGCTTGTGTTAATCAAGATAGGACAACCGGTCAAAGCTTCAAAACGGCTTATCAATTTGTGAAAGCGAGGGTTCGTACCCCCATTCACAGTTTGCACTCGGGCCGAGTCGTCGACATGTGTCACGGCTGGAATCGTCGAGCGAACATTCTTCAGCTTTTCCAGGCCAACTAATTCATTGGATTTTTCTGGCAAACGCTTGTCAGGATGAACATTGGCAACCAACAACATAAATGGGCTCGATTGAGATCGCGGCATTTCAAAACAGGTGGCTGCTTCCTCCTCCAACACCGCTGGAGCAAATGGACGAAACGACTCACGAAATTTCACCTTTGCATTGATCAATGATTGCATCTCTGCGCTGCGTGGATCGCCAAGAATACTTCGATTGCCGAGCGCTCTCGGGCCAAACTCCATTCGCCCCTGAAACCAGCCGACCGTTTTTTGATCGGCAATTATTTGGGCGACTCGATCACACAATTCGTTTTCATCGCTGATCTCCTCGAACTCGATTCCTCGATCCGTCAAAGCAGATTGGATGGCAGCATCGCCGAACGCAGGGCCAAGCAATGATCCGTTTTGCCAAT
>CAZPTT010000002.1:0-4860 GCA_964589435.1 uncultured Pirellulaceae bacterium
AACATAGAAGTTGGTCAACTCAGCATCGACGAACCACTATTCATTTTCTTCATCAAGGATGGTCACTCGAACTGATTGAATCTGCCGGCGGTTTGCCTCAAGGATGTTTAGCTGAACGCCGCCAACCACTAACTCATGACCGGAACGAGGCACCTCGTTGATTTGGTGCATGATCAATCCCGAAATCGTGTCGAAGTTTCCATCATCGGGCAACTCAACACCCAGCTCTTCATTCAGCCGGTGGATATGAACCGTTCCCTCGACATCCGCCTGCTTGGGGTTGAGCATTGTAATTTCTTTGCTTTGCTCTCGATCGGTTTCATCGACAATCTCACCGACGATTTCTTCCAGAACGTCCTCAATCGTGACCACGCCTGCGACGCCGCCATATTCGTCTTGGACAATCGACATGTGCATGCGGCCATGTAAAAACTGACTGAGCATTTCGTCCAGGAGTGTCGTTTCTGGAACGACGAGTGGATCGCGGAGCAGTTTCGCCAGCGGACGGCGTTTACTTTCACTTCGAAGCGACTCGCGCAACAGGTCTTTGGCGTATAAAATTCCGACGACGTTGTCTATCTTTTTGTTGTAAATCGGGATCCGCGTTCTACCGGATTCGACCACTCGGATCATCATGTCATCCCAGCTCGTTTCCAATTCCATCGCATCAACTTTTGAACGAGGCGTCATCACAGAGCGGACATCGTTGTCATCCAATTCCATGACCCCTTCAATCATGCCACGCGCTCCGGATTCGATATAGCCGTCGTGCTCACCTTCGGAAACCATCGAGAGAATTTCATCTTCAAATGCTTCCTCTTCATCGTCGTCGTCTTCTGGTTGGCCGCTGGCTCTCGCAAAAATGGCAGCCACAAACCGGCCACCGACCATGAGTGGCCACGCTAAAAAGGAAACCGCCCACCACCATCGCCAAGTTCGGAACAGAAACTGAACTGATCCAATTCGAGCGACGGCCCAGGGAATCCAGCTTCCCGAAAAAATCAGTCCAAATGAAACGAGAATTACGATCGACGCAAAATCCCAAGCCGACAATTCAGGAACCGCGCGACTTTCTAGCAGCCAGCCAGTCATCGAGGTTGCCAAAACCGCCATCGAGACATTCTGTAGAATTTCGGCACCCAGGAGCATTTGCTCGCGGAGATCAAAGATGCGGCCAAATGTCTTCCGGCGCTTCTTTAGCTTGCAATACTCCTCTAATTCATGCCAAGCAATCTCCCTCAAAACCCAAGCTGCAATTGCAGACAACGTTGCAATAAAGAAACCACTTAGCATCAGCCAGAAAAGCAAGCGAGTGATCATGAAGCCGCCCCATCATCCACCCAACCATCGCGGGAGTCGTCTTCATTGTCGCTCGGCCAGCGATAAGGGACGTTCATGCGCTCGAGATACTCTTTTTCGGCGGCACGCATTTCCTGAGCCAATTCAGGCTGTTTGTCATCCAACCCGACCAGGTGAAGCGTTCCGTGCACGACGTATAACAGCAATTCATCTTCCGGCTTAACGCCAATGGAAGCAGCGACCGTCTCGGCTGTATCAATACTGACAATGAGCTGACCCGACAGAAAAGAACGCTCGGAGTCTTCTTCCAATACGAAACTGATGACATCCGTTTCGTAGTCGTGCCCGAGGTAAGTATTGTTCAGCTCGCGAATCGTCGGATCATCAACGATGGCGATACTGAACTCAGTTTCTAAAACGCCGTAGTCGCTCAGAATCATGCGGACGGCAAAAATCAGCCGTTCGCTTTCAAAAGGCTTCGATTGACGGTTCGCGATTTCGATCCGAAATTTTTCGTCCGACAAATCTATCATGCCGACTGTTGTTGCTCCGGATACTTGACGCGGGCGTGGTACATCGCATTCAACGATTTGATCAAGCTTTTTTGAATTGCCTTGAGTTGTTCGATGGTGATCGGGCAGTCGTCAAATTGGCCGTCTTCGAGTTTCTTCTTCGCAATCTCTTGGACAAGGCTTTCGATTCTGGAAGGGGCCGGCTCACGTAGTGCTCGACTGGCGCTCTCAACAGTGTCGGACAACATCATCACCGCTGCCTCGAGTGTTTGAGGCTTGGGGCCAGGATAACGATAGTCAGATTCGTCGACCTCCGGAGAGTCCTCTTCGTCTGGACGTTCGGCTTGCTGCTTTTCGGCTCGCTTGAAAAAATACTCGACGAGTGTCGTGCCGTGATGTTGTTCAATCAAGTCAATGATCCGCTGCGGCAAGCGATGTTTCTTGGCAATTTCTGAGCCATCCTTGACGTGAGCGATAATCACCAGCGTGCTCATTGTTGGCACCAAGTCATCATGTTTATTTGCGCCGCCAGCCTGGTTCTCGATGAAGTACTCGGGCTTCCGGAGTTTTCCAACATCATGAAAATAAGCGCCGACTCGGCACAGCAAGCCGTTGGCTCCAATCGCCTCGGCCGCCGCTTCACTGATCGAAGCGACGTTAATACTGTGGTTGTAAGTTCCAGGTGCGCGCTGCACCAGCTCTTTCAATAGCGGATGATTCGCATCGCTTAGTTCAAGCAAACTAATGTCTGTCTGCAAATCGAACCAACGTTCCATGTAAGGCAACAAGACCGTCATGATCAAGCCAGAGACTCCAGCGCTGACCGCGAACCAAATCGCATCGGTTAACAATGGTAGCTCGAGAGGTTGCCCCATCAAGTACCTAACACCGATGACAGTTGGAAAGACGATCGCCGCAACAACCAACCCAACGTTGACCAATTTTGTTCGACTGCGAATTTGCCGGCACATCAATGCTGATGAAGACGAACCCGCGACCAAGATAACCAGCTCCGCCAATCCATAACCGTGGGCGACCGTAAACGCCAACGAAACGAGACCTCCTAAAATGATTGCCAACTCGATGTGATAAGCGATCGCGATCGTAATTGAAAAAATCATGATCGGGATGATCTCAGCACGCCATTCGACGTTGAGCGTCAACAGCCAGGCAATAACCAGCGTTAGCAGAAACAGCCCCAGCAAGGTGGCGAAATGCCAAAGATCCTGCAGGAGATCGAGATCACGGTAATACAAATATTGGCAGACCATCATGAACACGGCAGTGAACAGACCAAAGAACAGCAACGATCTTACGATCTTCATACCAACGGATTCGGCAGCAACTTGCGCGTTGTATTCTGCTCGCAACAAATCAAGATCTGCATGATCAAGTGGAACACCGCCTTTGATGCCTCGAAGCTCGAGGTTCAAGTCAATCTGTTCCAGCTTCTCGCCCGGCTGATAAGTCCGCATTTCTGTCGCCACGGCTTTGATGGCGGCTTCGACAGCCCGAGTCGTCTCGGTCGAATTGTAAGTCAGCGTGACGTCCAACTGAGGCTTCAGCCATTGAAAAATTCGTTCGGCGACCCACTCTCCCTCTTTGATCGTCGCTGATTCTTTTTGAAATTCATCAATCAGGCGGTTTCGCAAATCGACACTCACGGACGCGATTCGAACGTCCGAAAGAGAAACTCGCTTCTTGTTTTGTAAATCACCTTTGGAGTAAACCTCGATTTCTTCGAGGCTTCCCGTTCCATTTTCGTGCTGTACGACTTGTAGCAAGCCTTGCTCGTCAATCTCAAGAAACGCTTTGTTTACCGCCGCCTTCAACGTCTCAAGTTTTTCGTCTCCAACGAGCGATTCGCGAAATTTATTAAAACTCTCTTCCGTGACTTCTGTGTCGAGAGAATCATCGGTCACCGGAGCGAAGAACTTGCTCCACACGGCTGACATCGAAACTTCATCAAATGTTTTTTGAGTGATCTCAAACACGTCGTCGACGAGTTCTTGTCGCAATTGCTTAAGCGGCTGGTTGTCGTTTTCGTAGAAGCAAAGAAAATTTCGCCGCAAACGGTCGCGTTCTTCCTGAGTCTTCTTGAGATCTTTGTATTCGAAAGTCGTATGGGCATGCATGTCACGCGTCGGCGCTTCACGAACCCGATACGAAAACGGTGGAGCCCAACCAAACATGACGATCCACAAAATGGTGGTCGTCAACGCACAGAGGCCAATGCGAGTCCAAACGTCACTGCGTTGCAAAAACTCTGCTGCAAAAGCTAACGGGGCTTTGGGAGCCGGCGTCATCCAGCGGTTGCGATTTGTCGACGAGTTTGACATTGAGTTGCCTGACAGGAGCAAGTCGCATCAGGGTGATTGGTTGAGTAAGAAGTGGTAAGGCCAGTATGGAGCAACAAATCGTCGTTCAAAATCGTCGTTCAAAATCTGCGCTGAGAAATCTTGCTGGCGTCTTACCAGAGAATTGAATTAATTGTCGTCGCCATCATAGGCTTTGACGATATCCGTCACTAGCTGGTGCCGAACGATGTCGCCAGTCGACAAATGAGTGATCGCAACGCCGTCAATGTCTTTCAGTCGAGCGGTTCCGTCGATCAGTCCGCTTTTTTCACGAGGCGGCAAGTCGATTTGTGTCGGATCGCCGGAAACGACAATTTTCGAGGCTTCGCCCATTCTCGTCAAGAACATTTTCATCTGAGCAATGGTCGTATTCTGGGCCTCGTCAAGAATAATAAAGGCTTCATTCAACGTTCGGCCACGCATGTAGGCCAGCGGACAGACTTCGATCACATCGCGTTGGATGAGCTGTTGAACTTGGTCGTAGCCAATCATTTCGTGGATCGCGTCAAGCAGAGGCCGCAGATAGGGATTGATTTTGGCTTGTAAATCACCCGGTAGAAATCCGAGGCTCTCACCCGCTTCGACAGCAGGGCGGACAAGAATGATCTTTCGGACGCGCTGATTTTTTAACGCGTCAACCGCCATCGCAACCGCCAGATTTGCCACAATATCGAACCCGCGGCCGATACCAT
>CAZPTT010000002.1:4870-24084 GCA_964589435.1 uncultured Pirellulaceae bacterium
TGGCCGGTGAGGAACATCGACACGCCGACCGCCACCGCCAGATAAGTCTTACCGATTCCAGCAGGCCCCACGGCAAACACGACATCGTTTTTACGAATTGCATCAACGTAATCGGCTTGGCCTTCAGTGCGCGGACGAATCTCACGACCGACTTGTAATGTTTCGATCGAAGCGACCGACTTCGCTGGCGCCGACTCACCCGTGACGCGGGCGATGGTTTCGTTAAAAAGATCTGGCGTCAAATTGCCTTTGCGGCGAACGATCTCGGTCAATTGTTCGATCGCTTCAGTTGCCTGAGCGACTGAATTCGCGTCCTGACCGGAAATCTTGACTTTGCCGTTGCGATGCGTGATGTCTACATCAAACTTTTGCCGGAGGCGGCGAAGGTGTTGGTCTTTGGCACCAAATAAAGGTAAGACAATCCGTTGTTCAACAGATGAAATTGTGGCTTCAGTCATTTACGAGAGCAGTGGCTTTTTTACACTGCGCCTTAAACGCGAATAGTTACCGGAGACGGCTTAATTATAGCTAATTGGAGGCGAAAGGAAGGTTTTGGTTCGAGCCCAATTTGAGTTTTGAAACAGTTTCCCAGCAATCGGCCTATGTCTCTGACAACCCGTATATCCAACCCGCGTGAGAATGGATAACCGGCATAACCCTGAATCGAGGTTCGCAGAAAAATTCAGGAAACTAAAATTATTCACCAAGACTCTTGCATCACATCATCCACAGAATGAAGGATACCGGCGCGGCGAAAATCATCGAGTCCAAAACATCGAGAACGCCCCCGAGTCCAGGCAACCAACTACTGGAATCTTTGCAATCAGCGTCCCGCTTGAATAGCGATTCAGCCAAATCCCCCATCATGCCGGCGCACGTCACGAGAACTCCGTAAACCAGAAACCACCACCACGGCTTGTCGATCGTCACACCAAAGATCATCGGCGCCACCATGAAGACAACGATGGCGGTCGCCACACATCCGCCTACTAATCCACCTAGCGACCCTTGGAGGGTTTTCTTCGGACTCAGTCTTGGAGCGATGCGAATCGTTCCATAGCTTTTGCCAATGAAGTACGCAAACGAATCAGAAAGCTTCACTGTTGCGATCAAAGCAACAATCGCGATCAGCCCTTCTGAATTGTTACCGTTGAGCAAACGATGAGGAACCAGAAACCCAAACAACATGCCAAGATAAATAAACGCCAATGCGGCGCGAGCAATGCGATTCGTGGCCGCCAGCCGAGCAGCGTTGGCCACTAGCGAAGCTTCTTCATCGCCAGCTTCTTCATTACCAACTTCATCACCTGGAGGGCCTGACGGTGTTTCGCCGCCTGCGGCTCTCGTTGCTGCTCCTTGGTCAAAGCGATACATTTCCCACGCAAACACGAGCACGATTGCGATCACGATTCCCGACAACGACCAACCGAACTTGCCCAGCGGACAATCGACCGGATACTCATCCCACAGCACGGGCAAGCAACTCACGCCAACCATGATGACGGTGCCAGCGATAACCAAACTCGAACTCGATGGCTCGCCTTCGACTTTCCACATGAACATGAGCTCGCCGGCCGCCATCGCTGCGGTCACCAACGCTAACATGCACAGCACGAGTCCTGGTCGTCCGAACATGTCTTCCGTGCCCAGCCAGAAATCAATTCGCAGCAGCAACAGCATGATCGAAATTATGATGAAGGCAGATATCAGTCGGCGTTTTAACATGAAGCTGATACCCGTGGTCTGCTGCTAAATTTGAATGCCAATCCGATGCGAGTCACGGTTGGCTGAAAGTGAAAAAATGCACGTCATTTGGAAGCGACGAATTACTGATTCAGCCCACCGAAACGCCGGTTTCGTTTTGAGAAGTCTCGGATTGAATCGTAAAAATCGGAAATTGAAAACTCCGGCCACATTTTTGAAGTCACCCATAACTCAGCATAACTAATTTGCCATAACAGATAGTTACTGATTCTCATTTCGCCAGCGGTACGAATCAGCAAATCGGGATCCGACATTCCGGCGGTGTAAAGGTGCTGCGAAACAAGCGTCTCGTCAATTTCATCGGGAGTTAAAGTTCCAGATTTAACCTCGCGAGCAATCGTCTGAATGGCATCAACAATCTCGGCTCGCCCACCATAATTGATCGCCAAGCAAAGACAGCAACCCGTGTTATTGGCTGTCATCTCGACAGTTTTGTCCATTTCGTGTTGGACTTCCGCCGGAATGCGTTCGCGGCGGCCAATGATTTCAAGACGAATATTGTTTTCAAGGAGTGTCTCACGTTCCTCGATCATATATTGCTGAAGCAAAAACATCAGAAATTCAAGCTCATCCTCGGGCCGCTTCCAGTTCTCGCTCGAAAGACAGTAAAGCGTCAGTTGCTCGATTCCCAACCGCGTACATTCTTCCGTGATTGTTCGAACAGTCTTCGCTCCACGCTGGTGGCCTCGAATTCGTGGTAAATCCTGATTCTGAGCCCATCGACCGTTGCCGTCCATGATGATCGCGACATGTCGCGGCCGTTTTTCCGGCTCGACGTCGAGCTGTTCGTTCGAATCAGATTTTACATTCGAAGACATGGCAATCTAAGCTTCTGTCAAAACAATCGACGGCAATCGACGGCAATCGACGGCAATCGACGGCAATCGACGGCAATCGGCGGCAAACAACGGTTGAAACCTGAACACTAAAATAATCAAACTCAAACAATCGAATTCAAACCGCTCGCGCCTTCAAATAGTCGTCAAGCAATACGTCTTGATCAACACGAATCGTTTGGGCACGATCCGGGCCGACCGAAATGAACTCGACCTTGCGACCAATCAATTGTTCGATCTTGCGGACATAGCTGATTGCTCCGACGGGAAGATCATCAAGCGATCGGGCGCCAGTCACGTCGGCCTGCCAGCCGGAAACGGATTCGTAGATCGGCTTCAGTTGGCGAAGGTCATTCACGTTGGCGGGGAAATAGTCAATCCGCTCGCCGTTTAATTCGTAAGCCACGCAGACGTCGATGGATTCCAATTCGCTCAAAACATCAAGCATCGTGAGCGCGACCGAAGTTGCCCCGCCCAAACGCGCCGTGTAACGAGCCGCGACCGCATCGAACCAACCGCAACGTCGCGGACGGCCGGTCGTTGTTCCGTATTCATTACCGAGGTCGCGGATGTGTTGGCCTTTTTCGTTGTCCTGTTCCGTCGGGAAAGGTCCACCGCCGACACGAGTGGCGTAGCTCTTGGTAACACCAATCACGCGTTGAATCCAATTTCCAGGCACTCCGGATCCAGTCGAGATTCCAACTCCAGAACTATTACTGCTGGTGACGAAAGGATAGGTACCGTGATCGACATCCAAGAGCGACCCCTGAGCACCTTCAAACAAAATGTCTTTTTGTTCGTCAACGGCATCCAATAAGATTCGGTTGGTATCGGCGATCATTGGACGCAGTTGCTCGGCGTATTCCATGTACTCTTTGGCAATCGCCGCAGCGTCCAAGTCTGCTTCGACCCCCGATGTTGCTGACAAGATCTTCTTCTTCACTGCAACAATCTTCTCGATCCGTTCAGCAAAATCGGGCTGAATCATGTCGCCAATCCTGACCGCGAAACTTCGCCCCACTTTGTCTCCATAGCACGGCCCAATTCCGCGTAGTGTGGTGCCGATGTTGTCTTTGCCAGAAACCAACTCGTTCCACATTTTGTCTTCGAGAACATGCCACGGCATCACGACGTGAGCTCTCTGGCTGATCTTCATTCGCTGGGTGCAATCGATCCCTCGCTCTTTCAGCGAGTTTATTTCCGTCAAGATCGTGGGCGGGTTAATCACGACCCCGGGAGTGATCAAGTTCAGTACACCATCGTTGAGGATTCCACTGGGGATATGGTGTAATTTATAGACATCATCGCCGATGACGACGGTATGTCCGGCGTTGGCTCCGCCTTGATAACGGACGACGAGATCCTTTCCTTCGGTGAGGATGTCGACGAGTTTTCCCTTGGCTTCATCGCCCCACTGCAATCCGATTACGCACTGTCCTGGCACCCGGCACTCCTCGATTTGATCGGCCAAAATTTACGCGTTTGAAATTCGCGGCGCAACATTATCGTTACAGTTGATCCACGCAAACGCAAACTTACAAGTTTACGTTTTGCCTGTTTATATGGTCAACCGTTGATGCCAATTTGCGTATAATAATTGGAAAATGAATTTTGAAATTCCGCCTGATTCAAATTACATCCATCGGTTAAAATCTGCGTTGTTTGTCGTCCTGACGAACAAATGACTGATCAAGTGCCCCTTCACAACATGCGTAAAAATGAAAATTATTTTCTCACTTCTTCTGTTCACGTGCTGCACGTTGATGTCCAACAGCCCTACCGTCATTGCCCAGCGTACGGCGAAAGCTCAGCGCTCGGCCAAAGCTGACGAAAGCCAATCGCAAGACGACGAGGACAAAGACGAAGAGGAAGAAGCCTGTACTGTCAGAGGCGAGATCGTATTCGACGAGAACTTTTCGAAGTCGTGGGACGGCAACAAACTGTCAGTTCCGTTTGACGAAATTGTCACTCGCTTGTTTGAGCGGGTTCAAGTTCCCGCCGTACCGTTTCCGAAAAACTGGGCGGAGATGAAGCCAGAAGATCGACAGAAATGGATCAAGGCGTACGATGAAAGCGATGAAGGAAAGGCGTTCATTGCTAAACGGAACAAAATCGTTACCGAAGCCAATGCCTTTGATGTGAAGTTTGAAGAAGGTGGAAAATTCGTCGTCTACGATGTACCGCCCAGCGTCTACGGTTTGCAGGGCAGGGTCGATAAAGAAATCGGCGGCACGAAGTATGCCTTTGAAGTCTTTGGTCAGATCGAAGTCCTTGAAGACGTTGATGAAATTGTGTTGGATCCGATTCAAATCGCAGTCACGCCTCTGCTTGAATCCGGTCAGGTCGCGCCACCTATCTCCGTCGACATCTTCAAAGGAAACAAAACCAAGTTGACGCTTGCTTCCAACAAAGGCAGTTATGTGTTTGTCAACTTCTGGATCACGTCGAGCCCCAGCGCCGAATATCAAAAACAAATCCAGGAAATGCAAATCAAGTTGAAGGAAAAATACAAAATCAACCTGTTCTCGATTTGTGTCGATGAAGACCGCGAGGAGGCGGTAAAGTTCATCATCAAAGAGAAATTCAAAGAGGGCAAACACGGATTCACGAACGGAATGTACCATCGCGCAATCCTCGATTACGGCGTTCGCGCCATTCCATCGGTGTGGCTAGTCGATCCGGAGGGAAAAATTTTGATGAGTCAATTTGATTTCGCACAAGTATTCCGTGCGAACAAATCGGATCTGGCCACCGCCATCTCAGATCGTATTGAAGGCAAGGATATCCCCACGCTTGCCAAGCCAACTGAAGGCGGCAGTGAGGAAATTGACCCGCCTTCTGGCAAGTAGCGCCCGGGGATTGGGCCGCCCACCGATGTTAAAGCTTTCGACAAATTGCAATCTTGTGACCAAGGCGAATATGCACTCGGATGGTCGGCTCGTGTTGTGGCAAACGGCGGTCGTCTCTTTGAGTGGGGAAGGAAGCTAATCGTCAAGCCATTGTGCTCGTTCGATATCTAGCAGATTAAGCTCTCGTCTGTGAAAAATTGCCACGGACTCGTCGGCAACCCGTTATCTCAACCGGCCCAAACCGGATAACGCCACTAGACCTCCAATCCATCGCCCAATTCGTGGGCGTGATTTGGTTGGATCGAATTAACTGGCCGATTCCACAGAGAGCTAAACCATGAAATTGCCAACGCAACAGTTATGAAACTCTAGAAGATCGACGCATGCTCGCAGGCGACGTTCGAGTCGCCGCTTTCGAAGGGGCGATTTTTGTGCGCGGTGATGCGGAAGCCAACCAAATCGAAGTCGTCAAGACCGAAGAGTTTAGTAATAGCGTAACGATCAAAGGTGTCGACGGCACCACGATCAATGGAGAAGCTGAGTTTACTTTTGAAGGTGCCGACGCGGTTGTCTCCCGAGGCTTCCGAATCAATATGGGGCCAGGCGATGATTCAGTTCGACTTGAAGGCGTTGAGGCCGAGGGGCGAACGTTAATTTTTGCGGAACCGGTGATGATTCTGTCGGCCTCTATCAATCGACTTTCGACGAGGTCATCGTTCACACGCACACCGGCGATGACTTGGTTTCATTCGATGACGTCATCGCCTACGACGATGTTCGCGTTTTTACTTTGGAAGGTGACGACACAGTCGGCATCGACCAGCTTCGAACGTTTGGCAACACCTTGATTGTAACTTCAGAAGGTGATGATCGTTTGGCGATCCAGGATTCCGCTGGCGTGCAAGGCAGCTTGCTGGTACTGACTCTCGACGGCGATGATTTCGTCGGAATAGAAAACTCCAACTTCACCCAAGAATCAGGAGTCTTCACAGGCAATGGACTTGATGAAGTCTCGATCAATGATTCAACGTTTACACGCAGAACCATCGTTGCCGGCCAAGGCGACTCGGATTCGATTGCCGTTTCGGGAACAACCAACGCTGGAACAATCGTGGAAAGGGCTTTCGAGGACTCGCTTCAAGATGGTCTTGCCCAGACCTCGGCCGTGTACACCGATTTGATTGTTGATGGAATCCGTTTGGGAACGATTACGGAACTCGCCGTTTTGACTCCAGAACTTTCGACGCTTGTCGGAGCCCTGCAACAGACTGGGCTTGATGCGGCTCTGAACGATACATCGGGTGATCCATTGACCGCGTTCGCTCCGCTGGACAGCGCTTTCGAACTTTTGGATGACGGCGTTTTGGCCGGACTTTCGGATGCCGAACTGACCGACATCCTTCTATTCCATGTTTCGCCCGGAGAGACGCGAGCCGCCGAATTGGTTACCCTTGATTCCGTCGATACATTGCTTGAACAAAGCTTCACGGTTGAAGTGACCGATGCTGGAGTTTTGCTGAACGGAAACGTGACGCTCGCGGCAACCGACATTCGCGCGAAGAACGGCGTGATTCACTTAATCGAACGCGTACTGCTACCGGCTTAGGAACACTCCATTCCTGTGTACCGAGAACGAAGCTCTCTTCAATGCTTCCCAATTTGACTTGACGCTACGGCAACTTCGCTGCAGCGTCATTTTTTTGTGTCGAAAATCGACGGCCTTATGGCGAACCATCCCGCGGATACACCGCCGTAAGAGGTTTAAATCTCTGGGACGTCAGTCCGCAAGGTTGTGTTTCGCGAGTGTTTTCCTGATTTTCTGACGAAGGGCAGTGTTTCGCCCGATTCCTCAATAAGCTCTGAAAGATTTCCAAGAATATTGGTAACAATATCGAAGTTCGATCGTGATCCTGTTGAACGGATGGTTCAATAACTTCGCAAGCAGGCTTTCAACCGAGTTTGAATATGCAGAAAAATGGAAAATTGCGGCGAGAAGGACAGCGAGAAAAAGGACAACGAAGCGGGGGACGAGTGGGCCGTAGTCAATCCAATCCAAGTGAGGCTGATTCGCGAACCCAAAAGGAATTCGTGCTGGCTGCTTTGGATCGGTTTGAAAGGCAACTGACCGGCTATGCCGTTCGAATGTATGGCGGTGACCTCCATTCGGCTCGTGACGCGGTTCAGCACAGCTTCATGCAGCTTTGCAAACAGGACCCGACGGAAATCCAATCCAGACTGGCACCCTGGCTTTATTCGGTTTGCAGGAATCGAATTCTTGACGACCTCAAGTCGAAAACCCGCAGTGCCACCGAAACTTTCGACGATTTTGAAACCGTCGATACCAACGCCCAAGACCCGGCTAAGCGACTGGAAGTCGAAGACTGTTTGAAAACGCTTCAAAAGTTGATTCGTTTTCTAAACCGGTCTGAACGAGAAGTCATCGAGCTTTGGTCACGTGGTCTAACAACCAATGAGATTGCCGAAGTTCTCAAGAAGAAACCGGCTACGGTACGAGTCAACTTGCACCGAGCCATCAAACGGCTGAAACAACATCCCAACATTTCGAATTGGCTGGAACGCGCGACCGGCCAACTCGTTCGGCCCGATGAAAAGCCAGTCAACGACACGCACAATCTGGCTCCGTCATCAAAGTGTAACGAAGTATCTACGTCGACCATTTCAGGTGAACAATCATGAATCCAAATCAGCGCGACACTCATCGCATGAACTCAAACAACAAAAGTGAAGAACAGTTAGCTGACGAAACGGCAAACTTGCTCGAGGGAGTTCATTCTGAGCTTTCGGAAGCCGATCGTTCAGCATCCGAGCTACAGCTAATCGAAATGGGCCAGTTGATTCGTCAATCGGCTGGCAACGATTTGCCGCCCGCCAGTCCAGAAATGCGAGAAAGCCTGATTGAACATTTGAACGGACTCGAAACGGAGAATGCGGAAGTTGGACAGATTGAAATTGCAGCGAAAAAATCAGCAGCGAAAAAATCAGCAGCGAAAAAATCAGCAGCGAAAAAATCAGCAGCGAAAGCGAACCTTGCGGCACCGATCAAATCTTCGAAATCGAATTTTGCGCAGGATCATTGGTTCGGCATTATGACGACTGTGGCCGCGGTAATGTTGGCAGCCGGTATGTGGATCCTGTTTGAGCAAGCAGACGGCGATGTTTCCGTTGCGAGACAAATGCAGAAGGAAGAACCTGAGATAGCTTTGGATGAATACAAGCGGTCGGCTCAACTCAATATTGAGTTTCCTACTCAGCCTGATTTTGACGAATCGGCGAATCAAGTAGTTGAAGCGGAGAAAAATCCATCAGAACTCCCGATTGCCCGTGCCGAGGCAAATCTGTTTCGTGGAAATGGTGCCAGCCAAGGACTGGGTTCCGGTGGAGCCGTCGCCCGGGAAGACAGTAAGGTTGAACATCTGGATTCGTCGCGAATCAAGAGCCCACCCGTTCGCGCCGACCGACCAACATCGAATCGACCAACATCGAATCGACCAACATCGAATCGACAAACTGTAGTTGCTTCATCCAGCGGTCAAAATGAAAGCCGTGAACTAGTTACTGACGGCCTGCCACCAACAATCAAGATTAAGGGAGTGAACGAGACGGTTTTGGTGCCAGAAGACGGGCCTGCTCTCATTGGCGGAATCAAGAGAACTGTTGGAAAAGAATCAATGCCGCAGCGTTTGAACAAGAGTATCGCCGCTTATGATTATACGAGCCGAGGAGCCTCGAAGAGAAACGAATCCATTTCAAGCGTGCCTAGTTCAAACGCACCTAGGTCAAACGTACCTAGGTCAAACGTACCTAGTTCAAACTCACAACCGCAAGTGATGTTCGAATCCAAGGTGCAAAACAATCGCAGCCTCACACCGTCTTTCGCTGAACAGCAGCCAAGTCCTACCCGCGAGATCACTTTGAGCAACCAAAGTAGTGGCATGAGTGGCAAAGGGATGATGGGTGGCATGGGCGGCGGCGGAATGATGGGCGGCGGAATGATGGGCGGCGGAATGATGGGCGGTGGAATGGGCGGCGGTGGAATGGGCGGCGGTGGAGGTGGCCGCGGCGGAATGGTGGACGAAATGCTCGGAGAGAATATCGACCAGAGTGGTCGCAGTTATTACAAACAAGTTTGGAGCCGTTACCGTCCCGGTGCCACTAGACACAAACGCCCCAGTTCTGAGCAGTATCATCCAATCCATGAAAATGAATTCATCGCCGCCGTCGGTGGCAAAGCGATTTCAACTTTCTCGATCGACGTTGACACAGCGGCTTATGCCAACATGCGTCGTTTCATCAACAGTGGGCAAATGCCGCCAGCCGATTCGATTCGTATCGAAGAACTGGTGAACTATTTCCAGTATGACTATCCGCAGCCTACGGGCGATGATCCGTTTTCCGTCAATATGGAGTTAGCGACTTGCCCATGGAATGAATCGCACAAATTGCTGCGAGTCGGACTGAAAGGCAAAGAAGTTCATGTCGATGAGCGGCCAGCTACCAATCTCGTTTTCCTGATTGACGTTTCTGGCTCGATGAGCGGTCATGACAAATTGCCTCTACTGAAACGTGGCTTTCAAATGATGGTCAACAAACTTTCAGAAAATGACCGAGTCTCGATCGTGACTTATGCAGGAAACGCCGGTGTCGCACTGGAGCCAACCAGCGGCGACCAAACCAAGGTCATCAACGATGCGATCGAGGTCTTGAAGCCCGGCGGCTCAACCCATGGCAGTGCCGGTATTGAGCTGGCCTACAAGTTGGCCCAGCAAAACTTCATCCACGACGGAGTCAATAAAGTCATTTTGGCGACCGATGGCGACTTGAACGTCGGTGTCACTGATGACAATTCACTGGTCAAACTGATTAAGCAAAAAGCCTCGGAAGACGTGTTCTTGACGGTCTTGGGATTTGGAACCGGCAATCTGAAAGACGGCAAAATGGAGCAGTTGGCCGACAATGGAAACGGCATGTACGCATACATCGACAGTACTCGTGAAGCCCACAAGGTACTGGTCGATGAAATGTCCGGCTCGCTGGTCACCATCGCCAAAGACGTCAAGATTCAAATTGAGTTTAATCCCGCCGAAGTAAAATCGTATCGCTTGATCGGATACGAAAATCGAATATTGGCAACTCAGGATTTTGACAACGACAAAAAAGACGCCGGAGAAATCGGGGCAGGACACACCGTGACCGCGATCTACGAAATTGCCACGATCGACTCGACTGGCGTGACCAACGTTCCACCAGCGGGCATGAAATACCAATCCGGTAAACCCGCGTCGCCGAAAGATGACGCCGGCAAAAAGGGTGCCCCCGCATTGTCAGAGGCCGCTGGTTCCGGCGAGCTACTGACGTTGGCTCTTCGATACAAGCAACCCACGGATACGGTTAGCAAGAAAATCGAATTCACCATCAAGAACGATGAAAAGAGTTTCTTAAGTGCGTCGGATGATTTTCGTTTCGCTGCCAGTGTTGCGTCGTTCGGAATGCTGCTACGAGGTTCGAAGCATGCGGGCACATCGAATCCAGGTTCGATTCAGGATTTCGCGACAGGAGCCATCGGAAAAGATCGTTCTGGGCTCCGAGCCGAGTTTATCGACTTGGTTCGCAAAGTTGGTGGGATCCATTAAGGAGTAGATGCGGTTGGCTGGCGGAGCGAGTTTTGATAGCTGTAAAAGGCAGCTTGAGAAATGCAACTCGAGAAAAGCAACTCAAAAAGTTAAAGCGATGTGAGCATTGGGGCTCGCATCGCTTTCTTGTTGAAGTGATCTTGAAGTGGCAAATGTGAAATTCGCTGAAAGTCATCGGCCCGTTCGTCCGGCCAGAACCGATGCTACGACGGCCACATCGACGATGTCATTTGAGCTGCAACCGCGTGACAGATCCATAAATGGTTTGGCCAAGCCTTGGATCAATGGCCCCAGAGCTTTGGCTCTCCCCAATCGCTCTGTAATTTTGTAGGCGATGTTGCCCGAATCCAGATCCGGAAAAATGAAGACGTTGGCTTGGCCCGCCACTTGCGAATCGGGGGCTTTGCGTGCCGCAATCTCGGGCAACAGCGCCGCGTCAAATTGTAGTTCGCCGTCCACCAGAAGTTGTGGGCTGCTGGCGCGTATAAGTTCGGTCGCCGAGCGAACTTTGTCCACACGCGGATGATCGGCACTGCCTTTGGTCGAGAAAGATAGCATGGCAACACGTGGAGTTTCGCTGGTCAAGGCTTCATGATTGGCTGCAGCACAGATCGCAATCTCGGCCAATTCCTCTGCCGAAGGATCTGGCACCACACCGCAATCAGCATAAGTCAGACAGCGATCGGGCAATTGCATCAGGAAAAAACTGGAAACCAACTTGCGCCCCGGCGGCGGCCCGATGCCGTAAAGCCCAGCCCGAATAACACTGGGCGTTGTCGCGATTGATCCAGCGACCGAACCATCAACAACGCCCGTTTTCACCAAGAGAGAGGCGAGCAGCAATGGATCTTCAAGCGCGATACGAGCCGCTTCTAACGAAAGTCCTTTGTGTTTGCGATTCTCATGAAGCTGCGCAGCACAGGATTCCATGAGTTCCGAATCTTGCATCGAGACCGATTCAACCGAATCGTGAAATTCAATCTTTGCGAATTCTTGAACGTCACGTTTTTTTGAAGTGATGACAACTGGCACGCCCAGTCCAAGTTTTGCGAACTCGTTGACGGCCTCGACAACGCGTGGGTCATGCGTCTCCGGAAACACAATTCTCTGCGGATTGGCTTGAGCAATCTTGTGTAAACGCTGAACGACATTTGGCATAAGTAATTGATTTCCTACGCGTTGATCGAATTTAGTTTTGTTTCTAATTGCTTAATTTCGTAGACGTAACCGCCGGAGAGTATCGGAAATCGACACCATGTCTTTGGATCCAAGCTTTCATCGTCCAAGTGAAATGAGGGGGCGTACCGTTCACGTTTCCACTGGTTTCGGCACCAAAGCCGAAAGAAGCGAATAATCCACTGCCCCAATTGCTGATCCGTAAACTGGTCGTACTTGAGTTTTAAATGTTCGAAGATTTCCACCGGCATCATCTTGTCGCGAATCGAATACTCCTCAATCGAGTCGAGCACCTCATAAGGCATCAAATCATCTTCGTCGGTTTGTTTTTCTTCGGGAGGTCGTAGCTCCGCCGTTGGCTGCTGCACGTTGACCGTGCTCAGTTCAGCGATCGGTTCGATACCTAGCGGCGCGGTGGTTTCCATCCATCGCAACCATGTTCGCAAGAACGCTTTGTCGATCCCGGCAATTGGGCTGAGGCCACCCGACGTGTCACCATCCATCGTGGCGTATCCGACGGCAGCTTCACTCCGGTTGCTGGTCGATAGCAGCAACGCATTGTTGATGTTGGCCAACATCCAAACGCCCGGAGACCTCACTCTCGCCTGAATATTTTGCAGGGCAATATCATGCTTTTCCCAAGTCAGCGGTTCGTCGATCGCATTGCTTACGATCGTGCAGTAATCGCTAACCAACGAGTCGACATCGAATTCATAGTGGGTAGCGCCGATGGCCGAAGCAACTTGATTGGCCGCATCGCGAGTCACGTCTCCGCTGTTCTTGGTGGCTTGATAGACCGTTGTAATCAGCCGTTTTGAAAGTTGTTCATTATTTGAAACGCCCTCGGCCTTGAGCCAACCCCCGATGCGTTCGATCATTTTGTCGAAACCAAGTTCGGTTTCGGCGAACTTTAGCATGGTGGCAACCAGAACAGCAACGCTGGCGGAGTCGCAGCCGCCGCTCATAGAAATGACAAAACCACGAGATCTGCTTTTGCGAAGGTAATCAAACAACGCCAGACAAACAGCGCGTGTGAATTCCTCTTCTTTTGTGTCTTTGCCTCCCACCCATTCGGCTTCCACCGGAGTACTTCGCTCGAGCGCGCAAATGGGAATTGAGAATTTCACATCGACAACGTCTTCTTCATCGCCGTCGACTTCCGGATCAAAGCTTCCCATCCGGGCGCGAGCCATCCGAGTTGAATCGACGTTTACAACACAAGGCGTGAACGAGAACGGCTGATAGGAAAGCCGTTCACCAAGTGCCAACATCTGGCCACCAGAAGCGATCATCGCATCGCCATCGAAAATGGCGCGTCCGGATTCGTTGCCAACCAGATTGGAATAAACGTAAGTCACGTTGAATGCTCGGCTGCCCTCAAGCACGAATCGCTGCCGAACTGCATGTTTGTCGAACGCAAAATGGCTGGCGCTGGGATTGAGAATAATGTCGGCCCCTTTGGCCGCCAAACTTCCGCCCGGCCGAGTTCCGACCCATGCGTCTTCGCAAATTTCAAAACCAATTCGAATGCCACCAACGTCGAACAAGACATTGCCAATTGGGTATTCGATATCGTCGATTTCAACTTCACCTTGCACTCCTGCAGGCCAAGCCTTGAACCAACGAGGTTCATAATGGATTCCGTCACCTGCCAAGTGTTGCTTCGCCGCGAAACCCGCGAGCTTGCCATCGACTAACAGAGCGGCCGTATTGAATAGGCCGCCGGCATACATGATCGGTAAGCCGACCGAGACCACCATCCCCTCTGTTTCGGGAACGATAGATTTCAACATCTCCAAGGCAATCGCATGCATGCCTGGTGCATGAAAGGCGTCTTCGCATCCGTAACCGGTGATACATAATTCCGGCAGGCAAAGCACCGAAAGGTTTTGTTCACGAGCGGCTTGAATACAGTGAACAATGTTGTCTCGGTTGCCTTCCCAATCAAGCGGTGTTTGGTTCAATACGCCCGCGGCGACTTTTAAAAGCTTCATGAATGGTCTCAAAAGAGCGATCGTTGAATTGAGTTGACGCGCTGGTGGAAACGAGCAAGTGATCAGTCCTCTATTTGCTTCGAACCGCTGCGCACACGTCACGCTTAATTGTATACATCCGGCGAAGAACGCGAAGCCGGTCTTCGGCAAGACTTAACGGCCATAAAGAATGAATGCCTGGGAAGGGGCAAGATTAACCGCACCTTCTCAATCCGCTTCAAACCTTTAAACTGAGGATCTGATAGAAGTGCAGACGCGAAAGTGGCGACGGCAGAAGTGAACCACCCATTAACAATAAGCAAAATGACAACGCAAAACAAAGTTGAAACGATTCAATGGCAAGGCGATACCGACGGCCATTTAAAGCTGATTGATCAAACCAAGTTGCCCAACGAAATGTTGGTGATCGATTGTTCGGACGTAGAAACTGTGTGGGAAGCGATCAAGTTACTACGAGTTCGAGGTGCCCCAGCGATCGGAATTGCGGCAGCTTATGGAGTCGTGGTTGGTTTGCAAACCGTCGACAACACGACTGAGGACGCGTTTTTTGCTCGTTTGGATGAGGTCGTGACTTATCTGGCCGGCAGTCGTCCGACAGCCGTCAATTTGTTTTGGGCGTTGGAGCGGATCAAGAAAAAAGCCGTTTCACTGAAGGGACAAGGCTCAGTCGGCGATGTGCGAAAGGCCTTGCTTGAAGAGGCAAAGCTGATTCATGACGAGGATCGCGCGATGTGTCATTCGATTGGCGAACACGGAGCCAATTTGCTTACCGGCGTCAGCGGTGTTTTAACGCACTGTAACGCGGGCGGATTGGCAACGGCGGAATATGGAACTGCATTGAGTGTTTTTTTTACAGCTCAAGACAATGGTCATAAGCTTCACGTTTACGTTGATGAGACGCGACCGCTACTGCAAGGGGCACGATTGACGGCGTGGGAATTGATGCAGCGTGGCATCGATGCGACTTTGATTTGCGATTCGATGGCGGCTCAAGTCATGCGTGAGGGACGCGTTCAAGCGGTCGTCACCGGCGCAGACCGGATCGCGTTCAATGGAGATTCGGCAAATAAGATCGGCACCTATTCGATCGCCGTCCTAGCCAAAGCCCATGGGATTCCGTTTTATATTGCGGCTCCCAGCAGTACGTTTGATTTCTCGATCGAAAATGGTGACCAGATTCCAATCGAAGAACGTGGCTCGGAAGAAATCACGCATGGGTTCGGCAGGCAAACCGCGCCCGATGGCGTTTCGGTATACAACCCGGCCTTCGATGTCACACCAGCCGAATACATCGAGGCGATTATTACGGAAAAGGGCGTCATCAATCCGGTCAACAAAGACAACATCGCAAAACTGCTGAAGCCGGTTTAGATTTAGCTGGAATAACACCGTTCAATGCAGTCAGGGAACTGGCCATCAGCTCAATCCTGGTCAATCCCTTGTGGATTCGCATTGACCTGATCGACGCGGAGCCCGTCATTAGTCGGGGTGAACCGGTAAATCTTGTCCGCGTATTCTTCAAACAGTTCCACGTCGTGGTGAGAAATTAGAATGACTTGAAAGTCGAGCTCTTTGGCCGCGCGATAGATAATATTGACGAGTTTGGGCACTAACTCTGGTCGCAGCCAACAGTCTTGCTCGTCCAGAACGAGAAACCGGCGATGAACACTTTTGTCGAGCGTCGCTAACGCAAACATTCTCAGGCCAACGCTCAACACATTTTGCACCGAACCACCTTGCCCTCGCACGACGTCTTCCTGGTTTCCTTCGCGCTCGATCGAAAAATCGACATTCGCTGTGCCGCGGCGAAAATTGGCTTCGGCTTGAAACTTGATCGGTTGTTCGAGAACTTCCTGGATCGCGATTGATAGATGATCTTGCAGAGCGCCAAGGACTTCTTCAAAAAGTTTTTGACTTAAAACTTCCAGCCCCTCGGTAACCCGGTCAGATACGGCAAGGTATTTTTCAATCTCGGCTTTCTGCTTATTCAGCAGCTTAAGCTGTTTGCGGTCGCTCTCGAGCTGCCATTTGAATTTGTCCAATCGCTTTCGCATTTCAGTTGGCGCAACAATGTCTTCACCACTGATGCCGCGATTGGAAACTGGCACAGCATCACTGAGCCGTTTGTGTTTTCGTTGTTGATTCGTATTTTGCATAAGCTGTATTTGTCAACCGATTGGCGAGGCTGTCACAGAGCATCGAGCCCGCGATGGATGAAAGTTTTCGTGTTTACTCATCATCCATTTCAGCATCAACAAACTGTTCATCGATCTCGCCAAGCTTCTGTTCAATTTGATCGAGTTGCGTTTGATAGTCGACTCGTTTCTGCTCGTTGGTCGCTTTCATTTTTGCGAGTTTCGACTTGAGCGTTTCCAAATCGTCAGATCCAAACTGCTCCAGCGCTTCGGCTTTCAGCTTCTCCAATTCGGACTGCGCGTGGTCACGCTGAGTTTCAACTTTGATTTTTTGGTCTGAGAATTTTTGAAATCTCGATTGTAGGTCTTCAATTGACTGCGTTTCATTTTCCTGAACTCGATTATCACTAGGCATTCGCTGTCTCCTCGTTGGTGGCCGCAGTCTGAGTCACTTCTTCGGCGAGTGCAAGAATTTCGCACGCGACTTCGGGCTCAAACTGCTCAATGTTTTCGTTTAAAAACTGATGTAGCCCAGCTCCAGACTCTGTTCGACGGGCAATTAATTCTGCCAGTCCCGACACAAATTCTGAGCTGGATGTCTCCGCTGCCAATTCAACAATCTCTTCATGGAATACTTCATGAAATGGCTGATGTGGAATCACGACATCTGATATTTTTTCGAGATCGCCAAAGACATCAATTCGCAACGCTTGGGGAATATGCTTTTTGTTTGCGTCGCTACGACTTCGGCGACTGATATTGCCGGGAGTCTTCCAGGTCGTCTGCCCTTTTACTACGTCCTTAAGGCGGCGATGAATATGCCCGTTGATTAACAAATCAACACCTTCAATTTCAAACGGCGTGAATCGACCGTTGTCGTAACCCGCGATCGAAATGTCATGATGCGTTATCCAGACACAATAGGGTTTGCCGTCGAAAAAGTTGGTTTGCTTGGCAGACTTCAACTCAAATTTATCCGGAATGGGCTGACGATACGACGATCCACCAACGTAAACGTTCCGGCCGTTCATTTTCCCAATCCAGGGATCATCTTGGTCGACCATCCGCAACGTGCCGGATTTAATCAGAATCGAAAGCGAATCATTTTCATTCAGAGTCGTTTCAGCACAGTCATGATTTCCATAAATACCAATCGCCGAAACTTCGCTCAGCATTTCAATTAATTGGCCGATGACCCAAGTTGGATTGTCGCGAGGTTTGTCGAACATGTCGCCAAGGAAAACCGGCAGCAGGCTGTTTTCTTTCGCGTATTTCAAACACCATCGAACTTTTTCCAGCACAACCGTCGGAAAATCGTCTTTGCGAAATCCGGGCTGCCGTCCCTCGATATGCGGGTCGCCAATAACCAGTAACCCAACGTAGTTGCTGGAGTCCTTAGGGATCAATTTCCGCTTGGTTTTGCTCACGGCTTTACTAGTAGCTTTACCCATGACATTCCTCCCCGCCAGATCGCAGCAATCGGTTTGCCTCGGTGGCTGATCCGCACGTCGGACAGGTTGGATTTTCAGCCGCCCACTGCTTTGTTTCCGACTCTACCGCCGAAAGATGCTTATCAATTTCGACGACTTGCTTACTAAGCCTCTTGAAGGAACGACTTGCTGATTCCAAATTCTTGATCGCCGCTTCAATCCCTTGCAATTCCGAGAACTGCGGCGGCTCAGTTAGTTCTGCAAATCGGCGCGTTTTATTATCCAAGCCGTTCAGGCTTCGATTGGCCTTTGAGAGACTTGTTACCAGCCGCAACAAAGGTTGATCATCATCCAGTTTTGGTGGTTCAGCCATCGCATCAAAGACCTTGGCGACCAGAGCCGTTTGCTTGGAGACGGATGCCTGATGCTCGATCCGTTGAATCGAATTCGCTATTTGTTCAGTTGGTTGCAGGGCAGGGGGCGCAGTCAGTACGCTTAACGGCCCCAACCTCTGGTCTTGGCGATGCAAGTCAGTGTCAAGCTCCATGATCCGGTTGGTAACTCGAGCAATTGCTTCGACCGGCTCCAATCGCGGAGGAGCCGTCAGTGTTGTCAGCGAATCAGTAACAGCGGATTGAAACACAAGCTGCCGTTGAAATTGGTTGACACGGCGGGTCAGTGAAGCGAGCAGATCAATTCGATTCGAGTCTTCGGACAGCGCGGCAAACTGCTGCTCTAGCTTATTCAAATCCGAATCGAGATCGCTTGTCGACTCAAGAACGGCAATGGACGACTCGAGCACCTCCACCTCTTCATCGATTCGTTTGAAGTCACGACGAGACTGGAGAATCCGCGTTTTGTGTTTGGCTTGCATTTCGACCAGTCGTATCGCATCTGAAGACGATGCAAAAAACTGAGCCGCGGCTTTCCCCGTATCGTTCAGCAGAAAAACGGGTTCTTTTTGCTCACCGAAGTGGATGTCAAATTCTTCTTTGTCACTGGCGACTTTGGGTAGTCGAAGTGCCGCATGGAGTTGCGGTGGAACCTGACCTTTTAGACGATCATATTCCTGTCCGTCGATTTCATATCGCGGAGAGCCATTCTTCGAGCGACTCCATTTTACTTCATGACCATCGTCCGTCTCGACAATGACTTCGCAAGTCTTCTCGTCGTGGCGCCGGACGTAAGTTGAATTGGCATTGTGCGCAAGGATCTGCAAGGCAGTTACGACGGCGCTTTTGCCACAGTTGTTTGGCCCAATCAAAACCGTCAAGCCATTCGCCGGTTCGATCACCGTTCGCGAATGCGACATAAAGTTGACGAGTTCAATCCGTTTGATCAATTGACTACCCGAGGGGAGAGGCTTTCAACAACCAGCC
>CAZPTT010000002.1:24184-97802 GCA_964589435.1 uncultured Pirellulaceae bacterium
GAATGGTTAAGCGTGAGAATAGGTTCCGTCTTATTCTTCGCCAGCCAATTGACACGTCTGGTCAAAAGCGAACGATTTCAACAAATTATTGCGACAAACTCAGGATTGGGAAGGACTGACGTTTGACGTGCGGCGTCATGAAAATCGCCGAAACGCCAGTGGCTGGCTCCAAGTACTCGCTTTCCTATTCACTCGCTTTCCCATTCACTCGCTTTCCCATTCACTCGCTTTCCTATTCACTCGCTTTCCTACTCAGTAAACTCATAGTCCTTGAGATCATCCAATGAGATGAATTCGATTGCCAACATGTGCGTCGCCTCCAGGATCACCTCAGGTGCGGCGCCAGCTTCCAATGCTTCTTGCCACCGCTGGGCACAAAGACACCAACGATCGCCCGGTTTCAAGCCCGGAAATTCATACGCCGGAGCGGGCGTGCTTAAGTCATTCCCCACGGCCTGAGTGAACGCCAAGAACGCCTCGGTCATCACCGCACAAACCACATGAGCGCCACTGTCTCCAGCGCCCGTCCGGCAAGAGCCATCGCGGTAAAATCCGGTCATGGGCGATGTACAACAAGGCTGGAGTTCGGTTCCAAGAACATTTTTCGGCATAGCGTGTCGACTCGAGGTTTCAATCAAGGATAAAGGAGCAACGAAGAGCGCAACTGGACAGCTTAAAACAGTCCAGATATTTCGCCGTGTTCATCTATGTCAATATTTTCAGATGAGGGCACTGTTGGCAAGCCTGGCATCCGCATCATGTCGCCAGTGATTGGGATCAAGAACCCAGCACCGGCAGCAATTTCGATTTCACGAACTGTAATTTCGAAACCGGCGGGTCGGCCGATCAAAGCAGGATTGTCGGAGAGCGATTTCTGAGTTTTCGCCATGCAGATTGGTAGTTTTTCCAAACCCAATTTCTTGATCCGTCTTAAATCCTTTTTGGCCTGCGAAGTGTATTCGACGCCATCAGCGCCATAGACGTTGGTGCAAATTGCCTCGATCTTCTTTTTGACAGAAAGATTCCAATCGTAAAGCGGCTTGAACTCTTGGGTCGTCGATTCGATTTTGTTGGCGACTGCGTTTGCCAGATCTTCCGCTCCTTCGCCGCCTGCTCCCCAGACATCGGCGACGACGGCTTCGAAGCCCATTTCGGCACAACGAACTTTGACGACTTCGATTTCCTCATCAGAATCCTGAGTGAATTTGTTGATCGCGACGACGCAATCGAGACTGTAGAGCTTGGAATTCTCAAGGTGCTTTTGCAAGTTCACAAATCCAAGCTCAACGGCTTCCGGGTTAGGCGTTGTCAAATTATCCAAGTCAACACCGCCGTGATACTTGAGCGCACGAATCGTCGCCACCAACACCATCAGCTTCGGAGCGAGTCCCGCGCCAGCACATTTGATGTCGAAGAATTTCTCGGCACCCAAATCGGACCCAAAGCCGGCTTCGGTCACAACGTAGTCCGAAAGTGACATTCCCATGCGGGTCGCAATAACAGAATTGGTGCCCTGAGCAATATTGGCAAACGGCCCACCGTGAATAATCGCCGGCGTTCCTTCGATCGTTTGGACGAGATTCGGTTTGATCGCGTCTTTCATCAACGCCGCCATCGCACCCTCAGCATTAAGGTCGCGAGCGTAAATTGGTTTTCGGTCAAACGTAAAGCCAACAAAAATATTGCCCATTCGCTTCTTTAAATCGACCAAGTCATTGGACAGGCAAAGAATCGCCATGATTTCCGACGCTGCCGTGATATCAAATCCACTTTCGCGTGGGATCCCGTTGCCTGAACCGCCCAGCCCAATCACGATGTCGCGCAGCGCACGATCATTCATATCGAAGACGCGTTTCCAAGCGACCGTTCGCGGGTCGATGCCCAGAGACCGCTTTTTGGATTGCAAGTTGTTGTCGATCAAGGCAGCGAGTAAGTTGTGAGCTTTTTCGATCGCGGAAAAATCGCCAGTAAAATGAAGATTGATGTCTTCCATTGGCAAGACCTGCGAGTATCCTCCGCCCGCTGCTCCGCCCTTGATTCCAAATACCGGTCCGAGTGAGGGTTCACGCAACACGACCGTCGTTTGCTTCCCAATCCGGTTCAGCCCCTGGGACAATCCGATCGACATGGTGGTCTTTCCTTCGCCCGCCGGCGTCGGTGAAAGCGCGGTGACCAGAACCAAATTGCATTTCGAAGCACGATCTTGATCAATCAAGCTGTTCGGCAGTTTGGCTTTATAGTGTCCATACGGGATTAGATCGTCTTGTGAGATACCGAGCTGCTGAGCGATTTCGGTGACTGGCTTCAACTTAATGGTACGCGCGATTTCGATATCACTTGGCATATTCAAAATTCTCAATGGTTAAGGTTTAAAACTGATGCGAGAACTTACTGCACCCCGTGTTCGCAAAAGTCCACAAAGACGAACCACCGATTATCCGAAAAATTACGTTGCTTGAAAGGCGTTTGAAATTCGCAATCGAAGACGGAAAAAATCACCGTTGGTTGCTATTTTCCCAAGTTGGCGAACGATTTCCGCGCAAATCAACCTTGGGGAAATCTGGAAAATTGGCCAATGATTGTCGCGAGAACGCGAATACTTAATTATCACGGATCGCCCATATCAAAGTCCAATCTTGTCAAAGATCGCAAAATCGGAATTTCATTTTGCTGTGGAAACGGGCCGGCGATTTCAATCAATCTTTTAGAGCGCATTTTCGATGAAGAAGTTCAAGATTAAGAAACGTATCCCACTCATGATTTGCGTTGCTGCCATGGGCTTGTCTGCAACAAGCTTATTGGAAGCCCAATCGGCTCGACAGAACCGAGCGACTCCGGCAACTGACGCAACGAGTGCTTCCTCGAGAAAAACAAAAACTGAATTTCTTCGCGTCACTCAATCGGATACTGGCGAACCGCAGTTTATGCAAACGGCCATCACGCGCTACCGACCTCCGACTGGAGAACTGGTTGTTGATTTGATTGGTGCGGTTCACATTGGTGAGCGCGACTATTTCGAGCAACTAAATCGGCAGTTCGAAGAATATGACGTCGTCCTTTATGAGCTAGTGGCACCAGCCGGAACGCGCATTCCGGCCGGTGGTAAGCGTGCGAAGACCAGTGCCAGTCCATTGGATCTCGTTTCCTGGATGCAACAGCAAACCCAATCTTCGCTTGGACTGGAATCACAACTGGAACTGATTGACTATCAGAAATCAAACTTAAAGCACGCTGACATGTCGCCTACTGACATTGGCAAGAAGATGGAAGAGCGAGGCGATACGGCTTTCACGGTCGCCTTGAGCGCAATGTCAGAGATTCTTCGCGAACAGAATCGAGCGAAGACCGCTGGCTCCAACAACATGGCCAATCAGCTTGCCAAAGAAGGCTTGTTTTCCGTCATGAATGATCCGCTCAAACTAAAGCGAATGATGGCCAGCCAGTTCACGCGAACCGGCGTCATGGACGGCGGCCTCGGGAAAACGCTTAACCAGATGCTGATCACTGATCGCAACGGCGCGGCGATGAAGGTTCTCAACAAAGAGATTGCCGCTGGCAAAAAGAAGATCGGGATCTTCTATGGGGCTGCCCACATGGCTGATTTCGAAAATCGGCTGCAGAAAGAACTGGGGCTTAGCAAGACAAAGCAAGCTTGGTTTGACGCTTGGAACCTGACGCAATCGAAAGCTCCCAAAAATTCGAACAGCCCAGCTGATCTATTGATGGGACTGCTCAATGATCTGAGCAAATGATAAGGCGCAGCTAAGGCAGGCGTTTACTTTAGTGCCTGGCTCGTCGTCGTCGAATCGCAGTCAAAGCGCAACCAAACGCGAATAGAAATGTAGAATTTGGCTCTGGCACAGCATTGATCGTGATGAAGTTGTTGATGAACGCGGCTTGATTGCCCGTGTAATTGATGCCACTTCCAAGCCCGCCGATCTCAAAGTCTGTCGCGTCGTAGATGAATGCGTTGGTACCAATCAAACGCAACTCTCCGCCAATTCCCACGAATGTTGGTCCGCCCGAATCACCAGTCTCAAAACGGGCTTCAAAATCAACGAAATCGTCATCGCCGTCGGCATCTTGTGCAAAGATAATTGAATCGTTGTCGGTGTTGCCCAAGAACGGAACATCTTCGCTGTAGCCACTGACAATATTACGTCCAACTGCTTGATTTGTCTGGCCGGGGCGATTGGGAATTCCGGTTCGATCAAATGGAGACAGCCCAAACATGTAAGCGTTAAGTCCTTCATAGATTCCAGCATCGTCAACCGTTAGTGGGTCGGTACCTGATGTACCGGCCAACGCTTCCGTCGCGAAAGAATAGTGAGCAATTGTTTCTGGCAAATTAGAATCCAGGACAGCCAAGTACAAGTCAGTCGAACCGATTTTCATCCCCGACATGGCTTTGACTGTGCGAGTTACCTTTGTGGAATCAGGATCGTTGCTTTCGTAGAAAGTAAGCACTCCATTACTTGGTGCGTGTGCGGCAGAGATGACGACGTTTCGGCTGATGGCCGTTCCCCAACCGCCACTGGCGTTCTGCCCAATTCCACTCAAATCAAAACCATTCATGATGAATGATCCAGAATTAGTAAAACGATCGTTCTCTGCGTCGGTGTAGCCGCTGATGACGATCGATGCATCCAATCGGATGGTGAACAGGCTTACGAACAGGCTGCATGCGAACGCAAGGAAAATGAACTTGCTGGCGAAAGTGAATTTCATGATGAGACCTGACCAAACAACGACGACGTGGAATGAGTTTTAACAATCCGACGGGCAGGGCACCTGCTATTCTCGAACTGTCTCGCCCTTTGCTTGTATGCATTATACCATTGCGGGCATACAAAACCGCAAATAGCCCTGAACGACTTTGAGCCAACTTTCAATCGGGCTGCTTGATCCAAGGCGCATCATAAGACCAAATAATTCCCGGAATAATCGGCGTCGCGTCTTGAGCAGCCATTTCGAAAACGAAACCAATCGGAGTCTTGTCCATTTGCCTTCGGCGATCATTGAATTGCGTTTTGCCCCAACGCTGTCCCAAAGCGACCAGCTTGAAAGTTGTAAACGTCGCATTTTGGGTGTCGAATTTCGCCTGACCTAACAGCTTGGTCGACATCCCTCGGCCATTGCTACCGACTTGAGCGTTGGTTTTACCAGCCAGCGAAAGCGTCACCGAATCGGATTCGCGTTTGACGACCTCAGCCGTGATCACAGCATCTTTAATCTCACGGATTTTAAAATCTTCTGTTTGGCCTTTGACGAAGTCGACCAGATGCCAACGACTGACTCGATTTACGAAAAACGCTGGCAACTCAAACTCGTCACCAACTTTCGCATCATCGGGAACGATTGAAGCCGCCTCCTGTTTTGAAAACCAAGCCGAATCTCGGTTCCAGGTTGGCAGTCGTTCGGCTTCCATATCATGGTTCAGCGGTAGGTCACGAGAATGGACGTTCAAAACCAATCCATCGCGCGGATAAGAATCCTCCCAGCGATGCTTGGGCGGTTTGACAGACACGGTCGCGGATTGTCGAGCCGCAGGCAGTTGCTCCCACTCCGACAAGCCACGTTCCATCATCTTCAAAACTAAGTCGGCTGACAGATTATTGATCGACGCCAAGAACTTTCCCTCCGCGGTAAACACATAAATGCCTTGGCGAGATTTATTGCGTGCGCGTTTCCCGTAGTGTCCGCTGTCAGCCATTTTCTGAAAGAACTGACTGTCGCTGTCTTCTGTCACATCTAAACGCCAAACTTCATCTGTACAGGCGACAAACTTTTTTGAAAGATCGATAATTCTTTGATCGGACCAGACGTACCGCCGGCCTTTGACTCCGTTGTTTCAGGTGCAGCCAAAGGGGTGCCCGTTCATAGCCCACAGCAAGATCGGTCTTTGGGATTTCGCCGCTTCCGCAATTCCACTTTGCAGGTTCGGCAACCAGTCAATCTTCTGCCAGGCAAGTTCTGCTTCCGTCGGAAGAATGTGATCTCGCCAACCTTCGATATTCGATTGCGTCGGTTCAATTGAGCTAGTTGGATCATCCGATTCTTGAGCGGGAGCGATTGATCCAGCGCCAAGAATAACAAACGTGGACACGACAACAGCGTGAAAGACAAAACGTATAGACATTCAAATCACCTGACAAGAATTTAGCATGAACTGGATTCGCAATTGCCGTGTTCGCGAATGAACTCCTGTGGGAATTCAAGCCTCCGACAACAGCACTTACCTGATCCTCATTTTTGTTCATTTTAGTCAACGCGTCGATCGCGTAACATCGGATATACGCTTCTTTTGGGCGAATCGCACTTTGCCAAAATACGAAAGTAAAAACATCGGCTGCCGTTAAGGACAAACGATCACGAAACAGGAGAAACGGCCACGAAACAATTCCCCGATTTGAGGTCATCCGCGTGGCGCGCATTCGATTCGGAGAACCGAGCAAATTTGTCGCTCAGCTTTCCAAGCTGAAAGCGTTCGGTGTATCAATCGCGGAATATATTTCGTGACTTTCCCAACGCGAATGACTTCGAAACGTTCTGCCAACTTTGGTGTTAAATAGTAATCGTGATTGAGAATGGTATACTGAGCGGCTCGAAAGTCGTTTCGATCGCTTTTTTCTGGCTTTCGATAATCAATGCGTTTCCGTTCGTAAACTCCTTGCTGGCCAGAGACAATCAGGCGATGAATTATCGACAATTTCGACCCTCACTTCTCTGCATGCTCCTGTTGGCAGCAATGACTTACAAAACGATTCACGCGCAATCCTCAGAGCAGCAAAGACCGCAAGTGCCCAACTATCAATTGCCAGAAGTGCTTGTTTGCGAAAACGGAACCACCATCGATTCACCTGAAGACTGGACAGAAAAGCGGCGACCTGAAGTATTGAATCTTGTCGCCGATCACGTCTATGGCCGAATGCCAGAGATTGACATCCCGGCGACCTTTCGCGTCACTAAAGAGTGGGAGGTTTTTGCCGGTTTGGCGACCGCTCGAGAAGTCGAAATCACTTTTGGTAGTCAATCAAATTCGCCGACCGCGTCGCTGCTGCTCTACATTCCCTCAGCGAGCCGCGACCCAAACAAGAAATCAAGTCAGCCCGCACCCTGTTTTTTGGGTCTGAACTTCCGGGGCAACCACACGGCGCAACCTGACAAAAACATTTCCGTAACAAAAAGCTGGGTGCCAAAACGAAAAAACAGAGCTGAAAACGAACAAGAAAATCAGGCGAGCGAGCGTGACCGAGGATCCGCAGCGGGACGCTGGCCGGTGGAAATGATTTTACGCAGCGGCTACGCAGTTGGAACAATGTACTGTGGCGACGTCGATCCTGATTTCGACGACGGATTTCAAAATGGCATTCACCACTTGTTTCGAGGCCCCAACAAAGAGTCCGCGGGTTCGTCGAGCGACAAAGGTAAGGCCTGGGGAACAATCGGAGCTTGGGCATGGTCGCTGTCTCGAGTCGCAGACTACTTAGAAACTGAACCTGCGATTGATTCGGAAAAACTTGCGGTCATCGGCCACTCAAGATTGGGCAAGACGTCGTTGTGGGCTGGAGCGACGGACGAGCGTTTTAAAATCGTCATCAGCAATAATTCCGGTTGCGGCGGCGCGGCGATTTAACGTCGCCGCGTTGGCGAATCTGTGAAAAGAATCAACACCGTTTTTCCACATTGGTTCTGTGACCAGTTTACGGAATACAACGATCGAGAAAATGAACTGCCGATCGATCAGCATTCGCTGATCGCACTGATGGCTCCAAGAGCGGTCTACGTGGCCAGTGCCTCCGAAGATCAATGGGCAGATCCAGTCGGCGAGCATGAATCGTTGGTGGCGGCTTCACCGGTGTTTGAACTGTTTGGCAACGAGCCAGTCAGTGCTGTTCAACCTGCCGCGAATCAGCCCGTTCGATTTGGGCGAATTGGATATCATATGCGTGCGGGAAAGCACGACATTACGCTTTACGATTGGAAACAATACATCGCATTTGCAAACGAACAATTCGTGTCCAAACCCAAGTCAAAATAGATGGTTATGTACGCCGATCTTAGATTGCGTTCGTCTTCAATTTGGAAGTCCGTCCGCGGAATGTTCTTGTTTGCGACATCCATTCTTCTCATACCTTTCATTCCTCCCGCCAATGTTGCATTCGCTACCGCGCCGCAGGATTTTTTTAAGGCCGATGGCCCGCTGGCAACGGTGGGTGAATTGAGTGAAGTCTTCAAGCTGAAGACAGTCGGGGCAAATCTTGAAACAGAATTGGTAACGAACTATGCCGAAGCGACCGCAAGCCTGAATCCGATCCGTCAGAAGCTCCGAGCCGGCGGAGGATCCTCTTCGTCTTCCAATGGATTTTGGTCAATTCGATTGAGAGGAAACCAAGTCGCCGGTCATTTCGGGTTCGGTAAACGAACCGTTCCGAACGTGAAAAAGGGAGATATGGAATTTGAGATTGAAATCAAAGAGATGAAAAACTTGCGAAGGGAGCTTAGTATCTCTGCCTTCGAAAACGGCACATTTTCGATCCAAATCCGGTCGCCAAGCCAGCCTTTTCTGTTTCGCTTAAGCCAAAACAAAGACCAACGAATCGTTTGCCAAGAGCTTCGCCCTGATGCAGTATTTGCAGCCGAAGCGAATTCGTTCGACCAATTTTGCTATGAGAACCCAGAGTTCGTTGAAGAACGGCTTCTTCCTATTTTAAAGTTCATTGGCGCTGGCGAGCCCGTTACTCGTTTTAGTCCGACGATCCGCGACCATGTCATCCAGCGATTACAACCACTGGATCCCGCCCAGTTCGCTGAATTCGAAATTGCGATCGATGGACTCAATGGCTCCAGCTATGAAGACCGACAGCTTGCTTCGAGTGCCATTGCCAAAGACTTTGAACGGTGGGCGATATTCGTTCGCAACGCAATTTCCAACATCAAATATCCGGTTGAAGTCCGTTCCCGTTTGAAGAAAATTTACGAAAGTCATGTTAGCGATCAGCAAAAAAACAGAATCCGACTGGCCGAAGATTCTGCGCTGCACGAAGACGCGGAGTATTTAATCTGGCTGTTGAGTCGGTTGGATTCTGAAGGCACCGACGACGGCGAAGCCAGCGATGCCATTGAGTCCAACAAATTGCTTATCGCCAGCCAACTAGAGGAAATAACCCGACAGACATTTGGTTCTGACATCTCAAGTTGGCAAGCATGGTTGGCGAAGTCGCGCGCCGTTGATTCTAAATCTGAGAAAAAAGAGACGACCGGCGATTCGCAAAGCAATTCCCCTGATATCGACGCTTCGTTTCAGGTAGAGCTTGGCCCCCTCAATGCGGCAAGCAAGTTTATTGGTGAACTCGTCAAATTAAAACTCTCCGGCGATCGGCTCATCGTCGACCGTAATCATTGGTCTCAACAATTCGGCGGTAAGTCGATTGCCGAATTGAACGAAGAGATCCGAGAGATTGTTAAGTCAAAGAACTTGCCAACGACTTGGTATCAGCCTGGCGGAGAATTTTCGGCTGACGCAACGGATTTTCCACAGGTCATCTTTTCAAGGTTGGCCGGCGTACTCGGGCCCTCGACTCAAATCAATATGCCGCAAGTCGTCACGCGCGGCGGCAACAAACTCTCGTCCCTGAATCGAGAAATTGACACCAAGACTGCCTTCGCACGCGTTGAGTTTCATCAGCCGACACAAAACGAAATTCAAAGAATGAATCAGTTTGGTGCCATTCATCCAGCCCGTCGCAATCAAGAGCCGCCCAAGGCTGAGTATTTCACTTTCTATTTTCGAGAGAAAGCCAGCCCCAACCGCAGTATTGAAATTCGCGAGTCGAAAGACCGAGCGTTGCTGATCAATATTTTGGCGGAGGAAACCAATGCACTGCTGACCTTTGTCCAAGCGGGGACAGATACCGAAAACATCGACGAAAAGTCCCGTTTTCGAGTTTTCGAAATTCACAACGGCAAGACGACCGAGTACTCAAGCCAAGACTTCGCTTCGCTGTTGAACGAATGTCCAGATTCGGCAAAAGTGCGATGGATGACGGTCTTAAAATCGGTCGGGATCAAATTCGAAAAAGAATCCGAATAAGTGCGATTCTTCATATTGAAAAACATTAATCGATTGCCCGCCTCAATCGCCCAATTGCGGAATATTGCCAATCTTTGCCGATCCGCATGTTGGTTACTTCTGTTCGGTCTACCGAAATTAATTCGGCAAACGCGCGAGATGCAAAACTAATGCCTAGCACACTTAGCAAGCGTAATCTAAAATCGGCACAACGAAAGTTACGAGAATTTTTCATCCCTTCTGCTTTCATTTTACTCATTGAGGTTTAAATGCCCACCACTAATCAAATCCGACGAGGCGGCTTCACCCTCGTCGAACTTCTGGTCGTGATTGCGATCATTGGAATCTTAATTGGAATGCTCTTGCCAGCAGTCCAACAAGTTCGCGAGGCCGCAAGGCGAACGAGCTGTGCAAACAACCAGAAAAATATTGGCTTGGCTTGCATGAACTTCGAGTCTGCCAACGAGCACTTTCCACCAGGGCTGAACTTACCAATCGGTGGTGGTTCCGGTTCGATGTTTCAAAGTACGTATGACAACATCTTGAAGCCAAAAGGCGTTGACCAGCCACCGTTTAGAGACCAATTTGGTTCTTGGTTGGCTTGGATCCTGCCCTTCATGGAGCAAGCCGGAGTCAATGACCGGTACGACTTCACAGTGCGGGAATACGGAAACACGAACGGCCCGGATTCGATCGGCGCCCAAGTCATTCCCTCATACATTTGCGTGTCTGATTTCCAGCCTTCCCAAGTCATCGTATTTAGAGATCAGTATCACTTTGGCATTAACAGCTATATGGGTAACGCCGGCGTCCAGTCATGGTTTTACCTTTCTGCAACTTTCGATGGTGTATTTCACTACAACAGTTCGACTTCGTTTTCGAACATTACTGACGGATCTTCAAACGTCCTCATGTTTGGAGAGCGGTACAGTTTCGAACCGGAATGGGACGACCTCCCGAACCGTCGCGGGTGGGCATGGTCGAACTTCTTCGCTCCGCAAGACGTTTTGGCTGGCAGCCTCGAGCCGGTGAACTACACGATGCCACCAGGATCCGGCCCCAATCCTTCGTTCGCTTTGAGAGACGCGCGTTTGAGTTCTTTCGGAAGCGGACACCCGGGTGGAGCTAACTTCTGCTACACAGACGGTTCAGTACACTTCTTGACGTTGACAAGTACTGGTGGCTTGGTAACGCTCCAGAATCTTTCGAAAATCAAAGACGGCAACATCATCGAATTTTGAGCTGGAAGACTTATGAAATTTAGTAGCAATCGTTTTTCGATGCTAATGACGACGGCCGTCCTTTCGACGGCTGTTGTTTTATCCTGTTTCGCTGGGTGCAACGGACGAGCCAATCCTGATGTCGTGCCTGGTGGTGGAATTCTCACGGCTAATGGCAAGCCCATGAATAATGTAGAGATCCGGTTTATCCCGACTCAGGAAGGGCTCGACGGCAATTTTATTGCCAAAGGTGTTTCCGATGAAAACGGAAAATTCGTCTTGAGTTTTCCTGGCGAGGATGGAAGCGGAGTGGTCGTTGGCGAAAACAAAGTGATACTTCTCGAAGGCCCAATGCCAGAAGGCGCCAGAGGGCAGTCAGAAGAATCACAAAAAGAGGCCGTGGCCTTCGCCCGTGGATTGAAATTTCGCCCAATCCCGCGACACTATTCGAGCCTTTCAGAATCTCCTTTGTCGTTTTCCGTAACGGCCGACAAAAGTGAATTCGAAATTGATATTGAGCCTCGCTAATCCGGCTCAACAACGGACAATAGAGTGAAGACGAGGCCCGTCTGAATCGCACGATTCCGACGGGCCTTTTTCGTTTTCCGGTCGATTGTTTTAAGTTGAACAAATGCCTGTGAAACCTCTCACTAACAAATAACCGCCCTTTTTTCTCGCACTTTTTCCATTGCCTAGCGGCATGGTTGAATGAATCGGGATGCCGGTATAATCGACAGCACGACTTACAGAAAACGTTATCCTGACCTTCGGTACCAGCTATGAATTCTTACAACCTCCAATTTTCGACGCGACTCATGTTGTCTCTGATACCCCTTCTTTTTGGATTGGCAATTGTCAGCCTGCCAATGACCGAAACGCAGGCAGATGATTGGCCTCATTTTCGTGGTGCCAACTTTGATGACAAATCAACAGAGACCGGCTTGCAACAACAATGGGATTCCAACGGCCCCGATCAAGTTTGGATCAACAAAAATTCAGGGCTTGGCTATGCCGGTTTTGCGATCGTTGGTGACCAACTGTTTACTCTTGGACTGGAAAATGAAGAAGAATTTGGCTTGTGTTTAAACGCGGAGACAGGTGAAGAGTTGTGGCGTAAGTCTCTCGGCCAGCGTTTTCAAAATAAATGGGGTGACGGCCCGCGCAGCACGCCGACCGTCGATGGAGACCATGTTTACTTCTTAACGGCAGCGGGCAGTCTTGCCTGCCTCAACAAGTCCGACGGTTCCGAAGTGTGGAGCATTTCGATGAAGGACTTTGGTGGAAAAGTCCCGGTCTGGGGTTATGCCGAATCGCCATTGGTCGATGGTGATAACGTTATTTGCACGCCCGGCGGATCGGCTGGTACGATTCTCGCTGTCAATAAATCTACGGGTGAATTGGCGTGGCAATCAGAGGCGGTTCCAAAAAGTGTCGATTCCAGTTCAGATCCAACCATCGCCCACTACTCTTCATTGCTGCCAATTGAGTGGAATGAACAACGCCAATACGTCCAATTACTCGAAAGAGCCATTGTTGGATTTTCAGCCAACGATGGAACAGTACTTTGGCGTGTCGAGTGGCCCGGGCGTGTCGCCGTGATTCCGTCTCCAGTTTTCGAAGACGGGAACGTTTACGTGACAAGCGGATACGGAATCGGATCCAAAATGCTTAAGCTTGGCGAAAGTAATTCGGTTGCTGAAACTTGGTTTAGCAAAGCGATGCAGAATCACCACGGCGGCGTAGTCAAAGTTGGTGATTTCGTTTACGGATCAAGCGCCAAGAGTTTTGTCTGTCAGAATGCGGCTGACGGAAAACCAATGTGGTCAGAGCGAAAAATTAAGAAAGGCGCATTGTCGTATGCCGATGGTCGCTTTTACCACGTGGAGGAAGGCAGCGGTACAGTAAAGCTAATCGAAGCCGACGAGAACAAAGCAACTGTTCAAGGGCAGTTTGTGCTGTCTCCCCAAACAAATCGACGCAAACCCGATGGACGAATTTGGGTTCATCCGGTCGTTAGTGACGGGAAACTTTACTTACGCGACCAGGAAATCATCTACTGCTATGACATCAAAGCTCAGTAGGGATCTTAGCTCAGTAGGGATCTTAGCTCAGTAGGGATCGTTCCGCCGAAACAGCTCAACAAGTAGCTTCCTGTTGATTGGATGACTGTCTCGATTGAGAAACAGCTTCACACAGTTTCTGAAAGTTACCGGTTGCTTCTTCATCAGTTAAATCTTGCTGAAGCAAAGACACTTCCTCGAACTTGGCTTCGTGGTTCAAGAACGCTTGAACCACTCTCGGATCGAAGTGTTTTCCCACGCCGGAGACAATGATGTCGCGGCTTTCCTTGTGGCTTTTGGCAGTCTTATAAGGTCGTTTCGACGTTAACGCATCGTAGACATCTGCGACAGCGACGATTCGAGCGACCAACGGAATTTCTTCTCCGGTCAACGAATGCGGATAACCAGTTCCATCCCATCTCTCATGGTGGTAGTAGGCTACCTGACGCGCCATGTGCATAAATGGACTCTCCCCAAGGCGACTTTGAATCGCATCAAGGCACTCACCGCCAATCAACGTGTGTAATTCCATCACACTGCGTTCTTCCTGTGAAAGCCGGCCAGGCTTCAGGAGAATCGAATCTGGGATACCGACTTTGCCAATATCATGAAGGGATGACGCGAGGCTCAAGTCATGAATAAACTGCTCGTCGATCTGAGGATTTTCGCTCGCTAAATCTTCCACAAGAATAATGACGTACTTGCGAATTCGATCCAGATGTTCACCCGTATCATTATCTCGTGATTCGGCCAATTTTGCCAACCCGAAGATGACTGCGTTCTTGGTTCGAACAATTTGACGTGTGCCGCTCGAGACTTTCTCGTTCATCTCTTCGTCGTAAACTTTTAAGCCTTCATTGATTCTGCCCAAAATAATAATCATCACTGAGGTGCAAAATAAGCCTAACAGCAATGTCCCCATGAAGGCCTGTTTCTTGGCGTTGGCTAACGTTTCATCTAGACCTTGGCTAGCCAAGGAACTTGCTTGACCGACGACAAGAACGGCATTGAGTTGAGGCAAGAATTGGACGCTTACATATTGGTTCTTGCCGAGATGATTTATTCTTCCGCTGGCTCTTCGACGCAGTACATCGTTGGAGACTGAGTCGCAGATTGTAGAAATATCGCGGCTTTCGCCGACTGGGAATAGTGTTTGTTTGCCAGGCACGGACGACTGGACTGTGTTGGCCGGAAACTCACAGAGCGAACTACCCGAATGGCGGTCGAGCACCCAAACGAAGCCATCATTGGGAAGGCTGCCAATCGAAATGATTGACTGGAGTTTCTGCAAATCCTGCGAGCCTTCTTCACGAACGTTCCGCAGCATGGCGGACTCAGCCGAGCTGACGATACGAGAAGCTATAAATTGGTTGTCCAAGCAGGCTTGCTGGCCGAGTTTCTCAACCGAAATATCGTGCAGCCAGCCAAATGTGAAAACAACCGCCAGTAGCAATGCAGCCAACTGGACTGTCGAGATCAGAATGATCAGCAACCATTTTGGCTTGAAATTCATGAATAACTAAAGGGTCGATTTTGTTGATGTTTTCACTGATCGCCTCTTATTGGCGTGGGGAATAGTAGCTTTTGCTTGCCAAGTGATCGGAAAGCAACCAATTAACTTCGCCGAATGCATTGAATTCCCAGTGGGAGCTTTTCTGCTGGTTACGATTCTTCCAATTATCGGGGGGGGCGCCGAGGTCAAGCTTTCGTTCAAAGCTGGAATTGATTCTGCTCAATCTGGTCTGAATCACGTCGTCTACTTTCAACGATTGTTCTTGTTTAGCAGGGTCAACTCCACCATTCCCAAGAACCCGTTGACTAGATCAAGGCCAATCAAATTCAAAACCTGACACCCGGCCGTCAGATTCATCCAATTCTCATACCGCCCAATCCCGCGGCAAGTTGCCAGCAGGCCAACGACCAGAACAAAAACCGCCACTACTAATCGGAAATAGTACAACGGATAAAACAGCTCATTGAAGCCATCGGCCCCGAAAAAGAACATTGGGATCACCGACCAAACAATTGCGAATATGCCGCCGACGGTCATCATGTTCCAGATAATATTCTTGCGATCAAACCCGCCGAGATTCGCATGACCGACAATCGTTGCCTCAACAATTTCCAAGCTCGTTTCTTCGGAATTAAGTACACCGTTTGAGTTGGATTCATTGGATGATTCCGCAACATCGAGTGCATGAATTTCGGAGGACGTTTCACCTTCGGACGCGGCGAAGAGAAGCTGCCTCTCCTCGTGTTTGGCAACGCGTCCCCAAATCCAGCTCCAGCCTACAAAGAGGAAGGCAAACAAGAGGGCGGTGAGCCATCTGTAAAAACGCCCTAACGACTTGATCTGTGCGGATTCAATATCGACGATCTGCAAACCACAATCAGAATTCTCAACCGACAAAACAACTCGATTGTCGTCAATGAATTGGAAGTTCCGTTTTTGATTCCAAAGAGGCTTTCCAAGCTCAATTTCATTTTTGACTTTTCCCGACATCGCGTCGACAACGATTAAGTCATTCTTGCCAACAACAATTCGATCGCCCGTCGGATTCATCTGCACCGAACACTGAGCAAGTCTTGCGTCAATTTGAAGACGCCAGATTGGCGAGGCTTGGGTTTGGCTCAACCTGATGAGCTCTTTATTAAGGCTAACAATCAGATCGTCACTTCCAGGCACGAATTGAACATCATCAGCCGGTTCTAACCAACTGGCTATTTTTGCGTAACTTTCAAGATCCCAAAGTTCAACGACAGCGGCTCCTGTAGCGCCACCTTTTTTTCGGATCACCACTGCTTTTGTGCCGCCTGGGTTTGTTCGGATGTGGGCAATCGAAGACGGCCTCATTTTCGTTTCGAGCCGAATTCGCTTTCCAGTTCTTAAATCGTGCAGCGAGACTTCACCAGAGTTGTGCCGCAACGTCATCGTTGTTTCGTCAAGAACAACCTCTGCTGGCTTCTGCTTCCATTCTGACAAGACGATCTGCTTCTCAACTGCGTTGTCTTGAATTGAGTAGTAAATCAATTCGCGGAAGCCGAGATTATCTCTCAGCATTACCAGATGGTCGTCGTCAATAAAATTTACGAATTGCAAGCGCGACGAAACAGCACCTCTGACATCAGAGATTCCGATCTTCCTGAGTTTTCCCATACGAGGATGGGACATATTGACCAACAGCAAATTTTTGCTGTTCGCCAATGCGACCAACGAATCGGAACCTACATTTGAAGCTGGGCCACTGCCGCTAACCGCGACCGCGTTAAAACCGGTTCGATACGCTCGCCCGGTTGCCGACGACAAAAGGCCACCAATCAAGCCCAGCAACACGAACAACAGCAGCATTTGCTTGATGTTGAAACGCAGCGAATTGTTGAAACGCAGCGAATTGTTCGAACGTGGCGAATTGTCCGAACGTGGCGAATTGTCCGAACTCTGTGATTCGTTCAAGCGCATTGATTCGTCAACAGGATTGGCGAGATCGTTAGCAGAATCATCATCTGAATCGGAGGGCGGCACTATTGGTACTTCCACTTCAAAGCCCAAGGGTCTTCCAGCCGCTTCTGTTCAGCACGAAGTTTCTGTTGATACGACTTCAAGATCTCAGCATACTCGGGTTTGTCCGCCAGGTTGTAAGCTTCATATGGATCGGATTCGACATCGAATAATTCGAAAGCTGGACGGTTGATATACTCTCCCACCGTTTTCTGACCGTACGGTGCATCCATTCCCTTCTTGAATTGTGCTTGCCAACTGGAAGCCGCCCACAAATCGGAGGCAAACGGATAGTCGAGCTTGTGAGCAACATTCCAAATCAACTTGTATTTCTTATCGCGGATGACTCGCATCGGATAATACATTTGAATCTCATGAAAAGTGTGCGATGCAATAATCGTGTCCCAATGTTCCGCATTGGGATCAGCAAGCGTGTGCAGCCACGACTTGCCGTGATAAGACCGAAACTCTTGCCCACCGTTTCGATTTTCCTTTAGCAGTTGTCCGCGTTTTTTCCAGAATTCATCCGGATTGATCCAGTCCGTTGGGCCGTTGATTTCAGCGTCTAAACCTCCGCCAAAATCAAGCAATGTCGGAGTGATATCGATATGACTGATCATGGCTTCTGAAACGAACCCACGTTTCTCTTGGTAAGGATTACGAACAACAAAAGGAACCTTCAAGCCCGCTTCGTAGACCGTCGTTTTGGCTCCAGCAAAAGCCATCCCGTGGTCTGAAGTAAAGACAATCATCGTTTTGTCATACAAATCAGCCTCTTTCAGAATCTCAACCAACCTCCCAAGGCCCTGATCGATGCGAGCACATGACTGATAATATTGGGCAACCTCTTCGCGAGTTTCTTGGGTGTCAGTCAGGAAGGGAGGAATCTGAACATCAGCCGGTTCGTAAAAAATTTCATCAATGCCTGGATACGATCCCTTCCTTGGTTTGTTGCCAAACAAGTTCGGTTTCAACTCGGATTCTGAAGTCTTGTCATCCTGACCACCGCGGTGCGGATCTGATGTGCCGAAGTAAAGCAAAAAAGGTCGGGCATCTTTTTCGTCAGTGATAAAGTCTTTACAGATATTCGCCATCTCAACGGGATTGCGTGTCGGGCCTTTGAGATAGGTCTCGTAGTGGTAGATGTCTTCACTGGCAACATGGTATTTTCCGATGTGGCAAGTTCGATAGCCTGCATTGGCCATCACGCGCGGCAGCGACAGTGCAACGACGTTGGCATAGGACGAAAATTTATGGAAGTGATGCTGGTGTCCGTACTGTCCATTCTTGTGATTATGCAATCCGGACATCACGACCGAGCGGCTGGCACTGCAACTGGCGGTTGTTGCAAAAGCATTTTTAAACATGACGCCATCGCGAGCCAGCGCGTCAACGTTTGGTGTCGTCGCCGTTGTATCGCCATAACAACCAAGTGTTTGGCCTTCGTCGTCGGTGATAAAGAAGATGATATTCTTGTCGGCCGCGTTTAAACACTCAGGCAAAAAGGCCGCGAAAAACGTTAGGCTTAACAATCCAGTAAAGATGACTCTATTCATCAGGCACATACTTTTCGGAAAAAGGAAGAACGGAAGCTTCAGTGAACATCAAACTGCAGTTCGCTAACGAAAGCAATTACGACATCATAAACAAATCACTCAAAGCCGTTGGGTAATCGTGTGCAATCGTTCGTTTCAAACAGCCATGTTCGATTTCCAATTCCGACTCACTTCGGTCAAATTCCAACTAGGGGTGGCGCTCACCAAGAAGTCGCCGAATTTGAGCCCAATACAGGAAGCATAAACACCGTTCGAAGCCGCCTCCCCGTGTTCCATGACCGTTAAAATCCGGCAATTGGCATCCGCTAGTACAGAATTTTGCAACCCGCCTTTTCAGGGCCGACCGACAAAACCGGGTTATTCGGCAGGCATCTTTTTTCGCAATTTAAGTCATTACCTGGCAAGGGCTTAGGCTCAATTCCGCAAAATGCTTCTGGCACTCCCCAAGTCCTTAGATAGAATTTGCCCTCTGGATTTCAGTTGGCTCAAACCGATCCCATTCGAGAGTGGATTAGGTTCCAAGCGAATCCGCTTTAACCCGTTATCCAAGACATATTCTTCAAACTCATTTCTCAAAATTGATTTCAAAATTTTGAGACACAGGTCCAAACGTGTCACAGATCGAATCAAAACTAGGTCTTGAGAGTATTTCACCGTTGCGTGAAATCAGCCCGACGATCTTGCCATCGTTTCTGCTTTGCGATTTCGCGAACCTTCGCGAAGAAGTCGAACGACTGGAGGAAGCCGGAGTGGCAGCGCTTCACCTCGATGTGATGGATGGCGTTTTCGTTCCGAACTTTTCCTACGGCATGACCATTGTTGCTGCTTTAAGAAAAGTCACCGATCTTCCCCTCGATGTACATTTGATGATGGTTCATCCCGAAAAATACATTCAGCAGTTCGTCGATGCCGGTTCGGACATCTTGACGATCCACGCAGAAGCGGTTGACGATCCGCGTCCCGTTTTGGATTCGATTCGAAAGCTTGGCTGTGGTGCTGGAATTGCCATCAACCCGGACACTTCGGTCGACAGCATTGAAGCTGCGTTGCCGCATGCCGATCTGGCATTGGTAATGAGTGTCAACGCAGGATTCGGAGGCCAGTCATTTAACAGTGGCGTGCTCGAGAAATTCAAGCAAATCCGATCTTGTCGTGGCGGCGAAGAGATTTTGCTTGAGATCGACGGTGGCATCAACGCGGAAACGATTGGCGATGCTACCGAGCATGGTGCTCAACTATTGGTCGCGGGCAGTTCGGTGTTCAAGAAAGAAGACTATTCGAAGGCAATCGCTGATATGATGTCAAAGGTTAAGTGCCCTCAATGAATTTCCAAACGAAAACATCGAACCTGAAATTCCTGCTCGTCCGAGCCGGCTCGACCGACCTCGACAACCAGCGAAGAATACTTGGATCGCTCGATCTTCCGCTCAGCCCGGAAGGTGAAGTCGAAGTTCGCACAACCGCGGATGAACTCGATGATCTTGATATCGAGGCAATCTATTCTTCTGCCTGTCTGGCGGCTCAGCAAACGGCCTTGCAGATTTCACGTGAAGGGTCGATTAAAGTTCGAGTCGACGAGAAGCTGACGAACCTCAATCACGGACTTTGGCATGGCAAGAGTATCGACGAACTGAAAGAAACCCAACCGAAACTTTATCGCCAGTGGATGGAAAACCCGGAGTCGGTCCAACTGCCCGAAGGTGAAACGGTTGAGCAAGTTCGAAAACGCGTTTTGACCCTGCTAAAGAAGATTCGTCGCAAGTATAAATCGGGAACAATCGTGATCGTAGCTCCCGATCCTTTGCTCAGCATTTTTAAGTGCGAAGTTGAATTTAAGTCGTTCCCGGATTTGGATCACGAACAAACGAAACATGGTGGCTGGGAACTCATCGATGTTCTCAACGCGGTCGTTTGATCGAGCACGATTCATGGAAGGCGGCCGGAGCCAATGAAGCTAATGTGCTGCGATTACTCCGTTCATACGACTGCCTACCCACAATCGCCAATCATCGTTTCTTCTGATTTTTTCCGCGTGGGTTTCCATGGCCAAAAAAAGTGCCGCGAGCAAATCCGAACCTTCCGGCGAAACGTATGTCGACCACAAGGGCCGCTTGCGTTGGCATTGCAATGATGAGTTGGCCGAGCTTTTAAAAAAGCTGTATGACTTTCTGGTGATCGGAAATTACGAAGAAAGCCACGCGACGCGCTACCCTCGCTTGGCTCACGCCATTTCGCGGCATCCAGAGTCAATCCGCCAACTTCAAGCCGACGGGAAGCTGGAAACGTTTCCCGGAATTGGCGGCATCATCACGGTGATCGTGACAGAGCTTCTTGAAACAGGCACATGTTCGAAAATGGATCAAGGCGATGAGTTTTTCACTCCCCCGCCACGATCCGTTCTCGAGCTGACTGACATCCCTCGTCTCGGTGCGAAAACCGCCCGCGTTCTCTACCAAGAACACGGGATCGACGGCTTGGCGGCACTTGAGATCGCTTTGGAAGACGGTAGCCTCAGCCAAATCAAAGGCATTGGCAAAGCGATGGTGGAAACCGTTCGAAAACACATCGCGAACCATCGCTAAATACGCTGCCGCCTCCGAGCTCTATTCCTTGACATGCTTTTCCTACTACTTCTTCTTTTCCCCTGACTTTGCAGCGACCAGCTTTTTCAGTATCGCTGTCATCTCTTCCATTTGTTGCTCCACTCGATCCAATCGTTTCGAGACCGCTCCATCAGCATCAGCTGCCTTTTGCTTTTCAACGGCAAATTTCAAAGCCTGTTTTTGGGCGGCGACTTCCATTTCGACAACTTTCTTCTTTGCCTCGATTTCCCGTTCGACCGCCTGTTTTTTGACGGCAATTTCTTTTTCGACGGCTCGTTTTTTGGCGGCAATCTCGATCTCAACGGATTTCTTTTCGGCTTCGATTCGCAATTCTTCCGCCGCAAGTTTTTCCGTTGCTTTCTGCATCTCGAGGTTTAGACGTTCCTCCAACGCGACGAGCTGAGCAGAGCGTGCTTCCAACTCGGTTGCGATTTTGCTCTCCGTATCCTTCTTGGCTGCAGCCATTGCCAGCATGGCATTTTTTTCCGAAGTCGCATTTGCTTGTCGAGTAATCGCTTCAATTTGAATTTGCATTGCGCGCATTTCGTCTTCACGTGCGGCAATCAAATTTTCGTATTCTTTGACACGATCCTGCATCACCGCTTTCTGCATTTCAGATTCGTGTGCTTCGTCCATGCGAACAAGATCTTTACTGCGCTGTGAGAGTTCCTGAACTTCCTTGAGAATAACCAGCGCTTTTTGCAGCTCGGCCATCGCCTGAGCCAGAGGCTTTTCATTCGACTTCAGCGGCTCAAGGCTGGAAACTTCTTGCTTCAACTGCTTGGCCAGCGAAGCGATTCGAGAATAGGTCTGGTCAACGCTCTTTCCAGATATCTCTCGCTGCTCTCGAATGGCCCGAGACATGAAATCAAGCTGGTCAGTAACTGCAAGGGACTGCGGGTGCCCCGGGCCGAACCGTTGGCTCAGCTCTTGTTTCATCATTTGCAGGTGGGCATACTTTTCTTCCAGCATTTGCAGGTTTCGCTGAGTGCCGGTTCGTTCCTGATTATTCTTTTGCTTGTTTTTTAACCGACGGTACTCTGCCCCAACTTCTTTCTTTTGCCGTTCAAGAGCCATTACCACCGGGTGTTTTGCTCCAAATTTCTCTTTGGCTGCTGCAAGCGACTGTTCAAGCGCCTTCTCATTGGCTTGCATTTGATTCAGCTGAGCCTGTTGATTCGCCAGCGCTAATTCTTCAACCTGCAGCTTCTCCAATCGTTGCCGGATACTTAGAACTTTCGGGTGCTGTTCACCATACTGTTCAGTCATCTGAGACTGAGCAGCTCTTAACTCTGCAAATTGCGCTTTCACCTGTGCGACGCGACTTTCGATATCCTGTGCATGGGATTGACTGAACATCATTCCAATGGCCACAACAAGACTCAGCAACGCAACTTGCGAACGCGATTGGATCCGAATGAGATGATTCATATCGTTAGACTCCGTGATGGTTATTAAATAAGCGAGCGCCTCAAAGGCTTGTCGCTGTGTATTTTTCGATTTCAAGTTTATTGATCGGTACTTCCAAAGCCTGGCCATCCGGACCGTCGATCGAGATCATTTCCTGCCCGATACTGAGTTGATGGCCAGCAATCACCATTGCCTCCAGCAGAAACTTGGGCACCTGATGATCGAGGTAGTAAACGGCGCGAGTCGGTGAATTTTCGACTTCGACTAGCGTGTTAGGTCTGAATGCTTCTTGAAATGATACTTGGGTTCTGCCTGACTCTTGATCCAAAGGGGTAAAGCTATCGCGATCGCTCACAGGGAATTCGATGCTTGCAACCAGGCTTTCGGCTTGTTCGGTTTGGCTGAGCGTCGTCAATCGGTATCCCAAGGCGCCAACCAACATCGCCACCCCCGCCACCAAAACCAACGACAGCCAGTTGCGTTTGCTGGACAACTTTCCATCGAAATCTAATCGTTTGGTCGGAACTTGTGGCTTGGCAGGTGGAGTCACAAACTCCACTCCTTCTGGCGCGAATGCGTGCAACACACCTTTTCGCAACGCCCGCTCGTCCAGCATCGCGATCGCGCAACGTTTCCAAGCTTCTGAATTCTCATCTAAATATTGATACATCCGTGGAAGCTGAGTCGCATTCAATTCGTCATCGACAAGGCATTCGATCCATTCTGATTCATTGTTCGCAATATCGTCCGGCAACAAATTCATCTCATTTCCTCTTCATCCAACAATCGTCTTAATTCGTTCCTTAGTTTTGAACGCGAGGTTCGCAACCGATGCGTGACCTTGCTCAAACTAATATCCAAGTTCTCGCTGATCGTTTGATAGCTCCATCCCTGAACATATTTCAAAACGAGAATCTCAGTTTCTTTCCCGCCCAGCCGCTCCATCGCCTTGCCAACTAAATGCCGCTGTTCCTGCCCGAGCAGCAATTCAAGCGGCGTATCGTTGTTCGTGTTCGAATCCCTTGCCTCAACTTGCCGGTAAGCTCGCCTTCGTCGACCGGCTTTCCGACGAAACATGAACACTTTGTGGATTGCCAACCGATAGAGCCACGGCCGAATCATCCGAACTTCCGCATCCTCGGACGCTATCGCATCGGTCATCACGTCTTGCAACACATCGTCGACACTTTGAGGCTCGCCTAATCGAGAGCGCACCACACTGCGCAACCAGCCAGCATGGCTAAGTAGTTGGTCGTGCCAGTCTGTACGCCTTTGCAGGTTCATCGCTGGAAATTCGCCGCAGCAGTTGTGGATCTTAGTCGGTGCTGCGTCCGAGTTTTTAGCGAACACAGTGCTTCTGTTTTAATAGAAGTTGCCGCTGAGTGAAAAGTTTGCGCGGAAAAAGGAGAGAATTTCAAACTTACCAAAAAGTGGTGCAATACCAAGCGATCGCTCGAATCGCAGAGAAGGACTAGCGAATCAGTCTCTAGCTCAGAGCTTCGCGGCGGCGGCTTGATCGAGGAAAAAAGTCAGCTCATCGGCTTGGATATGCGAGGCAGGAAAGCTCTCGAATTCACCAGCCTTGTTAATCACCTGAGCCAATACATCGGCTTTGTTCGCACCGGTGATCAAAAATGCAACTCGCTTGGCCGCGTTGATGACCGGCCCCGTCAATGTGATTCGCTTTTGGCCTGACGAAGGATGAGTCGCTACTTCGCAAATCTCAGTTGATTTCAAGAAATGATCCTCGTGTGGAAAAATGGAAGCCGTGTGCCCGTCGTCCCCCATGCCCAAGATGATCAAATCAAACTGCGGCAATTTCTCTTGGTCACCACGACCAACGATCGAAACGATTTCATCTTGATAGCGCACGCGTTCGCTTTGAGGATCAGATTCGCCAAGCACTCGGTGGATGACACTCTCGGGCAAGTTTGCCTTGTCAAAGAACAGCTTCTTGGCGACTCCAAAATTGCTTTCGTCGTCATCGGGAGCAACGCATCTTTCATCTCCCCAAAAAAATTTAACTCGCGACCAGTCGATTGAATTTGAATATTGACTGGCCCACAACTGAAAAAGAACTTTGGGCGTGCTGCCGCCCGAAAGGGCCACTGAAAATGGGCGCCCTTGATCTGAATTATCCAACCAAGAAGCAAAGGCTTCCGCGAAGCCTGCGGCGACGGCATCAGTATCGGCGAAGATCTTAGTTTCAGTTGTCATGTTCTTTTCAAAGTCTGGACGGTTAATTTGGAAGTTATGTTTATCGTCGTAGCGGAATAGTTGAAATCTTGAGAATGTTCTCGTTTGAGAATTTGTTCTCTTAAGAATATCCCACGGAATATCCCACAGGCCTCTATTCTCGCAGCGCTGCTCTGAGAATTTCAACCGGATGCAAAGCTCGGCGTCCCGTGCCATCGAAAATTTGGTGACGGCAACTCGTCCCTGGAGCAGCGATTAGCGATTCGGTACCTTCATTTCGAACGGCTGGAAACAAAACCAATTCACCGATCTGCATCGATATCTCGTAGTGTTCTTTTTCATAGCCAAACGAACCAGCCATCCCACAGCAGCCAGACGGGATCAAGCGAACCGTATAATTGGTAGGCAGTTGCAGCATCCGCACAGTCGTCGCCAAAGAAGACAAAGCCTTTTGATGGCAGTGACCGTGTAACCGAATCACTTTCGTTTCGACATGAAAAAGGCTTGAATCAATCAAGTCAGCGTCAATCGCCTTCGCAATCAGTTCATCGACCATCAAGCAATTGTTTTTCATCGCAGCCGCGCGTTCACGATAGTTTTCACCGACAAGAACTGGATACTCATCGCGAAAACTCAGTATCGCCGACGGTTCGATTCCGACCAGAGGTGTTTCTGATGTAAGCAATGGAGCCAATGCTTCAACGTTGGATTCAGCAAAGTTACGGGCGTCTTTGAGTAGCCCTTTGGATAACGCCGCCCGACCGCTTTCCTGATGCTGCGGCATCTCAATTTCATATCCCAACCGTTCGAGCAATTCCACGGTCGCGATTCCAATTGGCGTGTCGTTGAAATTCGTAAACTCATCACAAAACAGTATGACCTTCCCCAGTTTACCGGCGTTAGCATGTGGCTGACGCTTGGCAAACCAATGCCGGAATGTAGCCGGGTGTAGTTTCGGAATCGTGCGCTGCGATGCGAAACCGGCGTAACGCTTCATGATCGACGAGGTAAGCGAGTTGCTGGCAAGAAAGTTAAAAAGCCAAGGCGCCTTTGATGCTAATTTCATTTGTCGCGCGAAGCCAGCAATCAACTTGGCACGGCGCGGCACGCCGTTAGCATCGTAGTAGCTTTGAAGAAATTCAGCTTTCATCTTTGCAATATCAACATTGGATGGGCATTCTCGCTTGCATCCTTTGCACGACAAACACAAATCCATCACTTGCTTCAGCTCGTCGCTGTTGAACGGCTGATCCTCGTCACTTGGATTGGTCAAGACATGGCGCAGCATGTTGGCCCGGGCTCGAGTCGAATCGGATTCGTCTTTGGTTGCCATGTAGCTCGGACACATGGTGCCGCCCGACAAATGAGTCTTACGGCAATCTCCCGACCCGTTGCACAGCTCGGCTGCCCTGAGAACGCCCTGCTCATGGCTGAAGTCAAATATCGTTTCGATCTCTCGTGTCGCGTGGCCCGGTTGATAAGGTTCCGGCTCGTAACGAAGTTGCTCGTTCATCGGTGGCGCGTCGACGATTTTTCCCGGGTTGAAAATTCCATTGGGATCCCACAGCCGCTTGATTTCTTTAAGCAACAAATAGTTCTTGCTTCCAACCATTCGCTCCAGAAATTCGGCTCGCAGCCGACCGTCGCCATGTTCCCCACTCAACGAGCCACGATATCGTTTGACCAGCTCGGCAATGTCCCAGGCCACATCGCGAAATTGTTGATTCCCTTCTTTCGTTTTCAAATTCAAAATCGGACGCAAATGAATCTCACCCGCACCTGCATGAGCATAGTGAACGCAAGCCAAGCCATATTTGTCATGGAGTATCTGATTAAATTCTGCGATGAACTCCGGCAGATCATCAACCGCAACGGCGGTGTCTTCGATGACCGCACATGGCTTCGTGTCGCCCGGCACGTTGCCCACGACACCCAGCCCCGCTTTGCGAAGATTCCAAACCTTCGCGGTATCCGCACCAAAGAGCAGCGGAAAATGATAGCCAAGATTCGCCGTCCGAAGTTTTTGCTCCAATGCATTTGCAGCAGACGCGATTTCCGTTTCAACCTTGCCTCGAAATTCCACAACCAGAACCGCGCCTGGATCGCCGGAAACAAACGACGCATTTTCGCGTTGGGCGATATTTCGCGATGCTCCTTCAAGCACCAGGCGGTCGATCAGTTCACATGCGAAGGGCTCGCTGTGAACTGCGATCTGAGTCGCACGTAGCGCTTCGTCGACCGATTCAAAATGAACACAAAGCAATCCTGAAATGGGCGGTGGAAGCGGCAGGCAATTGAGTTTGATTTCAGTGGTAAAAAAAAGTGTCCCTTCCGAACCAGCAAGCAACTTGCAAAAATTGAATCGCTCGGCGGGCCTGTTAGTGGTTGCAGAGTCATCATCAAGCGAATCATCATCAAGCGAATCATTAAACGGCGAATCATTGAACGGGCTGGTGCCGGCCAGCAAGTCGATGGCGTAGCCCGTGTTACGCCGCTTTATTTCAGGTTTAGGAAACTCTCGCTCAATCTCACCCCGGTTGGACGGATCCAACAACATGTTTTGGACGCCACGATAAATCGACGACTCCAACGTGTCCTCGCTTTCGCACTTATCAGCAAATGCTTCGTCGCTGAGAACTCCAAACGTCGCCTCGCTGCCATCGCTGAGAAATCCTCGCAATTCCAAAGTATGCTCGCGAGTGCTTCCATAGACGATCGAGTTTGAGCCACATGAATTGTTGCCGACCATTCCGCCAATCATGGCTCGGTTTGACGTCGAGGTCTCTGGGCCAAACATCAATCCAAATTTGGCCAGCTCGAGATTTAACTCATTTCGAATCACGCCGGGCTGAACGCGTACCCAACCTTCCGCTTGATTGACTTCCAGAATTTTTGTGAAGTGCCGAGAGACGTCGACAACAATTCCGTCACCAACGACTTGGCCAGCCAACGATGTCCCGGCAGTTCGAGGAATAAGCCCAATCGCATTTCGATTGGCAAACTCAACCAAGTGTTTGATGTCGGATTCGTTCTTGGGAAGCGCGACCGCGAGCGGAATCTCTTGATAGGCCGACGCATCGGTTGAGTATAGTTTTTGCGAGACTGAATCAAGCCGTAATTCACCGTCGAGTTTCGATTGAAGCTCAGCCAATCGCCCGTCGAGCTGACTTTGATCCGTCGAAGTCGTTAGAGTCCTCTCGCTTGATTGTCTAAAGCTCACAGTACGACGTATCCTCGGTTAACTTTCGACAGGGATTTCTCCAAGTCATTTCCGCAGGCTCGATCAAATCATCGGCAATTTCCGGGCCCCAACTTCCAGCAGGATATCCATAGACAGGGATCGTGGGATCATTCTTCCAGGCGTTCAAAATTGGCTCAACGAATTTCCAGGAATATTCCACACTATCACCATGCGCGTAGAGCGTCGCGTCACCTTTCATGCAATCGAGCAACAATCTTTCGTAGGCTTCCGGCACGTCCGAATCAGTGAGGTCAGAGTAGTGAAAATCCATGCCGACGTTTTTGGCTCGAAAACCTTCGCCGGGAACTTTCATACCGAATTTCAACAACAGCCCTTCGTCCGGTTGAATGCGAATCACCAACTGATTCTGATTGCTTGGCTGATTGAGGATGTCCGACTCGCGACGAAAAAGTGAGTGCGGCGGCTGATTAAAAGTAATCGTTATCTCGGCAACTTTGGTCGGCAAACGCTTGCCGGTGCGAACGTAGAACGGAACACCCGACCAACGCCAATTGTCGATGAAAAATTTCAGCGCAACGAACGTTGCCGTTTTCGAATCTTTGGGAACGCCTTCTTCGTCACGATATCCGTTAACCATTTCACCTCGCAAACTCGACGCCATGTACTGGCCACGGATTGCAAACTTGCTGACGTCTTCTTCGGCGATCGGTCGCAGCGATTCAAAAAGCTTACTCTTTTCTTTTCGAATTGAATTAGCGTCCGGAGAAATCGGGGGCTCCATCGCGACATGAGCCACGACTTGCATCAAGTGGTTCTGTAGCATGTCACGGAGTGCACCAGAATGATCGTAATAACCACCTCGGCTGCCGACACCGATGTCTTCGGCCGAAGTGATCTCAACGTGATGAATGTAATTTCGATTCCAAAGCGGCTCGAAAATTCCATTTGCGAATCGAGTCACCAACAAATTTTGAACCGTCTCTTTGCCAAGGTAGTGATCGATACGGTAAATATTGTCTTCGTCGAAATTTTCTTTCAAACTCTTGTTCAATTTTTGAGCCGACTCTAGGTCGTAACCGAATGGCTTTTCGATCACCAACCGGCGGTAACTACCTTCTTGTTTGTGCAAACCATGGTGCGCGAGGAAGGCCGGAATTTTTTCGTAGAGTACAGGCGGTGTCGAAAGGTAGAAGATGCAGTTTCCAGCTGTCTTGAATTTGGCATCCAGCTCTTCAATACGAGTCTTGACCTTGGCGTAATCTTCCTGGGCGTTGGTATCGATCGGTTGATAGCTCAAGCGTTCGGCGAACGCGGATTTGGTCTGCTCGGTTTCTCCAGAGAGGTCGATAAACTCATTCTCAAGAAACACTTTGGTTCGAAACTCATCGTCCGACATTTTGCTGCGGCTGATTCCAAGCAAGGCAAAATTGTCCGGCAAGTATTCCCGCTTGAAGAGGTCGAAGACGGCTGGAATGAGCTTTCGTTTGGCCAAATCACCTGACGCGCCAAAAATTGCAAAGATTAATGGCTCTAATTTCGGTCCTTCCACGGGAGTCCTTTCGACGCGATGAGATGAGTAGGCTCGAAAACCAAGCCCGCTTTTTGAGCGTCCAGTTTCGCTTATCGGAGAATATTAGTCGAGACGGATGCGAGCAGGGCAATCGCAGCGAAAGGCACTTTCCCCAGCGACTTGGAGAGCGACAACAGAACCTCAGCCGCTTTCATATTATGGATTCAATCAGGCTTGATAACGATCCGGTTCTATGATTCCGCCATGCTTTTCGGCTATTCAGCGGTCGCAATTTTAATACGATTACGTAGGATCAACGTTCGCTTAATTTGACACCAAAATCCGGCTGGGAGAATCGTCAATTTAGTCATCGTTGAAGTTCTGCCATCTGAGAATTTGCCGATTGCGAATCTCCACTTCATTTCGAATTTTCCATCGACTACTCACGAAAGACCACAATGTCCGACGCCTACATTATTTCTGCCGCTCGCACACCAATCGGCTCGTTTCTTGGAGGATTGAGCTCGTTGTCCGCGACGGAGCTTGGAGGCATCGCCGTCAAGGCAGCAATGGAACGATCTGGAATTTCGCCGACGGCGTTCGACGAGGTCATCATGGGCAACGTCATCGGTGCGGGTGTCGGGCAAGCTCCGGCGCGCCAGGCCGCGCTCAAAGGCGGATTGCCGACAACGATTCCGGCCGTCACGGTCAACAAAGTGTGCGGCTCTGGCTTGAAAGCTGTCATGCTTGCCAGTCAGGCAATTCGTTGCGGAGATGCAACAGCAATTATTGCTGGCGGCATGGAGAACATGTCGGCCGCGCCTCACTTGGCCAGCGGCTTGCGAGGCGGAGTCAAACTTGGTGATACGAAACTGGTTGACGCGATGGTTCACGACGGATTGACTTGTTCGTTTGAAGCCTGCCACATGGGAATGCACGCTGAGCACATCGCGAAAAAATTTGATGTCACTCGTGAAGACCAAGATCAGTTTGCCCTCACCAGCCAACAGCGGGCTTCAAAAGCAATTTCCGATGGCGTCTTCACTGATGAAATTGTTCCTGTAACCGTCAAGCATCGCAAAGGAGAAACCGTCGTCGATGCCGACGAGGGGCCCCGACCAGAGACAACTCTTGAGGGCTTGGCTAAATTGCGAACCGTTTTCGACCGCGAAGGTTCAGTGACGGCTGGCAACGCATCGACGCTTTCAGATGGAGCCGCCGCAGTTGTGGTTGCCGATGAAGCCACCGCCCAAGGAGCATCGTGGAAATTCAAAATCCTCGCCAGCTTCACCTCGGGAACGGAGCCCAAGGACTTGTTCATCGCACCAGTCGCTGCCGTGCAAGGCGTGCTGGAAAAAGCAGGCTTGTCGGCCGACGACATTGACCTGTTCGAAATCAACGAAGCATTCGCCAGCCAAATGGTGGCTTGCTTAAAAGAACTGAAGATGGACGACAGGAAAGTCAACATTTCCGGTGGTGGAATTTCATTGGGCCATCCGATCGGAGCCAGCGGCGCTCGGGTGTTGGTGACTTTGATTCACGGCTTGCTTCGGACGGGTGGCAAGCGAGGCGTCGCAAGCCTGTGCCTTGGTGGCGGCAATGCGGTCGCGATGGCAATCGAATTGGCATAATCGCTTTTGCTATCGAAGCGCCGCCCAATCCTTAAATCCAAGGCTTCTCAGTTGTTCAAATTGGAGACTTCTTAGCGGCGTGGCGGAAACAACCCGGTGCCTGAAAAACCGGATGGCTCGCGCCATTCCGCTAAAAGCAAAATGCCCAACTATATGAACTGAACAGGCCTGTTCTTAAATCGGCAGTTGGCCTCTGTCGTCATCCGGTGTCCAATCGAAACGATACTCTGTCCCAAGTTGCAGGCGAGTTAGATAAATTATCTGGTGAGTGTGCCCGACGAAGTGCGTTGACGTATGCATGATCGCTTTCATCAATGAAACGTCGAAGCCTTGGATGTTGTGCCGAGCCAGCAACTGGTCTTCGGTGAGTTCTTCCCAAAGCTCGCGCGACCGATAGGCTGCGGCTGAAATCTTATGGAGCATGTCGACCCTAGCAAGTTGATCGCTGGTCGAAAATTCTTCGGCTCGGTTCCGTTCATCGGCCTCACCAGTGATCGGCACGATTCCCCATTGCTGCAAGTTTCCCGTTATATGTAAGCAAAGATGGCCGACGCTATTTAGTTCCGGCGAGGGCTTCCACCAGACCTGTTCTTGCGACAACTGCGAAAAGCAATGGAGGATTTTGTTTCTTGCTTGCGCGATTTGCCCGGCAGCTCCACGAACGAATTCAGAGCTAAACTCTTTTGATGGCGGTGGATTGGGTTGCGATGGATTCATAGGAGTTCATTATCAATCGGCGCGAAAAAGCGGCTGAATTGGTAGCCACTGTTGAGAATCAAAGTTAAGATAACGATTACTGATTGCCAACGGATGCTCACAAAAAACGTTGGCTGATTTCTTGATAACTTTGTTCAATTCTGGTGATGCCGTGTTCCGACTGATTGCAACAACGACGCTGCTGCTGACAGCTTTTGTTATTCTACAGGAACTATCCGCACCATCGGCTTCGGCGCAAACGCCGCCCGAAGGTTTCAAAGCGATTTTTAACGGCACGGTTCTCGACGGCTGGTATGCGATCAAGACCTACAATCCACGGGAATTTGCGGCGCTAAGTTCAGAGGAGCAAGAAGCTCAAAAGGTTGCAGCACGTGAGGCAACAGGCGAGCATTGGCGAGTTGAGAATGGGGAAATCGTCAACGATGGTGAAGGGCCGTACTTGACGACGGAAACCGATTATCGCGATTTCGAGTTGATGATTGAGTACAAGACAGTTGCAGGTGCAGATAGCGGAATCTACTTGAAAGCAACGCCGCAGGTGCAAATCTGGGACAGTACAGACGAAACGAAACACGGGATCGGTGCTGACAAAGGATCTGGTGGACTTTGGAACAACTCAGCGGGCGCTGACGGAAAGGATCCGCTGGAATTGGCGGACAAACCGTTTGGAGAATGGAATCAATTCAAGATTCGTCAAATCGGATCTCGAACGGATGTGTGGTTGAATGATAAACACATCGTAAAAAATGCCGTCATGGAAAACTATTGGGACAAGCAGCGGAAAATCCCTTTGATCGCCAAGGGCCCAATTCAACTGCAAACTCACGGCGGTGAAATCCGTTGGCGAAATGTTTTCGTCCGAGAGATTCCACTTGAGGAAGCAACCAAGCTACTTGCTAATTCTGATTCGAACGGATTCGTTTCAATCTTTAACGGCACCGACTTCGAAGGCTGGCAAGGACCGACTGATAACTACGAAATCGAAAACGGGATCGTCCGCTGCAAACCCAAAAAGGGTGGAACCATTTACACCGCCGCTGAGTATTCGGATTTTGTGGCTCGACTAGAGTTCCGTTTGCCACCAGGTGGAAACAATGGATTGGCGATTCGTTACCCTGGAACAGGCGATACGGCCTACGGAGGAATGTGCGAGCTGCAAGTACTGGACAACACGAGTGAGAAGTTTACCGGGCTCGACGATCGACAGTATCACGGATCGGCTTACGGAATCGTGGCCGCTCAGCGAGGGTTTCTTCGACCGACCGGCGAATGGAACTTTCAGGAAGTCACCGTCATCGGATCCACAATCAAAGTCGAACTCAATGGATCGATCATTCTTGATTGTGACGTAAGCGAAGTCACCGAATATATGGCTGACCGACCTCACCCAGGAAAAACCAACACATCGGGGCACTTCGGTTTGGCTGGCCACAACGATCCAGTCGAGTTTCGCAACTTGATGATCAAATCATTGACGAAGTAAAACGATCCTTTTTGTTGCATTTCCAATCCATTAACGGGCGCCAAATTTTTGTGGCACCTCCAAAATTTCCTTGCGGTAAAAAGCAAACGATTCGATGAAGTATTGGTTTCGACTTTTCTTGTTACTTGGATCGATAATCGCGATTATTGCTTTGATCGGTTCGCTACTACCACGCAGTTACGATTTCAAATCGCAAGTTGACATCACTGCGCCAGCGAATGTGGTATTCGAAGAGCTCAACAAATTGCCCAATTGGAAAGATTGGTCGCAATGGAACCCGAAAGAAATTCCAGGTTTGGAAGTCAACTACACCGGGCCGGAATCGGGCGTTGGAGCGACGCAAAAATGGACGGACATCCGCGGCGAGGGAAAGCTGTGGATCACCAAGAGCGTCGCCAATGAAACGATCGAATATGAAATGTTGTTCGCGAATTTTCCGCTGATGCTCAGCCAGCTTGAACTAGTCTCTGATGAATTGAAAACAACGGTCACCTGGTCAAGTTCCGGACGCCTGCCCGGCGGGCCTTTCTATGGTTTCTTCGCTCCGTTTTTCTCGACGCACATGCAAAACGAATACGAGAAGAGTTTGGAAAAACTGAAGGCGAAAATCGAGGGAACCTCAAACGAAGTTGCAGCAAACGAAGCCGCAACAAACAAAACCGACGCACCAACCGAAGCGGCAACGACTACCTCGGAGTAATTTCGCCACCACGAATAAGTCGTCGATTCTCGCTTTTGCTGCCTGAACCTGGCCCGGGTATTTCATCAGTGTTTGCAGCACGTGTGCCATGCCCTTGGCCACGGTTGCGCGGACATATTTGCGGGCACATTTGCGGGCATTTTTCGCGCGTGGAAGAGAAGGGCAGCGGTCATTTCAAGCTTGACGATCCACTACCTTCGCGCGATTCCGAGCGTTTTTCGGACTCAGATTCGACGCTAATAATTTGCTGCCCAGAGGACGCAAAAACGGCTGAATTTTTCTCGCCGTGGTTGTGCCCCGGTAGAAACTCGATGGCCCATGCGATCGCAACACCAAGCAACAACATGGCGGAAAGTTTAAGCCGATCATGAGAATGGAAGTGAACTTCCGGGAGCAGGTCGCCAAGCGAAATACAGAGAAAGATTCCGGCTGAAAACGCGAGCGCGATGCCCAATATCGTGTCGCGAAAATCAACAAACTGATCGACGCCAATTGCAAACAGAATTGCGCCCAACGGACACATCAACGAAAACACCAGATTGACGGTCAACTGCTTCGAAATATCCCAACCGCGCGCCGCCATCAACGACGTGATCGAAAGAGCGTCCAATGGCTTGTGCAAAACAATCGCTAAGAACACACCCAAACTGGCGATCGAAAAATCGTTTCGGGAGCCTTGCTGCACAGCGGCAGCCAAGGCAATGCCGTCAATCAATGTGTGAATTGCCAGCCCAAAACATAAACCAGCCCAACTTAAATCGAACTTTCCATCATGGTGGTCACAATGGACGACATGGTTGTCCTCTTCATGGTCGCAAAGGTCTTTATGCAAACGATCGTGTTCAGTCTCCGCCGCCAAATCATGTTGGTGAAAATGAAACATTCGCACCATGAAGAACATGAACAACAGGCCGCCTAAACAAACCTGAAGAGCCAATCCAACATTCGCCAATTTGTAGATCGCATGCGGTAACAAATGCAACAAAGCAACACCAAGCATGACTCCAGAAACGAGGCTGATGGTCAACTGTATTCTGCGGTGGGTCAGCTTAACGAAAGACGGAATCGATCCCCCCGAAAACGAAGCGACCGCAATAATGGCGCAATAGAGAATCAGTTGCATATACATAAAGGGCACCGAAAGATTGCCGAACACCGTCGATTCAGCAACCCCAAGAAACGACGATCCGTTTGGGAAAACGAGTATCGTAGGTCAAGCGACTCGCCTTGGAAAGCCTTGAAAAGCCCAAGCAAGACTTCAGGCGTCTACGGGAAACCGGGCAACCCCAAAACCAGAGTAGGCTCCAGCCGCCCTCTGTCGACTCAACCTAAACCGGGATTCGGCAGATGCATTTCAAAGGAGCATTCAACCATTTTGCTGCAAGGAATCGAGGGGCTTCACTCAGTCGTCGACGGCTCGATCAGGTCTGGCTCAGCTAACAATATTGACTCATTCGAAATCACATCGGTGGCTTGATTCCAAATTGGCAAATCCTGACCAGCAGCATACGCTTCTCGTAGCATAATTTGAATTTCCTGCTGAATCACTTGCCTACTGCTGTAGCGAACAACAGAATGTCGCCTGCCAACTTGGTCGGCTACATCTTGCAGTCGAATTCCAGCCAAAGCCAAACCTTGGTTGTCGACCAAGTCCGAGATGGAGAGATTTCCGTTTCGCCCCAAAACTTTGCGGCTAACAAATCGTGATGCCTTCAAAGCACGGTCGACAGAATTGTTGAATATTTCTGCTCGTTCAACGGCTTCGCTACTGTGACTGCGGCTCGTTGTACCGTTGACGAACAGGCCATCAAGCGCTGGAGCGAGCAAGAAAACACGATATTTACCCGGCGAATCGAATTCCATTTGAATCGCTTTATCGTCCAAAGCAGCCAATACGACTTGAGACCCAAGGCTAAAACCCGCCAAGACGATATTTCGATCATCGAATTGAGTAAGCACAGCAGCTAGACTTTTGCCAACTTGCACAGCGCGTTTTGACTTCGCCAAATATTGACCGCAGCCGATTTCTTCTTTTTCAGATCGCCATGCAAAGATCACAAATCTGACCGGAGGGCGACTCGTTCCAGGCGTGACAAACATTTTGTCGTAAACTTGTAAGCCACGAGAGCGCGCCCAAGATTCATCAGTGTTGTTGCCGTGCGTGTAAATCATCGTCGACAACGTCCGATTGGTTGAGTGAGCTGTGGTTAACTCAGCCAGACTGGAGGTCAGCCACTGTCCTTCAACCATCTGCTTGACTTCAATCACACTTAAATCAGCAGGATTGCAATTCACATTCCGTGCTGACAGAAGCCAGACTTCATCCTGTGGCTCAACGGTAACGCAACTGAATCTGCCCCGAGTTTCCTTTACTGTCAGTCGTATCGACCCATCAGTCAGCAGCGTTGCTGATTCTTGCGCGTCGCAAACGCCGAGTGCAGAAAGGCCGCAAATCAGCGCAAGCAGCATTTTAAATCCGCAGCCTGTCAGGAAGTTTCGGTTAATAGCCATGATCAGTAAAGACGCTTGCTCAAGTTGATCCGGTAATACGGTTTGGGCGGAAGTCTCATTGAAAACAACCGCAGTCGAACGAATGGAATTTTCTATTAGAGTTTAGGCCAAAGTTTCGAGTTGGCCGGCGAAAACTAACGAAGTTGTAAAAAATACAAACGATTCACTTGCACATCGTCAATCGAGTTGTACGTTTTCAGACCCCACAATCTAGCCCGTTTTGTTAAATGGTTTGTTCGCCTTGGAAGGCTTCACGATGAAGAATTTGTTGTACCCCGCAACCTGTCTTGCACTATTGATTTTGACCTCTGGATGTTCCAGCACTTCTTGTCAGTCCTGGCTCCCAAGCAATTTGTTCGCCAACCGACCGACTCCCATTCGTGATCTGTTTCGCGGAGATGCTTGCAGCACATGCAATCCTCCCCTTGGACAACCATCGAACTGCGGAACCAATTTGGCTCCGGCTTGCAGCGAGTGCGGTGGAAACGTCGTGCTACCCGAAGGCCAGCCAATTTATGCTCCTGCTGTCGATCAAGGGATTCCTCTTTACGGAAACGGAATCGTCACACCACCGATGCAATTCGAGCCAAACTTAGGTGCTATTCAAACCCAAAACTACACACCCGATTACTCCACCACCGACTATTCGGGTGCCGCAATTGGGTCTGCCATTAATCCGAAAAATTCGGTCAGCCCCAATTTGGCAATCGACAACGCGATGATGCAAATGGAAGAGCCACCGATGTACGGGACTCAAAACATCGTCAACTAGTTTGTGAAGCGATTTGGCCGATTTTGGCTGAGCTACATTCGTTGGTTCGGCTGCTCAACAACGGGCAGCTTTTTCAATGTGCACAATGTGCAATCTTTTCGATTTGAAGAACAATCAATGGGCCGTCTCAAAGTCCATCCATTATCCAGCGGCGAAGTAATTTACTTCACCGCTTTTGTATTTTCGTCCTTCCCTTGTCAACGATCCATTGCTTCAAGCCGGGATGCGAAATGCGAACTAATCGGCGAAGTTCGGAGTTGTCGTATATCCGGTAGAAGCAGCGGCGGCCGTTGAATTCGGAATGCGCACAGCTTCGCAAACGCAAACATGGCCGAAAACGAAAACTGTTTCTTGCTTAAATGCTCTTGTGTTGGCGTACAATAGAAGAGAGCACGTCAAGCGGGATCCAAGGAGAAATGGTGACAATGAAATCACGTCAAAAATATATCGTTATCGGTGCGATTTGCGCCTTGGCGATCTGCTTCGCGAATTCGCCCTTTAGCTCCCAGCTGTCGGCTTGCCCAACCGAAGGTGATACAAACGTCGCCGATCAAGAGAAAACGTCCAGCGCGAAAACCAAGAAGAAGAAAAAGAAGGGCAAAGAAGAACCGTTCGTTTCGCCACTTACCTTTACCAATCCCGTCCGAGCGAAATGGAAAGTTGGCGTTCGAGTCATCGGAACATCAAAATCAGCTCGCAACATGCTCGTTACGATCCCAGTCCCTAACCAATGGCCGGAACAACGAGTGTCGATGGTTGCCGAAGACATCCCACCGCAGATCGGTGATGTTAAATTTCGTGACCTTGGCAGCCTCAAGCAAATGGTCATCACCATTCCCATCATCCGCGCCAAAGAAGAAACCATCGTCACGATGACATTCCTGGTCGAGACCAACCAGATCGGCGCTCCGGTTGATCCATCTATTTTGGTTCGCCCAAAAACGAATCATAAAGCCGGCAAACCTTTTATCGGCGTCGGCCCCGACATCAACTTTCGAAACGCGAAATTACGCGCCCAAGTCAAAAAGCTTGTCGCTGACAAAGAGTCAATCTGGCAGGAAATCGAATCACTCTACGATTGGGTTCGAGATAACGTCGAAACGCGTTCCGACTCGGAACCGACGGATGTCGTCCAGGTTTTCAGAAACAAAGTGGGATGCAACGAGGATAAAGTCGGGCTATTCGTTGCCATGTGTCGAGCCAATAAGATTCCTGCACGCATGGTTTGGGTTGAAGGCACCCAATACGCAGAGTTCATGCTTGTCGACGAAGAGGCAAATCCGGTATGGATACCCTGCAACGTTGCTGGCCTCCGTGAATTTGGGTCTTATTCCGATCCGCGTATCATTATGCAAAAAGGCGACAGCTTCAAAGTTCCAGAGAAAAAGGATCGGCAAAAATTCGTCGCCGAATTCGCAGTCTGCTCCGGAAAAGCCAAACCGATCGTCCGCTTCATTCGTGAATTACTACCTGCAAATTGAACGAAGTTGGTGAAACACAAATGGGTTCAATTTCTTGTTTAGCCGAGTCGGCGAAACCTATGCGACAGGCTCTCAATTCAAACGCTTGCGTTCCGCACTCTTCGCGCCTCTTTCCCAGGCTCATTTGTATCGTGTTTGTCGCCTTCCTCCGTTTCCAAACGGGAATCACGACGTCGCCAACGATCCAAGCACAGGAACTTGCGAACCCAAGGACTCATCAACTGAAAGACGGCGAGTCGCCCGGCGCTGTTCGCTATGCTGCTCCCAGAGATTCCGTCTGGGAGTTTGGCTGGGTCATTAGCGTGAACGGCCAAGCCAAAGGCATTTTGGCGACGGTGCCAATTCCAATGGACTGGCCCGAGCAAAGTATCGTCGAAGTGAGCCGGGACGTCACTAAGAATGTTGGCCGTATTAAAGCTAGTCACCCCACCAAAGAATCTCAGCAAATCAACTTCAACATTAATCGCTTGAAGACCGGGGAAGAGGCCCGTGTTATCATTCGCTTCAAAGTCAAAAAGCAAATGATCATCGCACCACGCGATGAGTCGCAACTGAAAATCGCCAAGCCCGTTCCTTCAAAACTTCGAACGTTCCTGAAGCCAAGCCCGTATATCGAAAGCAATCACAAACGTATTCGAGCAATCGCCAAAGATCTGCTAGACAGCGAACTGTCTGGCTGGGAGCAGGTGAAGAAAAATTACGAATGGGTACGAGAAGAAATCACGTACAAGTTTGACACGCAGATTAAAAGTTGTCTTGATGCGCTCGATTCAGAACTGGGAGATTGTGAGGAACTGTCTTCGCTGTTCATCGCCATCTGCCGCGCTCAACAGATTCCAGCGCGTGCTGTCTGGATTCCGGGGCATACATTTCCAGAGTTTTATCTCGAAGACGAATCGGGAGAGGGGCACTGGTTCCCTTGCCAAGTTGCCGGCAGCTATGAGTTCGGTTCGATGACAGAACTGAGACCGGTGATGCAAAAAGGTGACCGCTTCAAACTGTCAGGCCAGTCTGAACGGTCACGATATCTTCAGCCCGTCATCACGTTCAAAGACCTCAACGGAACCGTCAAGCGAGAATGGATCTCTCGCGAAGTGACCGACGCTGGCGAAGTGACCGACTTTGGCGACCAGGAAAAGTAGTCGCCACCGAACGCCTAGGCCGAACGCGCCGAACGCCCTGGCCAATTCTCAGCAGTCAAGCAAAGCGATGACGAGTACCAGCGCAAAAGAGGCTTGGCAGCCTTTTTCTATTTAGCGGTTGCTTTGCAATTGGACCACTGCAAAAATTCAGTCGTGATTAGATTGCTGCCGTAAGAGAATTCAAGCTGTAGGGCGATTCAAGCCGGCAAAGCGATTGATACCATTACGTCTCGTTCAACAGTGCAGCAGAATATAATACGCCATGTCATCCAGTAGCGATTCACCGGATCAGCAAAAACCAAAGTCGCCAAGTGGCAAAAAGAAGAAGTCGAAATCGAAGAAGCGGGTAACCGTTCCGCGCCTGATTGAAATGAAACAGCAGGGTAAAAAGATTACCATGCTGACAGCCTATGACTTCACGATGGCCAGCATGCTTGATGCCGCTGGAGTGGACACACTTCTGGTAGGCGACAGTATGGCAATGGTCGTGCAAGGTCACGAGAACACGTTGCCGGTGACGCTGGACGAAATGATCTATCACGCTGAGATGGTTGGTCGTGCGGCCAAGCGTGCGATGGTCATCGTGGACATCCCGTTCCCAATCAACCATCAAGGCATTCATCAAACCGTGATGGCAGCCGGCAGGATACTAAAAGAAACTCGCTGTCAGGCGGTGAAGCTCGAAGGCGGTGCCGACCAAGCTGATGTTATCAAAGCACTTGTCACGGCGGGGATTCCGGTTATGGCACACGTCGGCTTGCGCCCGCAAACGGTTCACACCATGGGCGGATACAAAGTTCAACGAGATCAAGAACAGTTGATCATCGACGCAGAAGCTGCAGAACAAGCCGGCGCATTCGGCGTTCTACTCGAATGCATTCCCTCCTCGATTGCCCAAGAATTGACCCAGCGGCTGAACGTGCCAACCATTGGGATCGGTGCTGGCCCAGAATGTGATGGACAAGTTCTAGTTATCAATGACATGCTGGGGATGACAAGCGGATACGTGCCAAGCTTTGTTCAAGCTTACGCAAATCTGAAAGAGACAATTTCGGGGGCAGTCAACGGCTGGTGCACTGACGTTCGCAAAGGAAGCTTCCCGGATAAAGACCACTCATTTGATTAGGCGTTTACCCCCGGCGCCGTACCTGGACACAAGCTCCTTAGATTTGCCATGACGACCATTTGGGACGCACAAAATAGAACAAGGGCAGGGAATGGTTGACCTAAAAAGCACTGCAGCTATTTATCTCAAAGGCTTTTTATTCTCGCTAATGTTGATGATCTGCGCTCCTTGGCTGGTGTTTGAATCGGTTATCTGGAAACGAATTTTATTGACCGGTGTTGTGATCTGGTCTTCGGCAAGGCTGTACTATTTCATGTTCTATGTCATAGAAAAATATAATGACGACGACTTTCGGTTTTCAGGTTTGATCGACTTCTTTGTTTACCTAGTAAAAGGTAAGACAAAGGACGCTACTAAGTGAACACGACCATCAATTTTTTATCCTGAAAGGATTGAAGCTTGTAGCCGGGGGTTTGAACGCAGTGAACACCCCCGGTAATGATGTCCTACTCTTGGCGACCCCGGAGGTGGTCGAGGCAAATCAAGCTGTGACCACCTTCGGGGTCAAAAGTCATGCCAGCGTGATCCGTGGGTGTCGTTTCACTCAACCCGGGTGTCGTTTCACTCAACCCACGGCTAATGGCTGTAATCCCTCTTCGGGATATTCGCTGGCGTTGGCCGAGGAGTCTCGAAAAAGTCATAAATACAAGAAACGAATCGCCGCGGGATAAATGTTCGACACCGATTTCAGCAAAAGACTCAGGGTACGGCGTCGCCGCTACCACGCAGGGAGCAACGGATGAATGAGCTAACCTAAGCCGGCTCATAAAGCAGCGGGAAAAATTGACCGTCCATCGCTTCCCCTTTTGCGATTGGTGGCACGCCTTTGAGCAACTCATCGTCAGTGTAAGAAGCCACCCCGTCTCGGATGACATTCAACACAACAGCGCGGCGAGGAATATCGGTTTTGTTGTCAAACGAACCGTGAACCATGAGGGGGTGATGAAACGAACAATGGCCAGCTTCCATTTCAATCGCCACTGGTTTTTGAAACGTCTCCCATTGCTCCTTGCTCAAGACTTCTTCGATCGCATTCATGTCGCCCGCCAATCCTGTGACTGGCAACAACTCCCAATTGTGACTGCCGGGAATGTACTGAAGACATCCGTTGGCTTCTGTTGCCGGGTCAAGCCCCGTCCAGCAAGTCAGATGCGCCATTGGTCGCGTGCGCGTCCAATAGGAATAGTCTTGATGCCACGCAACGTTGCCGCCGTGTTTGGCCGGCTTGCAAAACAACTGATCATGCCAAAATCGAACCGACCCCTCAAGCAATTGGCTGGCCGGCACCAAAAAAGCTGGATTCCAAAGAATGTCATGAAATCCACTTCGCAGCCGCCAAGCCCCGAGAGCATGAAACAAAACACGATTCGGATCCGCCGACTCGTTGCTGTGGTACTCATGCCACAATTCCCTTCCTTCATGGCTGGCGTCGAAAAAATCCGCCAACTCGTTTCGAAGAATCTCAATCTGCTCATCGTCAAACAGGCGGATTCCCGACACATATCCTTGGTCATGAAAAAAGGCAACTTGATCATCACTCAGTCGATACTTTTCAAAATCGTCCTTCGAAGGCCGAGCAAACATCTCAGTGATTGGGCTGTGCTTGGTGGAGAGATCGGTCATCTAATTTAAGTTCCGTACGTGGGATGGAGTTCTTTCAATGCAACACTCAAAACTTCTATCGTCCGCCAGCCGGCAGATTTGCCAAGAAATATTTCAGCATCAACTTCCGCAAGTGCACCGTTGTATTTTCGCCTTCGCTGATGGAATGCGAGCGATTCGGATAAGCCATCATCGAAAATTGCTTGTCCTGTTTCACCAACTCATTGATCAAAACCTCGACAGTTTGGTAGTGGCAATTATCGTCGCCCGTACCATGAATAATCAACAGGTTACCTTCCAGTTGCCCTGCAAAATTGATCGGAGAGCCGTCTCGGTAACCGTCCGGGTTCTTGGCCGGCGAACTCATATACCGTTCTTGATAGATCGAATCGTAGTAGGCTTGATCTGGAACCGCTGCTACCGCGATAGCCGTCTGATAAATTTCCGGATACTTGAAAATTGCATTGAGACTCATTGAGCCACCGCCACTCCAGCCCCAGACGCCAACACGCTTCGAGTCCAGCCATTTGAAATGCCTGGTCAGCGCACTAACAGCCGTTGCCTGGTCATTGACAGCTAGTATTCCAACCTTCTTATAAATCGATTTTCGAAAATCGCGTCCACGAGGAACTTTGGTGCCACGATTGTCGATGCTGCAAACGGCATAGCCTTTTTCACACAGAAGCCGATGGAACAAACTTCCAGACCCGCCCCAACTGTCAGTCACCGTCGATCCCCATGGCTCGCCGTAGACGTAGACCACCAGTGGGTACTTCTTGCTCGGATCGAAATCTGCTGGCTTCATGATCCAGGTGTCAACTAATGTCTTATCACCCAAATCGACACGAACAAACATCGACTCGACCGGCTGGAGCGCGCTAAGTTCTTTTCTCAAATCCGCGTTATCGGTGTACGTTCGCACGAACGAGTGCGCGGGCAATTTGACCAATCGAACTTGTGGCGGCATATCAAACTTCGACCACGTGTTGATCGCCAAACTGCCATCGGAAGACAATGCGTATCGATGCGTGCCCTTTTCGCCAGTTGGTGTTACTCGTTGCGCGGGACCGGGCTTTCCAGCAGTAACCGGAACGCGATACAGATATCGCTGCGTCGGCTTTTTCGGTGAAGCGACAAAGTACATTTGCTGGTCGTCAACGTGCAACAACTCAATCACGTCATAGTTTCCGGGAGTCGCGCAAATCATTTCACCGGTTATGGCGTCGACAAAGTAAACATGTCGCCAACCATCTTTTTCGCTAATCCAGGTAAATCTTTTGCCATTATCAAGTTCGAAAATCTTGTCGCACGTTTCCACCCAAGCCTTGTCTGTGTCGGTAAACAGCGTTTTTGCATTGCCAGTTTCGGAGTCCACAACCAAAACACTATTGACGTTTTGATCGCGATTCAGGCGTTGAATCATGAATTGGGCTGGGCTCATCCAACGTAGGCGGGCAATGTAGTTTTCACGCGGATCGCCATCAACCGAAACCCAAGTCGTCTTCCCGTCGGTAATATCTAACACACCGACCCGAACCGCTGAATTTGTCTGGCCTGCTTTGGTGTGTTTAAAACGCTTCAACGTTGGATACAGCGAATCCGTGTTATTAATCAGCGTGAATTCTTCGACGCCAGATGTATCAAATTGCCAATATGCAATCTTGCTGCTGTCCGGCGACCATCGGAAACCATCTTTGAGATCAAACTCTTCTTCATAGACCCAGTCGGTTGTTCCGTTAATGATCTCGCCTGACGCAGATTCCGTCAGCTTTCTTTGCTGCCCAGACGCCGTACTCTCAAGATAAAGATCACCTTGTGCGTGATAGGCAACCTGTTGGTCATCCGGCGAAAACTTTGCGAACATCAAAGACGACTCTGGCAAACCAGCGCCCAATTGGCGAAGCGCGCCGCTTGTTCGATTTAGCAAATAATAATCGCCACGCGTGTTTGTCCTCCAAACCTTCCTCGAATTCGTGAATATCAAAACGAGGTTTCGATCCGACGACCACTGGTACTCTTCCACCTCAATCGGTTGAGACTGACCGTTTGGGATCAACTGCGACGCCGACACAAGGACCTGTCGTTTGTTCGCCAATGCGTCCACCTCAATGATGTCTTTCGCGTCGGCAACGGCTTCCGAGCGATAGACGGCCGTATACTTTTGCCCATCTGCTTCAGACCAAGTCGGATCGAAGGAACGTTCAGTTAATTCGTCGGACTTAAAAATCCGATCAACCGTTAATTTCTTGAAGCTTGCTTGGGCAATGGCTTTTTGAGGAAAAAGAGGAAGCAATAAAAGCGACCCCAGCAGTACCATCGTTGCATCAAAATATACATTTCGACCAGCGAGCCTACGGCAGGCGCAACCTAAAGAATGGTTTTTCATATCGAACGAGCTTGCAATTTGGGAACGGTTGTACAAAACGATTCAAGCAAATGAGCGGAAGGCAGCTTCGCGAACAAAGAACCATTCCACGAGCAAATCTTATTTCGAATCCAACGTTGATTGAAGTGGCGAAGCGTCATCTTACTGGATTTCCTTCCGGAACTGTTTAAGATCATCCAAGTTCGATTTCGCATTGGAGAAAACATGCTTCGACTTTCAAGATCATTTCCCGTTCTGATTTTTTTCGCATTGCTATGCCAACAATCTTTGATCACCAACAGCGTTGGGCAGGTACAAAGCAAAAAAGCTACAGGGGAAACGCCGGCGGTCTGGGCCAAAAACAACATCACTCCATTGGCGAAACTGTATCTGCACTTTCACCAGAACCCGGAACTTTCGTTTGAGGAAAAAGAAACGGCGGCGCGGTACGCGGCCGAATTGGAATCAGCCGGATTCACAGTCACTCGCAATGTCGGTCAACATGGCGTTGTGGCCGTGATGAAAAATGGGGAAGGGGCAACGGTCATGCTGAGAGCCGATATGGACGCGCTTCCAATCAAAGAGCAAACCAACGTGCCGTACGCATCGAAAGTTTTGGTCAAGGACGCCAACGGTATCGAAGTCGGTGTCATGCATGCTTGTGGCCACGACATTCACATGACCTCCATGATTGGGGCAGCGCAATATCTTGCCTCTCACAAATCGCAGTGGTCAGGCCGATTGATGATCATTGGGCAGCCAGCCGAAGAACGTGGATCTGGTGCAACGGCAATGCTGAACGACGGCCTCTTCACAAAATTTAAGAAACCTGATTTTGCGGTTGCCCTTCACTGCAACTCAACATTCGCTTCGGGAAAAATTTCGCTGCGACCGGGCTATGCGATGGCCAACGTCGACAGCGTTGACGTGACGCTGTACGGTCGCGGAGGCCACGGAGCCTATCCGCATACCACGATCGATCCGATCGTCCAGGCGGCCAAATTCATTCTTGATGTGCAAACGATTGTTTCCCGTGAAGTCAAACCGATCGAGGCGGCGGTCATCACCGTTGGCTCGATTCAAGCTGGAACCAAACACAATATCATTTCTGACAGTTGCCATCTGCAACTCACGGTGCGCAGCTATTCCGACGAAGTTCGCAAGTTGCTGATCAATGGAATTAAACGCAAGGCCTTGGCGGCAGCGATGAGTGTCAATGCCAAAGAACCGCTGATCGAAGTATCCGAAGGCACGCCATCACTCTCGAACGACCCACAATTGACGCAGCGATTAGGAGACGTTTTCAGAAGTGCCATTGGTGAAAGCAATGTCTTGGATCAAGAGCCTGTGATGGGCGGAGAAGACTTCAGTCAGTTCGGCCGCTCGGGCGTTTCCAGTCTGATGTACTTTCTCGGAGCCATTGAGCAAAAACGGCTTGATCGTTACCAAGAGCTTGGTATCAAATCACCTTCGCTTCATTCAGCAACGTTCTATCCGGACATCGAAAAGACTCTGGAAACTGGCGTCACCACGATGGCCAGCGCTGCACTTGAACTTTTGAAAAAACCAACTCTACGGACTCCCGCCGGCAGCTAAACGCGACCGCCCCTTCAGAGCTATACCGGTTCAACTATTCCGAGGATACGTCGTTCCACACACTTGATGACTTGTCGAATCCAACTCAACCCAATCCAACTCAATCAACAGCATCGCTTGTTTTTCAAAAGGCAGATTGTGCAAAACTAGAACTTAAAAATTGGGCTGGCTTCGCATTTGTCGCAGCACCAACTGGGGAAACACCCAAGCGTCTTTTGCATACCGCTTCACCAACCGTTTCGGCTCGCTACACATTCTGTGCAGCCATTCGATTCCGGTGCGCTGCATCCAAACAGGCGCCCTCTTCTTTTCACCAGCCAGGAAATCGATCGTCGCCCCAACACAAAGCGCTGCGTTGGCTTGGATTTGATCGCGATATTTGTGAACCCACAGTTCTTGCTTTGGGGCACCTAGCCCAACAATCACAACATCAGGTCGGCATAAGACAATCCGGCCAAGAATGTAATTGGATTCAGCTTCATCTTTTTCGAACCCCATCGGTGGGCTGTAGACGCCAACGGTTTCAACATTGGGCCAGCGAGCCTTCATGTTCTCTGCGGCTTTGGCAGCAACTCCGGTCGCCGCCCCCAACAAAAACACCCGCAATTTACTTGAACCATCATTGCAGTTGTGAGCATATGATCGATCGCAAGCATCGAACAACTTTGGCACCAACTCGGAACCCGGCACTCGCTCAGGTAGAGGCTGACGCAGCAGACGAGATGCCCAAACGATTGGGTGGCCGTCGGCAAGAATCATGTCAGCATCGTCATACGAATTGCGAAGTCCTTCACTTTCCTGAAGTAGCACGGCGTGATCGACATTGGGAGTCACGACATACCGGCAACTCGACTGTGGCTGATCGATCCATTCTCGAACATTCTCAACGGCTTCATCCATTCGGATAGCATCGATGTCAATTCCAAACAGGTTGCGTTTCGTTTTCATGCGGGTCTTCTTCAAATCTAAGGCGTGGGTCATGCGAATCGACGAGCAACAAAAACCACAACCTTGGAGAGAACGAATTCTCTAAAGCGTGTCTTATCATCTCGCAAATTCAATTTCGATTGGGCGAACAAAACCCAAGCAGGCATCTAGCGCGGGTTTCTACAAAACTCTATGCCGCATTCGGAAGCCATGCCGCCGCTTGGTTCGGACATTTTGGCTGCTAAGAGGGAGTCAGTTTGGTTGGTGACGAATATTTCGATTGCAACAAGAATTGCCTTTCTAACGAAATGGCTTTTTCTCGATTCTATTGACTTGTTGTTTGTCATCACGACGTAAGTGACCAACACTTAAGCCCCAGAACTCTATCAAAGTGAAAACCATGTCCAATTGGAAGAACAACTTTATCGATGCGTATCGTTTGGCCACGATTCCGTATCGTGCTCTTCAAATGAATCGCCGCAGAAAAGCCGGAAAAGTCCCTGTGCTTTCGCTGTTCTATCACCGCGTCGCGGACAATGACGAAAACCCTTGGTCGATGTCATGTGACGAGTTCCAACGGCAAATTGACTGGCTAGAAGAGAACTTCCAAATCGTTGACCTCGAAGAATGTCAGCGACGGATCAATAGTGGCTTTAACGAATCGCCCACGATTTCGATCACGTTCGATGATGGCTACGCTGAGAACTGCGATTTCGCACTTCCGATGTTGATCGAACGTCGAATTCCGGTGACTTACTTTGTTGCCAATCATTTCATTGTCAATCAAGAACCGTTTCCACACGATGTGCTGGCAGGCGCGCCGCTTCCCGTCAATTCAATCGAAGTTCTTCGAGCGCTTGATTTGTCGGGTGTCGAGATTGGTGCTCACACCCGCAGCCACGTCGACCTGGGTAAGATTTCCGATCCAGACGTACTTTTTGATGAAGTCATCACAGCAAGCCGCGAATTGGCGGATCTAATCGGCAAACGCATACGCTACTTTGCATTTCCATTTGGACGTCAAGAAAATCTAAACGCCAGAGTTTTTCAAATGTTGAAGAAAGAGGGTTTCCTCGGCGTTTGCTCAACGCTTGGCGGCATCAATGAAATCGGAGGCGACTCCTTTCACATTTCGCGACTGCACGGTGATCCGAATTTTTCTCGCATGCAAAATTGGCTGACATTCGATCCGCGGTTGGACGCTCCCACCTACGACTATGATTCGATCGAATTTGGCGAAGCAGAAGAAACGCAGCCAGAATCAAGAGTGTTCCCATCGGTCGAGGCAAGCAGCGCTCTGACTCCAAGCAAGATGCCTCAAGACTGAATCGCACTAGCATCGCAATCTCGTTTCGGAACCTTCGACACGAGGCAAACACTGAAAGCACATGAAGATGTCCGACTCAATCCAATCTAATCCAGTCTCTTCCGAGCAACCAAGCAGCGACATGTCCCAGCCCACCCCCAATCGACCGTTGCGAGTCATGTTCCTGCTGACAAGTATGCCCATTGGCGGCGCTGAAACACTTTTGGTTAACTTGATTCGTCGTTTCGACCCAGAGCGCATCCAGTCTCTCGTAGGCTGCATGAAGCATCGCGATGTTTTGGGCGACGAAATCGCCGATGAAGTTCCCGTTTTCGAGAACTTAATTCGTCACAAATATGATGTCGGTGTCGTTGGCCGCTTGAAAAAAATATTTGTTGAGAATTCAGTCGACGTTTTGATCACCGTCGGTGCGGGCGACAAAATGTTCTGGGGCAGACTGGCGGCTCGCCAAGCCAAACTTCCGGTAATATTATCGGCGCTGCATTCAACCGGTTGGCCCGATGGAGTTGGCAAGCTAAACCGAATGCTCACCGGAATCACGGATGGCTTCATTGCCGTTGCTAAACAACACGCTGAATACCAAGTCAACAATGAGCGATTCCCTGAAGATAAGGTCTTCTTAATCCCCAACGGTATTGATACCGACCGCTTCGTGTTCGATTCAAATAAGCGTTTACAATGGCGAAGCAAATTGGGAATTAGCGAGTCCGATCCTGTGGTTGGAATCGTTGCAGCGCTCCGGCCAGAAAAAAATCACAAACTGTTTCTCGAAGCCGCCCAACGAGTTGCCAACAAAATGCCCAATGCACAGTTTGTCATCGCTGGCGACGGCCCCGAGCGAGCTGAGCTTGAAAATCTGGCTCGTCAATTTGGCATCGCTGACCAAGTTCATTTCTTGGGTTCAGTCAGCGACGTCGTAGGCGTCCTTTCGATGCTGGATTTGTTTGCTCTAACGTCCCACAACGAAGCGAGCCCCGTTTCCATTCTGGAAGCGTTCTCTTGCCAGCGACCGGTGGTCGCGACCGATGTCGGCTCAATCGATGAAACGGTACTGACGGGAACCAATGGATTCCTGGTTCCCGAAGGAAGCCTTGAAGACACCACGGCCCGGTGGTTGGAAGTCCTGTCAGATCGGTCTAACGGCGAAAAACTGGGAGCTGCCGGCCGCCAACGAGTTGTCGAAAATAGCTCATTGGACAGCATGACCAACGGCTACATGGAGCTGGTTGAAGATTTGTTCTCGAAAAAGGAATCTCGTCGTGGCGGCCATAAATTCGGCGTCGCCTCTGAGAGTTCTGCCGTCACTTGGGACTACAACGTGGCAGCTTCCGAAACTTCACACCACTGATCGGGTGATTCTGATTCTCTCTTGTGAATCTGATCCTCTCAACGGCTGCTCATCAAAATGCGCAGTAGAAATGCCGAGTCCCCAAGATTTTTCACCGACGTTAAGCTAAACTGCTTGATTCACAAATGAATGCCGGCCAAACGTTATCGCGCAGACCGGCAGAGTTTCTGGCTTCACGTCATTGCCTTTCGAAAAATTTCCCGTTTGGCTTTGGATTGCTTCACGTTTTTGAATTTCGTTTGTCGGTTTTCCAATGAAACAAGTCACGGTTCCGGTTTTGGTTCTGATAGCCAAAATACTTAGCGGAGCGACCGTGCGCTGGGTGGACTGTGAGCCTGACAATTGCCAACGCGTCTACTTTGCCAACCACACCAGTCATCTCGATGCCCTCGTTCTTTGGTCGTCGCTGCCCAAACCCATCCGCGGTTTGACTCGCCCTGTTGCCGCAGCGGACTACTGGGAAGGCGGTCCGGTGCGAAGATATATGGCATCAGTCTTCAACGCGTTGCTGATCGATCGAAAGAAAATCAAAGTTCACAACAGCCCGATCGATATCATGCTTCGCGAGATTGGAAACACTCACTCCTTGATTGTTTTTCCTGAAGGTGGTCGTGATCCGTCTGGCGAGCTAAGACCATTCAAAAGTGGACTGTTCTATCTGGCAAAAAAGCGGCCGGATTTAGAATTGGTACCTGTTTATATTGATAACTTGAATCGCGTCATGCCCAAAGGTGAATTCCTACCGGTGCCCTTATTGAGTTGCATTTCAATCGGAGCCCCCATCTGGTTGGAGTCAGGTGAAAAGAAAGCCCAATTTTTGGCTCGCGCTCGAGAATCCGTTCTCGCCTTGAAAGCCAACTGAATTTCCAAACGAGATTCGGTAAGGGTTTTCCCTCCAGTGGACGCCCGGTTATGATCTACAACGCGGCTGAGTCGTTATCGTGCTTATTGAACTGAAAAATTGACTGTGATCTCCGAATTCCACCCTATTGCGGCTCAGTTTACATCCGACCTATTGGATACCTGGACGATTGTTTTGGTGTTCGTCGTGCTGGTGACTTTAGGAATCCTGTTGTTCATTGGTCAGCTATTGAAGCGGCAACCAGAATCGCACTTCGATCCGGCGATCATCCGCACATTCAACAAACGCGTTTCTTCGTGGTTGACAATCTGCGGTGTCTTGGTCGTCTCTCTACTGATGCATAAAGTAGTCACTGTCGTGCTGTTCGGACTTGTTTCGTTTTGGGCATTGCGAGAATTTATCACGATGACGCCGACTCGGCGCGGCGACCATCGAACCCTCTTTTGGGTATTCCTTGGTTTTACCCCACTGCAGTATGTGCTGGTCGGTTTAAACCTGTACGAATTTTATACGATCGTGATCCCAGTTTACGCGTCACTGTTTATTCCAGCTCGAATTGCATTCACGAGCGATCACAAACGCTTCCTCGAGCGAACAGCAAAGATCCAATTCGGGTTGCTAATTTGCGTCTACGCACTCAGTCATGCGGCGGCGCTTTTATATCTCGATTTAAAGATGTGGATGCCATCGGATCCAACTGCGGTTGATGGCTACGTGCCATGGACTGGTAAGCCGGCGGGCCTGTTGTTCTTTTTCATCGTCATGGTTCAGGTCAGCGACATGCTGCATTTCGTTTGGGACCGCCTGTTCGGTCGACATGTTGTCGCGCCGACGGTCAACGCGACGAAGACTTGGGAAGGACTCATCGGATCTGCATGTTGCACTGCCGTTTTTGGAATCGCTGTCCAACTCTTGTTTCGCAACGTCACTCCGTTCACTTGGTACGGCGCTGGAATGATGGCCTTCTTAATCAGCGTCATGGGATCATCTGGTTCGATGACGATGTCCGCAATCAAGCGCGATCGTGGCATCAAGGACTATGGGACGCTGGTTACGGGGCATGCAGGTGTTTTAGATCGGATCGATTCAGTTTGCTTTGCCGCGCCGATTTTCTTTCACGTGACACGTATCTGGCTGCTGGCTTAATGTGGTGTTTAAACGTCGCGAAAATTGATTGAGGTTATTGGCTGAATTTGTTTCATTCGCCAACAACCCATTCGCCAACAATCCATTCGGACACAAAGGCTTCGGCTCTCATACATCCATCCTGACGCCTTTTTTACTCTCCAATCGTTTTTCAGATTCAGGCGGCCCATTAAGATTTTCAAAGACCGGGATGATGATCTGGTTCGCCTGACCTCATTCCACAATCCACTTCAAGCACATTCGTTGCGTATCTTATTGGAAGCCAGCGGGATTTCCGCGGCTGTTTCCGGGGAAGAAATCAACTCGATGTTCGGCGGGCCTTTGCTCAACGAAACAGGCCTAGTTGGCGTCGATGTTTTAGTTCGTCGCGAAGACCTTGAGGACGCGAAACTGATTATGCTCGAGGTTCCAGCGGCTTCTGAGGTTCTATATCCGGCGTGGCAATGTGTCTGTGGAGCAAACGTCGACGAGGGATTTTCGGTTTGCTGGTCATGCGGCCTAAATTGCCCTGCGAACCCCGAGGATCAGAGTTAATCAGACTACACACGAAGGAAAATGTCGGAAATCCTTTGGGGCTTCTTGTCCTCTCACAAAAACCACGACGTGTCTACTGTTGCCAATTAACACATTTACTCATTCATGGTGAATTATGAAAACGACAAGACTTTCGACCGTCCTAACGGCCGTGGCCGTCGTCTTTCTGAGCTTCCAGTCGCTGGATGCTCAAGAAGACAAGAAACCACGTCAGGGCGAGAGCCAGCAAGAAATGCGACGCGGTGGTGGAAAAGGCCGAATGCAGGGGCAGCGTGGTCAAGGGAGAAGAGGCCGAGGCGACCGCTCGCGGCGCGAATCTGGTGGTTTGAAAATCGGCCAGGAAGCGCCAACATTCGTACTAAAGTCCCTCGACGGAAAATCCGAGACTGATTTGGCAACATTTAAAAATAAGAAACCGGTCGTGCTTTTCTTTGGCAGCTACACCTGACCGCCTTTCTTGAGCCAGGTTGGCTCAATGGAAAAGATGTACCAAGACTACAAAGACATTGCTGAATTCCGAATGGTCTACATTCGCGAAGCCCACGCTGCCGATGGCGACCGCCCAGTTGGCATCGCACGTGAGAAAGAGATCAATCAACAAACCACTTACGAAGGTCGATGCACAACAGCAAAAATGCTTTTCAACGACAAGAGCCTCACGATCCCATGCTTGATCGATTCGATGGACAATAAAACCAACACTGCTTACAGCGCGCAACCAGATCGAGTCTTTCTGGTTCGCAAAGATGGCCGCTTGGCAGTCGCCGCCGACAAAGGACCACGTGGGTTCGGACCGGGAGTCAAAGACGTAGAGAAATGGCTGGTGGAATTTCGCAAAACTTCGAAAGAGCCAGCGCTACCAATTGCTGAAGACAAGGCAAAAAAGGAACCGGCCGGCAGCAGCGACGGCGAGAAGTAAGCCAATCCGTAAAACGCAAAATTGAGCAGCATTCTTGAATTGCAAAATCCGGCGGCGGGAAATGTAGTTACACTCGCCAGCAAGAGTGTGAATCGTGCTCGAAGGTCGGCTTTGCCAATTTCCCCACGAGTCACTTATTCTCGGGGTCAGTCTAAGATTGACCGAAATGGCACCGATGGTTGAATTGCAGATGCAGTCAAACGTCGGTGTCATCGGACAATTTTTTGATTTCTTGAGCCACACTCAAGATTGCCAGAAACACCTCCGCTTCCATGGAGTATAGAATTCCAATGGGACTTCTTTCAGCGGAGAATCGAGATCGTGGCGATAAAAAAATGGCCTTTGCAACATTGGCGAATGCAAGTTGCAATTTTCAAGTTGGCAATTTGCATAGCGACAGTTGCCATCGGGCCCGCAGAATTCGGCTACGCTCAACAGGAAAATGCACAAGCTTCGACCGCTGAAGATCTGGGAAAGTACTTACCAGCTTCCACCGCTCGTGACGGGTGCTCGAAAAACAGACAATTCGCTTCTAAGTTACATTCATGAAAGTGCAGACGTTGCCATCAAGACCAGCCATCGTCTTGACGGAATTGAAAGCACGACGCAGAACAAGTTTCGCTACCCGGGAACGAATCTTGGTCGCAACCTTGGCTTGATTGCTCAACTGATTGAGAGTGGACTTTCGACAAAAATTTACTACGCAACACTCGATGGCTTTGACACGCATTCCAACCAGGGTCAAGCCCATCGTTCATTGCTGACCGATCTAGCGGATTCGATTAGTGCGTTTACCAAACAACTGGAAGAGCAGGGGAATGGAAAACGGGTTTGCGTGTTGGCGTTTTCTGAATTTGGCAGACGGGTTCGCGAGAATGCTAGTGGCGGTACCGACCATGGTACAGCGGCACCCGTTTTCGTATTCGGATCGTCAGTCAAGCAAAACGTGATTGGTGATCACCCAAGCCTCACCGATCTTGAGCAAGGCGATTTGAAGTTCAAAATCGACTACCGGACTGTCTACGCGGATTTACTCAAAAACTGGCTAAACATCGACCCCAGTCCAATCATTGGCGGAGATTTCAATCCAGTTGGCTTGTTCTCGTAGAGAGATATCTGAGTGGCCATAGCCCGGGGACTTCATTTGAGAAACCTCAATTCGGAACCAATCTATTGCGAGACGATGACCGTATCGCGGCCGACGGAAGGGCCAGCAATGACATCAGGACTTTCCGCTTTAACTTCGAAAGTCGCCAGGCCTGGCTGATCGCCGACAACGGTGGCAACAAATCTCAGTTCTTCGCCCGCCCGCAATTCGTTGGCTCGGTTGAGATAGAACTGAGTAAAGTCGTCATTTCGATTGACCAAACTCAATCCAGTTTCGCCGCGGTCAAATTTTGTCAGTTTGATTCCCTTTGGAACCAACAATGTAATGTCGACTTCGCGAAGTGAGGAACGTCCATTGTTTTTTATAACGAATTCAATTTGTGATTCGCTTTGAAGGTTCGCATCTGGTTGAGCAGAATTGATCAACTGAATATTTCGATTGATCGTTCGAACGTCGACCGACAGATTCCCTTGTTGCTGAGCCGACTCGGGAGGAATTCCAATCGGCCCCGAACCATTGCCCCCATTTCCCAAGCCACCATTGCCAAAATCTGGCTGTACCGGAAGCGAACCCGTTGGCTCGACGCGGATACTAATCTTCTCTGTCGCACTGGCTCCCGAAGGCGTCGACACCGTGTATTCAGTAACTGCATCGCCATCGACCGATCGACCTTCATACACCAAACGCACATTGACGGCTTCGTTCGGGTTAAGTCGCCCCAGATTGACCGCCAATTCGTCGCCAAGAAAATCGGCGTTGTACCCCTTCGTCACACTGATGGGTTCCACCGAAGAAGAAAAGCGATTGGTGAGTACAGCGTTCTCCAACGGCACGTTGCTCCGATTGACGACTTGAATATCGACGACCGATTGACCACCAATCTCAATTGGCCGCGCCCCGGTAACACCCAACTCCAACCTTGAATCATTTTGCGATCCTGTACTCGAACCGTTGTTGATTCCGGTTCCCTGGCTGACCTCAATACAACGCCGAGCCGAAGAAGTGTGGCCACCCTTTGCTGAAATTTCGACCTCGAAACAACGCGTGCCGGCAGCCTGGACGTTGAACTGAAGCGGGAACGGACGTGATTCACCAAACTGTAATTCAGAAAATTGAAACTTAGCCGGGTTACTGTAGCCAGGAAACACGAGCCCTTGGTCGTAACGAATCGTCAGTTGAATGTCTTCAAGTGGCTCGTCACATTCGTTCTTTACATTCAAGCTTAAATCAACGACATCACCGACGTTGGCCGTGGTCGGACCTTCGATATCAAAGCCGATACATGGCACCGCGATTTCGGTTTCCGCACAGGCTTCCGTTCGCAATCGATCTGTTTCACTGGCGACTTCGAAGCAGAGTCCCGTATTTCCGCGTTTTTGCGATTTCATTTGCAAGTCAATCACACGTGCTTGTCCGCCCGGCGGTATATCACCCAACGTCCACTCAAGTTGACGACCGTATTCAGTCGGCTTGGGTGTGCTGGAGATGTACTCGATACTTTCATCCAAATCTTTGGTACGGACAACCACTCCACGAGCAACTTGATCGCCGGGATTGGTCACTTCGATACGGTAGTTGAATGGTTCGTTCGCTCCGGCAACACGCGGCCCGATCGCGCGAATGGTCAAGGCAGGGGCACTCCACGTGACACTCGTGATTCCGCTTTCGACGACTAATTCGGGCTCACCAAACATGGCTGGGCGAACGACGTCGGTGCGAATTTGCGTCGTTCCTGGTTCAAACTGGCCGGCAACCTGTCGGATTTGAACGGTCGCTCGTCCGTCTTTACCCGTCTTTGTTTCTGCAGTCTTTGATCCGGTCGGAGCGAATTCGGCGGGTGCTCCTCCAACGATTTCGTAGCGAACAACCCAATCTTCTACACCACCGCCATCGGTGGCTCGATTCACGACTGTCGTCAGTGGATAAACGGTGCCTGCGGTCGCGCTCGCCGGAGCTGGAATCGACCATTGCCCATCAACCCAATGGATGATCGAGGAAGATCTTCTTCGATCCCAACCTTCGGCTTTAGGAGCGACTCCCGTGATGTAACTAGTTCCTGGCGAAGCTGACGAAACGCTGACAAAGGTCTGGCCTTCCGCAAGCTCAATATCATCAACTGGCGTCGGCGTGCCCCGACTAAGGAGAACCTTTTTCAAACCGGTACGCCCCCAAGCGTAGCTTCCATCGAACTTTCTGGCCGATGGCGGAACCAGTCGATTGAATGCGCTATGGTTCATTCCGCCGACTTCGATCAATTCGCCAACGCTGTTGTTTGAAAGCATCCACTCGAGCGGTTGATTCTTGACGAAGTATCCATCGCCACCACAAATTCCAGCCAGCACAACGACTTCGCTACCAACTGGTGCGACAATCCTGGACGGCGTCATGATCAACTGTCCGTTTTGTCCCGGCGTTTTCCTGCCACTGGGCCGCGGAATGACATGTTTAACTTTTTGAGCCTTGGGCTTGCCCAACTCATTGCATGGCGGCGGGGTTTCCGGATGTTGGAACGCAGGTTGGACTGGATACTGTGGCGACCGTGTCGCTGGCGGCGAGAAGGGTGCCGGCTGAAAAACACCTCCCAAATTGGCAGGCGACTGAGCTCTTAACGGATTCAAGCCAAGGCACGTTCCAGTCGTTGTACCAGGCGTCAAAAGTTGGGTCGTTCCATTTGAGAAAAGGCGATTGCCAGTGGGATCAAAGGCTGGCAGTTGCAAACGAGTACAACCAATCTGCATCGATACAATGACTAGCATTACAAAAATGCTGCATCGATAGAGTTGCCTATTGAGTACCATTGTTTTACCAGTCCATTGTGATGCGAACCGTCCAAGGACATTCGCTCGCGGTTCCGACCATACCCGGAAACAGCTCCAAGAAAATCTGCGCAGCATCGCGCATTATTTTCGCCGTGAAAATCTACCATTGGATTAGACGGATGATGTTTTTTGGCATCATCAAAGATAGAAAAAGCAACGCGGGCAATCGTGTTGCGCAGCCTCTGCCGATTATGCAGGAATTTTTGTGCTGACGAACGGCTAAGAAAAGAGTTCAGCGAAAAGAGCTATGAGAAACAGCGTGCATCGAAACAAATCCAAGAAAGTTGAATCGTGCTACGTCACGAACATACGATCCACGTGCTGCCCAACTGGTCTCGCTATTCAATTTCGTTAACGCGTACCTTGTCGGGGTCGACATCTGGGATTGGTAACTTTTCGTCACTTTCATTGGAATCGGATTCAGAATCAGCAGCCGGAGTCTCCTCGCCCTCTACGCTTTCAACACGCAGGGCCTCGGGAATCGCAAAAGGCGCGACTTTGCCAATCGACGGCCCCAGGCCCAAAGGATCTTGATTGAAAACCCAGAGAACCAACAGGTAGGCGATAGGAAAAGCAAGAACGCCTCCGATCGCAATTTTTAGAAATTCGACTCCGGAGCTGGCTTCGCTTGGTCTTTCCCGATGCTTTTTGCGACTGCCTCTGCTACTGCGATCGCGCCCCCGACTGTCAGAGGCATGCCGAGATGACGACCGGCTTCCTGATGATTCGCGGCGGCCTTCGGAAGAAGATCGTCGCGATCCGCCCTGCTCTTCAATTTCGAAATGCGAACTCTCTTCAGTACTTCCATTTCGACCTTCGCCTCGATCGCGGCGAGTGATCTCAGCCTGCTCAACATCGTTGTTTCTGTCCGTTCGATCGGAACTTGATTCCCTGTCATCTTCGCTACGCCGGCGTCGTCTTCGCCGGCGAGCTCCTCTGCTCAACTGAGGTGGAACAATAAATTTTTCACGCGAAGGCATTTCATCAGCCGCTTCCCGAGACACCGTTCGATCGGCATGTGGAACCGTCGCTTCATTTTTGTCTTCGCCGACTATTTCCATTTCCGGTGCATTTTGTTCCAGCATCTCGGTGAGCGAGAATGATTCGTTGCAATGAGGGCAGCGTACTTTCGAATCAACTGACGCAGTGGCGGGAATACGAACCAAGCCTTGACAACCTAAACAGTTACCAAGAATGCTTGACGATTTGTTTTGGGGCGATTCCATGAAATTTAAAAATGCAGGAGAATTTCTTTGGCTCAATTAAAATGTGCTGAGTGTGTTTTCGACCGGAAGGAAGGCCCAAGATTCACCTGGAGGAAGGCGCGAAAATGGTGTCTGACCGCACACTCGTATTGTACTAAAATTCCGCTTCGTGTTTTCAATTAAACAGTCACGAGAATCCTACAATCCGTAGATTGGAGCAAGTTTGGCTCTAAGTTGGCTAATTAGTTCGGTATGGGAAAGTGGGGTACCTGTAGCTTTCTCGCCCAGCTCATTCGGTAGGTAACACATTCCCTGCTGGTGAACATTCGTGTTCAACCACTTTAGCAATGGCTCAAACTCGCCCATTCGAAACATAAGATCCATTTCGCCCAACTCGGCTTCCGCAGCAACAAATAATTGACTTGCAAACACCGTACCCAATGAATAGGTCGGAAAATAGCCAATCAGGCCGGCACTCCAATGAATATCCTGGAGCACACCGTCCGCATCATTTGGCGGGTTGATCCCAAGAAAATCTTGATACTTCTTATTCCATGCCGCCGGCAGATCGTCGACATCTAGATCACCATTGATCAACTCCTGCTCAAGCTCGAATCGAATAATAATGTGCAGATTGTATGTTGCTTCGTCGGCTTCAACTCGAATCAACGAAGGCTGGACTGAGTTAATGGCGGCGTAAAAATCTTTCAAAGCCACATCATTCAAAGCGTCTGGAAAATGATCCTGACCATCGGCGTAAAAGTGTTGCCAAAAGCTCAAACGCCTGCCAACCAGGTTTTCCCAAAGTCTCGATTGAGACTCATGGACGCCAAGGCTGCAAAACTTACCAGGTGGCAGCCCATAAAAATCAGACCTTAACCCTTGTTCATACATTCCATGACCGGCTTCGTGAAGCGTTCCAAAGAATGCTGAATTGAAAAAGTTCTCGTCGAATCGAGTCGTGATTCGGCAATCATCTGGCCCAAGTTCAGTGCAAAACGGATGGTGCGTTGTATCTAAACGACCGCTTTGATAGTCGAATCCGATTTTTGCCGTCGTCGATTTTGCAAACGCCTCTTGCCGGTCGACCGGATACTTTCGACGCAAAATATCAGTCGGAACTTTGGCTTTGCTATTGGCGATTTCTGCCACCAACGGGACTAGATCGATTCGAAGCGCTTCAAAAACAGCCGTTACTTCTTTTGTCTTCGCGCCCGGTTCGTAATCATCAAGCAACGCATCGTATGGGCAGTCCTCATAGCCAACCGCTTCCGCTTCTTCACGCTTCAATTCAAAAATCTTCTTGAGCGTCGGCGCAAAACTCTTAAAGTCATCTGCCTTGCGCGACTGCACCCAAGTCTGCTGACCGCGTGACGTTGTGCCAGCAAGTTCCTCGACCAATTTCTCGGGAAGCTTGACGCGTTTGTCATATTCCCGCTTCATCTCACGAATCGTGGCCCCGGTATCACTATGAGGATCCGCAGCTAATTCAGATTCGGCCAACTGGCCTAACAGATCTCCCAGTCGAGGATCGGTTTTCAAGCGATGAATTTCACCAGCGAAATGAGTAATTTGCTGACTACGAAACTCCGCGCCTTGTGCAGGCAGTTTCGTTTGCTGATCCCATTCCAACAAAGCCTGCGTGGCTACGACGATACTGGTCTTTCTTGCGTGATCACAAAGTTCAGCAAATAGTTTTTCAGAATTCGACATCAAAGTCCTTTAAAATTGATTCCTGAGAATCATGTCGGCGTCCTTGCTTCGAACGCGAAAATTGTCTTGGTGATGGATAGCTCAGCATCTAAGGAACGCGGGAAAAATAGCTTCGGCAAATCTTTGTTTAACCCAACGCCGGACGCGAGTTTTTTTCGGAAGAAGTCGCGTGAATGTCTCCCCCTTCGGGATCGGGTTAAACGTTCATTGAACGGTGTTGCGGCGAAACGAATCAAACCAAATCCGGAAGTTATTCTTGTTGTCATCCTAAGTCGAGCCATCGTTGAAATAAAATCCGTTGCGGTTCGATCACTCCCAACGGCTGGCTCAACTCATGATCGCACGAAGTGGAGCGGCTTTTTCGACGCCCGTCAATCTCTGATCCAAACCTTGATGTTTAACGCTAAAGCGCTCGTGGTCAATGCCAAGCAAACTTAAAATAGTGGCGTTGATATCACGAATATGGACTGGATCTTTGACAACGTTGTAGGAGAAGTCGTCTGTCTCACCGTGCACAACTCCACGCTTGATGCCGGCTCCCGCCATCCACATCGTAAAACATCGAGGGTGATGGTCGCGTCCGTAGTTCGTTTTCGTTAACGCACCCTGGCAATAGATGGTTCGGCCAAACTCACCACCCCACACAACAAGCGTATCATCCAAGAGCCCTCGTTGTTTCAGATCAGTAATCAAACCAAACGTCGCTCGGTCGATGTCTTTGCATTGGTTTGGCAAGTCTTTGGGAAGACTACCGTGCTGATCCCACCCTCGATGAAAAATCTGAGTAAGCCGCACTCCACGTTCAGCCATACGGCGAGCCAACAAACAGTTGTAAGCAAATGTGCCAGGCTTCTTTACATCGGGGCCGTACAACGCCAACGTGGATTCGGTTTCGTCAGACAAATCAACCAAGTCCGGCACCGATGATTGCATTCGAAACGCCATCTCGTATTGAGCGATTCGCGCCGTCGTTTCCGGATCGCCATATTTTTGGTGAGTTTGCTGGTTCAACTCGCCCAGCGTATCCAGCATTCGCCGCCGCATTTGAGAACTGACGCCGGCTGCATTTTCGAGGAACAGAACGGGATCGCCGTCATTGCGAAGCAAGACGCCTTGATGCTTGGACGGCAAAAAACCGTTGCCCCATAAGCGGTTGTAAAGCGCTTGAGCTTCCTTGCGACCAGTCCAAGTCGAATTCAAAACGACAAACGCCGGCAAGTTAGCATTTTCGCTGCCCAACCCATAACTTAACCAAGCCCCCAGACTCGCTCGGCCCGGCAACTGATTACCAGTGCAAATATAAGTGATCGCCGGATCATGATTGATCGCTTCTGTAAAAACTGATTTCACAAACGCCATCTCACCGCAAACCTTTGCCGTATGCGGCAACAGCTCGCTGATCCATTTTCCTGATCCGCCATTGTCAAACTTCTTGAACTTGAAAATGGAAGGAGCAATCGGGAACTTAGTTTGCTTCGACGTCATCGTCGTCAGCCGCTGACCTTTTCGAATTTCATCGGGCAGATCGGTATCAAACAAATCCGCCATTTTTGGTTTGTAGTCGTACATGTCCAACTGAGAAGGTGCCCCAGACATGAACAAGTAAATCGCGCGTTTGGCTTTGGGTGTGTGATGAGGCAACGCTGGAATTCCACCCGCCGAATTCACCGGATCAATCAACTTCCCACCGTTCAGAGCCGCAGAATTGGCGGCTGCCGAATTCAAAGCTGCCGCTTTCAATGGATCGTTCATTAGCGAAGCCAATGCTGCAGCGCCCAGCCCCATGGCTCCGTTTCGAAAAAACTGGCGGCGGGTTTCGTTTTGAATATATCGTTCGCCGGGATTCATATTTTCTTTCACAAGTATCAAAGTGATTGGAGCGTTGGTTGAAGTCGCTAATTGGAATGGCTAATTGACTTGACTAATTCTTGGTAACGAATTCATCCATGTTCATGATCAAATTCGCCATCATTGTCCAAGCAGCCAATTCCACGCGTTCGTACTTCTTATCTGCAGCCTGCTCACCGATCTCTGCTAGTTGTTTGACGGTGTCGCTTTGGGCTTGGAATTCCTTGATGTCCGCCTGCAAACCTTTTTGAAGATGACCAACTTCCGCCGCATTTGGCAAACGGGCAAGCGCTGACTCAAACATAAAGTCAATTCGCTCCTTGTCGCCTTGGTGCGCGTCAATCGTTTTTTGAGCCAAATACCTAGCGGCCTCGATGTACTGCGGATCATTCATCAACAGCAAAGCTTGCAGCGGGGTATTGGTTCGCTCACGCCGAACAGAACACTCTTCTCGAGAAGGCGCATCAAACGTATTCATTTGTGGCGGCGGCGCGGTTCGTTTCCAAAATGTGTACAAACTGCGGCGGTGAACCTTATCCGGCCCTGTATCTTTTTTGAACCGAACTGTATTCGAGCCAGAATACCCAACGACAAACCACAGCCCATCCGGCTGGGGCGGCTTAACACTCGGACCGCCGATTTGAGAAACCAACAACCCACTCACAGCCAGTGCTTGATCACGCAACGACTCGGCGTCCAAACGAAATCTTGGGCCGCGAGCCAACAACCGATTGTCCGGATCTTTGACGACCAACTCCGACGTTGTCTTCGACGACTGACGGTAGGTGGCCGACATCACCATCAGCTTCATCAATCGTTTCACGTCCCAATTGTTTTCGCGAAAATCAATCGCCAACCAATCGAGCAACTCCGGGTGGCTCGGCACTTCACCTTGAGCACCAAAGTCCTCGGAGGTCTTCACAATTCCCGTTCCAAACAACTGTTGCCAAAACCGATTCACGGTCACGCGCGCCATCAAGGGGTTTTCGTCAGCGACCAACCAGTAAGCCAGTCCCAATCGGTTATTGGGTGCGTCCGCGGGCATAGCGGGTAGTGCCGCCGGAGTGGCACGTTCAACTTTTTCACCCTTTTGATCGTACTCTCCTCGAGTTAACACGAAGGCCTCTTTCGCTTTCTCGGCCTCCTTGGAAATCAAAGTCGTTGGCAATGTCTTTTTAAATGCCTCCAACTCTTTCACCAGCTCATCTCGTAGCCGAGCAGGTTCTTTCAGCTCTTGTCGAGCGTCACGATGAATTGATTCCAAAAAGTAGTTCTTGATCTGCAGCTTTTGTTTGTCATTAAGTTTTTCAGCTGGCTTGTTAACCAGTTTTTTGATTTCGTTAGGCAAACCCTCGCCCTTGGTTGTCTTCATCAACTTCAGCCATCGCGAAAGCGAAACAAAATCGTTTGACTGATCAAGCGAACTGAACACACCGGCGGAATCCCAATGAGCTTTACCGCCCCACTGCGTAAACGCCATCCCATTAATCAAACTCGCTTTCTTAAATCCAACATCCTCAACGGGCACCTCTAATTGGATCCACTTTCCGGCTTCCGGCAACTCACCGGCATGAATGCGGCTCACTTGCCCATCGGTTCCCCAGTCAATTTTGTTGGCTCCCCAATAGACGCGATGACTCCAATCACCATCGTTAAACTGCAGCATGATTTCTTGCGGAGGATCTTTGGGATCCAGAAATACATTGGCGAAGAACCGATCACCGGCATGAACCCGCAACGGCGCAAGGGCTTTCGTAAAGAAATGTTGCTCAAGCTTGCCGGCAGCTGTTTGAAGTCGCGAAGTCTTTCCCGCTTGCACCGGCCCTTTGTCGCCAGTTACAAAATTCCAATTGCCCTCTGGCTTAGCGCCGGCAGGTAAAATGTCGTCGACCCAAACATGTTTCTCTGTCTTATTCTCGGTCTTACTGAGTTCGCTCGCTTCAGTGGCCACTTCTTCATCTGGGCCTTTTTTATCTGGGCCTTTTTCATCTGCGCCTTTTTTGTTCGCGCCATCTTCTTCGTCTTTGCTAACTCCCGCAGCCGGGTCAACGTACTGATACTCAGCCAGCCATTTCTCGACCTTCGATTTCGCCAACTTGGATTCACTTTCTAATCGCTCGACTTCCGCCTTCTGTTCTTCGGTCATCAAAACCAAAACCGGCTTAGGATCTTTGATGTTGTCGTCCATCGGCTTGGCCGCAAGATTATTGAAGAAAGCGAAAAGCTGATAAAATTCCTTTTGAGAGATTGGATCAAACTTGTGATCGTGGCATTGAGCGCATCCAACCGTCAGGCCCATGAACACGGTTCCGGTTGTCGATACGCGATCAACAACATTCCTCACGTAAACCTCTTCGACAATTGAACCACCTTCGTTGGTGGTTACGTGAGCCCGATTAAATCCGGAAGCGATCTTCTGATCGTCCGTCGCGTTCTCCAACATATCGCCGGCCAACTGCTCGATCGTAAATTCATCAAACGGCTTGTTCTCATTGAACGCACGAATGACCCAGTCACGATAGAGCCACATTTCTCTGTAGTTATCCAAGTGCAAACCATGTGTGTCGCCGTACCTCGCCGCGTCCAGCCAATATCTCGCCATGTGCTCACCGAATTGGTCTGTTTCGAGCAATTCATCAACCAACTGTTCATACCAATTTTCAGTATCAACCTCGCGGTAGGATTCAACCAGTTCTCGGGTTGGAGGCAGGCCTGTCAAATCAAACGCGACACGTCGAATCAACGTCGCGCGTTCCGCTTCGCCGTTTGGCTGAAGCTTTTCCTGCTCGAGACGTGAGAGGATAAACCGATCGATTGCATTGTTTGACCAATCCGATTTGGTAACGGGTGGCAACTCCGCCTTCACGGGCGTCGTCAGAGACCAATGGTTTTCCCACGGAGCTCCTTGTTCGATCCAGCGTTTGATTAGATTGATCTGCTCTTCGGAAAGCTCTCGTCCCGAATCGGGTGGCGGCATCAATGTGTCCGCGTCATCAGAAATTAGACGCTGATATAGTTCGCTCGATTCAAGATCTCCCGGCACGACGGTTCCAAACTCGTCGAACACGGCTTCCTTATCGTCCAAACGCAATCCGGCCTTACGATCATGCTCGTCAGGCCCGTGACATTTAAAACATGTGTCCGCAAGGATCGGGCGAATGTCTCGTCCAAACTCAACTTCTTGCCCCAATCCGCGCTCGGCTGGTAAAAACACCACGCTCAAAAAACCGATCAAAAACAACGATAAAGCCAGCCGTCTGGAATTAAATCTGGGCCGGTTAGTGTTAAAGAAAATTTGTCTCTCCGGAACGACGTTCGTTTCAATTGAATCAAAAATACAACAACGATTTTACTTTTCGATATCGGTTGGCCGCAAGTGAATTTAGGCGAAACGTTCGAAACGATTTTGTTTCAGTCATGGCTCAGTTTTTTAGACTCTAATTGGTTATCATGCTTTCATAAAAATCAAATTGTCGACGACGACTGCGATTGCCTAGCCAATTTGCAAGCGCTTTCAAGTAAATTTAAACGAAACAATTCAGAACGCTGAGGCTTCTTCTAATGCGACTCGCTGCTAAAAAAACTTTCGCTAGAAATTTGATCTATCACACGTTGATTTTTTGCTTATTTACAGGTTGGCTTTGTGGGCCCGGCTTCGCTTCTCCGGCGAGCCCAGTCGACAATTCGACCATCGCAAAAACAAATGTGAACGCTTCAAGCGGATCGATCGTTTCCGATTTGCAACCAAACGAAAATCCTCAGCGACCGCCCAACGTAGTTGTGATCTTTATCGACGATTTAGGCTATGCCGACATCGGGCCATTTGGAGCCAAGGAATATGAGACCCCCAACCTGAATGAAATGGCACTGCAAGGTCGCAAGTTCACTGACTTCGTGACTTCGACCGCCGTCTGCTCCGCGTCCCGTGCCGCTCTCTTGACTGGTTGCTACCACCGCCGCGTCGGAATTTCTGGCGCACTGGGCCCGACGGCAAAGATCGGGCTCAATCAAAACGAAATGACGATCGCCGAACTTTGCAAACAAAAGGGATATGCGACGGCTTGTTTTGGAAAATGGCATCTTGGTTTGCAAAAACAATTTCTTCCGCTCCAGCATGGGTTTGATCAGTACCTTGGCTTGCCGTACTCCAACGACATGTGGCCCTTCCATCCGGCCTATGCGAACTTGCCAGCCGACTCGCCCAAACGAAAACGAAACTATCCGGACTTGCCGCTTTTCGATGGCAACGAAATCGTCGACGCCGAAGTTACCGGTAAAGATCAAGAACAATTGACGACCATGTATACCGAACGTGCCGTTTCATTCATCCATGACAACGCGAAGAAGCCGTTCTTCCTTTACGTCCCCCATTCGATGGTTCATGTACCTCTTTACGTTTCGGACAAATTCAAAGGCAAAAGTGGGGCCGGGCTCTTCGGCGATGTGATGATGGAAGTCGACTGGTCCGTCGGCCAGATCATGGAGGCACTGAAATCGCACCAACTAGAAAACGATACGCTTGTTGTTTTTACCTCCGACAATGGGCCTTGGCTGAACTACGGCGACCATTGCGGATCCGCCGCGCCATTGCGAGAAGGCAAAGGCACGATGTTTGAAGGCGGTTACCGAGTATCTTCGCTGATGCAATGGAGCGGTAAAATTCCGGCAGGAACGACTTGCGATGAACTCACCTCAACGATTGATATACTTCCAACGGTTGCAAAACTCATCGACGCCAAACTTCCCGATCACAAAATCGACGGAAAAGACATTCGCCCCCTCATGTTTGGAGAAGCCGATGCGAAATCTCCTCACGAACATTTTGCCTGTTACTACAAAGGCGGACAGCTTCAAGCCGTCCGTGACCGCCAATTCAAACTGGTCTTCCCTCACAAGTACCGTTCGCTAAATGGACGAACAGGCGGCACGGATGGCATGCCGGTTAACTACGATCAAAATGACGCAACGCTTGCGCTTTACGATCTAAAGAATGATGTTTCCGAATCGAAGAACGTCATGCTAGAACATCCTGACGCCGTCGCAAAACTACTGAAGTATGCCGACGAGTATCGGGCCGATCTTGGCGATACTTTGACCAAAACGAAAGGCACTGGTATCCGGCCAGCAGGAAAAGTAAACACGGACTAAATGGAGCTCGAAGGGACTTTGGCAGTTCAATCGCTCACTGGCGATCCAATGAATACCAGTAGTTCATCAAGGTAAAATGATTGGTGGACACTCTCGGCTCGCGCAAGCATGCCCACGCAAGCGAGGGCATGGCACCCAAAAAAATCGGTCAACTCAGCATTGACGAGCTACTACAATTCGTCGCGGAAGATGAAAGTGGCGCGTTTTGCGTCGACAGGTTTGACATGCAATTGCTGTGTCATAGCAACCGCTTCGGTGTACATGCAAAGGAAGTGTCATCGAGCCACCTTCGCTAAAATGCTGTGTCAAATCGTTTCAAGGCGAAACTGACGTTGACCCAGCCTCTTCAATTTTGGTGCAATAAGCAGATCGTTCAGCCTCGCCTCGCTTCTCACAGCAGACACATCTCGTGAAAGTCCTCCAAATTGTTTCCGGTCAATTCGTCAACGGCGCGATGGTTCATGTGAACTTGTTGACCCGTCAGTTGATTGACCGTGGCCACGAAGTCAAGCTTCTTTGTCGCCCTCGCTCTTGGATTTGGAGAGGCCTTAGTCGCACTGGAGTCGAGCGACACAAATCCGAGATGAATCGATTCCCGCCAACCGAACTTTTACGCATGGCCAAATGGGTTCGAGACGAGCAGTTTGATGTCATCCACACGCACATGAGTCGAGCCCATTTTTTTGGCGTGCTTCTGAAGACGATAACAGGTGTGCCATGCGTGGCGACCGCTCACGCCAGCCATTTCCAACCGCACTGGTGCATGAACAATCTCGTCATCGCGAATTCGAAATCGACTCGCGACTACCAAGAGCGGTACAACCGAGTTTCCCCCGATCGAATGGTGACCATTCCCTGCTTCATCGATGTTGATAAATTTAGCGACACATCGGACGCAGTGAGGAATCGTGTTCGAACACGTTTGGGCATCCATGATGACCGGCCTCTACTGGGAGTCGTCGGCGCGGTGATCAAACGGAAAGGCCATCTTGAATTGATCGAGGCGCTGCCGGCTTTGATCAAGCGATTCCCAAAGCTCAAAATCGCGTTCATTGGGCAATTTGAAAAGAAAGATAAATACTACCGCGAGCTACGAAAAAGTCTTTTTACGAAGAAACTATTTCGACGTGTCATCTGGGTTGGACGCCGAAACAACATTCACGAATTGGTACAAGGGCTCGATGCCTGCGTCGTCCCAAGCCTTAAAGAACCTTTGGGACTATGCGCATTGGAGGCAATGGCGGCGGGAGTTCCCGTGGCTGCTTCGCGGGTCGGCGGCCTCCAGGAATTTGTTCTTCCCAATCAAACCGGGTTACTTTTCAACCCCAACAATCCAGCAGAAATCACTGAATCAGTCTCGCGAATTTTAAGTGACCCAACACTTAGAGAACACGTTAAAAGCGAAGCGAAGCAAATGGTGCTGGATGAATTTTCACCCGACGCCATTACCTCTCGCATTGAGGTCGCCCTGTCTTCGGTGATTCGAAAACCACAGCGCCGTTTGGCCGCCTAACAAAACCAATCTGAAAGAACCAATCTGAAAGAACCAATCCGAAAGAACCACTCCGAATCGAAAAAACAAAGTACTCTTGCTCTGATTTGCTTTGTTCGGTCACACTCGAATCCATCAACCGCTATTGACCGCTTGGATCTTTACCATCCTTCCATGGGCCAGCCAGCTTCATGTACTCGGGCTCCTCAAGCGTACTACCGTGACCACCGGCTGACCAACCCGGAATGTGTTTCGGTTCGCCGCGTTTTTGTGAGCGCTCCTCCCAGCTTGTCGCCCATGATGAGTCTCCGTCGCCGAACGCCATTTTCTGATCGTCAAAATGAAAGACCCGGCCTTGCCGATAACTTTGGGCGCCGAGAATGACGGTCGTGATTGCGGCTGCTCCAAGCAATGGATCGTTATTACACATGGACGGATCGTTGGCCACCATCGAATCGACCCAGTTTTTGAAGTGTGCGTAGGTCGTGTCATCGACTTGCTGTGTTTTGATTCGTTCCGGCTTCAGCTTGCTATTGCGGGTTACTTGCGGTCGTTCCGGGATGTAATCAAAGCCATCGAACTTCTCACCATTCCCAAACGCGAACGACCCAAAGTGCCCACGGATCATTTGCCGAATCGGAGTGTTTGAGCAAGCCATCGTCGCAGTGACCAAGCCCTGCACGCCTTCGGGAAAGTCTGCGACGACCGTCGCTACATCGGGAACGTCCCGGCCATCGTACTCAAGATACAGCCCACCGGCACCAACGATGCGGCGAGGAAATCGCAAGCCAGTTGCTTTGAGCATCGTCGTTGTTCGATGCACAAAAAGATCAGTGAACATGCCTGATCCATAAGGCCAAAATCGTCTCCATTGCTTGTACTTGGCACGATCAAACTCTTCGAACTCAGCCAGCCCCTCGTCTACACCCAGCCATTTTTTCCAGTTGATGTTCTTCGGATTCATCTCCGGCTCAAGTTTGTAATTTCGCCATTGCCCCATCGCAGAATTTCGAAAGTACTCGGTTTGGTACATCAAGACTTTGCCAAGCATGCCTTCGGTCAACAATTTGTTGACTTGATTCCATACAGGTAGGCTCGTTGACTGAACGCCGACCTGCATCACCTTCCCGGATTTCCTCCAAGCGTTCACGACATCAATTGCCTCCTGAACGGTCTTGGTCATCGGTTTTTCGCAGTAGACATGCAGTCCTTTTTCCAAGCAATCGATCGCCTGCTTTGCATGCCAGTGATCAGGAGTCCCAATACAAACGGCATCCAAATCTTCCTTCTCGACCATCTCCAAATAGTCTTCATACTTGCTCGGCGCCTTACCCGTTTCCTTTTTGATATGTTTGGCGGCTCGGTCGGCGTGTTTGTTGTAGACGTCGCAGACAGCGACCAACTCAATGGGTTCGCCTTCGACTTGGAGCTTCGCCAATCGTTTGACGTGCGCACCAAAACCCCTTCCACCCGGCCCGATAAAACCGATTCGTATTTTGTCGTTTGAACTGACTGACAATTGACGCTGCATCGAAACCGATGTATTCAGGCCTGCCCCTGCAATACTCGTTGCCGCCGCCGTTGCACATGCTGATTCGGCGGATGTCTTAATGAACTCGCGTCTATTCGGTACTGTCTTCGGTGTCGTCATCGGGTCGTTCTCACTTTTCTTAGATGTTTGCCAGGCGTCCAACTGCTTTGATTATTATCGCCCGTCTTTTATTGAATTATCCCTCTCCACTATCCAATGCAATCAAGACTTCACCCCGTCCGCCGCTAAGTAAATCGCCATGGTGCATTTGAAAGCTGGTTTGGGCCAATCGTTCAGCCGCCTCAAAACCGATTTGCTGCAGCCAGCTCGCCATCATTTTTACAATCGTATTTTGGTAAACTCCGCCCTTCGCAAACGTCGGCAAGATCTCCGTTCCGGATCTTGGATCCAGAAGTACGAGCGTGCCCCGAGTCATCCCGACTCCAAATTCCGAAGCACAATTCCCGCAAACGATGATGGAACCAGCTAACATATTCCACCCACAAAGTTTGCCAGAGTCACCTCCGATTGCGATCGTTCCCCGTCGCATCGCTTGACCAGTACCACGACCTGCATTCCCGTCGACGATGATTGAGCCCCGGTTCATGCCAATCTTGGATCCCGGGTAGTTTCCGCCTGTTAAATCTCCCGAATTCCCTCGCACTCGAATAGTGCCGCCAGTCATCTCCACACCAACGAAGTCGCTCACATCCGATTTGGCTTCAATACTACCGCCGCTCATTTTCGCACCGACGTGCCGGCCCGCAGGAGAGTCGACTTGCATCACTCCACCGTCCATGCCTAATCCAATACCGTGGACCGATTGCAGGTTGCCAACCCAAACAATCGTATCCGATTCGTCAATCGTCCCTGTCACGCGAAACAACTCACCCAGTTCCAACTTATTTTTACCGTTCCAGATTGGTAACTTGGCAATTGACTCGCTCGACAAATTCCGCAGCGGAATTGGTAAAACTCCTTCCACCTCAATTGGCAAGGACGTTTTAGATTGACATTCGAGTACCAGCGGCATTTCACTTCATCTGCTAAAAATACGATCCCCAACGAAACGGTCTGGGGAATAGACTGACTGTGACACGCAAAAATCTAAAACACAATCTATACTGATCAATTGTTAAGCAGAAGGTGGACGTCAACAATCGCATTCCTCTCATTTGGCTTCAATTTCCCGGTGGGCCGAAGCCATTGTTTTAGCGTGAATGTTGGGTATGGCATTGTTCGGCTCAAGAGAATCGCCGAGAAACCTGATTGCCCCAGCTTTTACTTCGCAATTGTTTCCCAGCAACTTTCATCCAGCAACTTTCATCCAGCAACTAACAAACCATGAATGAAAACAAGCCAGCGACTTCGGTACCAATACAGCAGAACTCCGAGTTGGGAGCGGTCGTTTTATGCGGCGGACAAAGCGAGCGAATGGGACTCGACAAATCTCAACTTGTTTTCCAAGGCCAAACGTTGCTTGAGCGAGTCGTTGACCGGGTATCGGAAGTGGCTTCGGCGGTAGTCGTGGCTGGCGGTGAAAACCTGAAACATATCGAAACGCCCAAACGCATCACACGAGTCAGCGACGAGTCTTCCGAGGTAGGGCCACTGGAAGGAATTCGATTGGGACTGACCGCTTTGGCTGCGAGTAAGAAATTTGCGTTCGTCTCCGGTTGCGATGTACCACTGCTTGAGCCAAGAATCATCTCACATTTGTTCAGCTTGATTGGGGATCATCAGTGCGTGATTCCTGTGTCGGACGAACGAGTGTTTGGCATGACAGCCATTTATCGGACGGACATCGCCGATCAAATTCAAGAATTGATTGGCCAAAAGAAATTACGAGTGCAAGATCTAGCGGAGCACTTCAATACTTTGAAAGTCGATATCGAATCGCTGCGAGAATTTGACGCCGAACTCGATTCGTTTACCAACATCAACGACCGCGACGACTACTTCCAGCTTCTTCGTCGATTCGATGAAGAAATTCCGAGCATGATCGCCATGAAAATGAGCTCCAAGATCTTGCTGGATGAGGACGAAGACGAGTAGCTGACTTTGTCAACGAATGACCCAAGCTATGAAGAACCAATCTAGGGGCCAGCCAGTTTCGCACCCAAGAGAAAAACGACCGTGTGATGAGTAAGCTCACAACACGGTCATTCAATGGCTCAAGTTGCTTTGCTTCGGCCAAGTTTCAGGGCGTCAAACTTTATAAAAACACTGTCGCCATGGAAAAGCGCCAAGGAAAAGCGCCAAGAAAGAGCGCCAAGAAAGAGCGCCATGGTAAAGCGCCAAGGAAGAGCGCCATGGTAAAGCGTTCCGGGTAAGCAATGGGTGCCATGCCCTCGCTTGCGTGGGCATGTTTACTCTAGTCAGTCCTCGCACCAATTTTTTCAAGCGTCATGTCAAGCTTAATGGACTACTAGAAACGGGCAACTAAGAGTAACGCGCTCAAGTGTTTTCTCTCGGCTCCGAATCCACTTACTACTGGCGGATTCCTTTCAGCGTTTCGGTAAGGTCGACCTTCTCGGCGTCTCCCCACAGTGCCTCCAAGCTGTAGAACACTCGCGTGTCTTCATCGAATAAGTGAATGACGACAGTGCTGTAGTCCAATACGATCCAGCGACTTTCATCGTAGCCGTCGATGTTCATCCGCTTATCGTTGAGATCATCTTCCAGCTTGTGATCAATTTCTTCGCTCATCGCGTGAAGCTGACGGCGACTAGTTCCCGTCGCAATTACGAAGTAGTCAAAGATCGCAGTGTGCTTCGACATGTCCAATACGACAAGATCGGTTCCACCATTTTCGGCGGCTGTCCGAGCGGCAGCCAGCGCAAGAGTCAGGCTGCGTTCCGGATCAATGCGATTTGCCGCCGCGCCGGAAGGGGCGTCGTCGGGAGTTAAATTTTCGGTCACGCTGGTTTCCTGAGACAATAACATCAATTTTTCCTTTTCAACTCTCCAAAATTAGACCAGAACCGCTTTGATCCAAAATGTGGAAGCCGCCACTCGCCATCGAGTTGTTTGGAAGCCACACATTGTAAGACTCTTCGACCCGTTTACCAACCGCCTGGTTCGCGAAGTCAGGCGGTATTTATCGCCGAATCCTACGAACATCGCACATCCACAGCGTGAAGTTCACTTTAGGGCTTGAGCATTCCACGCAAAAAACTGTTACTTACCGACCAGGCAAGAATACTCATCGACTAATTCGCTCAAGAAGGACTGCTC
>CAZPTT010000002.1:97902-104556 GCA_964589435.1 uncultured Pirellulaceae bacterium
GCTCAAGAAGGACTGCTCGAGAATGGGATCCTTGATCACTGGCTACGCCGGTAGCGAACGAAGTCACGGGAGGCAATTTTGTTGTAAAATTTGCCCAAACAAAAATTCCTTGATCGCAACCAACATGAAATCTTCAAACGACTTCGCTGCCAACATTGATGATGTGAAATTGGCCGCCAACCGGATTCGCCGCCACATTCATCGTACGCCTGTATTGACTTCCGAAACGCTGAGCGAGATGGCCGGCTGCCACCTGTTTTTCAAGTGTGAGAATTTTCAAAAATCAGGCTCTTTCAAAATTCGCGGAGCCATGAATGCAGTAGCACAATTGACCAACGAAGAACTGGCCAAAGGCGTTGTCACCCACAGCTCTGGGAATCACGCCGGCGCATTGGCTTTGGCAGCCAAAACATTCGGCACGCAAGCTCACATTGTTATGCCGTCAAATTCTTCCGAAGTGAAGAAGGCGGCGGTGAAGGGTTATGGCGCGAACATTGTCGAATGCGAGCCAACACTTGAGGCTCGGCTTTCGGTTTCCGAAGAAGTTCGTGTGCAGACGGGTTCGACGATGATTCCGCCCTTTGACCACCCTCACATCATTGCGGGGCAGGGGACTTGCGCCTTCGAGTTTCTTGAACAGGCATCCTCGATTGATGTGCTGGTCGCGCCAATTGGCGGTGGCGGGCTGATGTCGGGAACTTGTATTTCGGCCAATGCCTACTCTCAGCCGATCACGGTGATCGGTGCGGAACCGAAAGGTGCCGATGACGCGTATCGCTCTAAACAAGAGAACAAGTTTGTCCCACAAACCAACCCACAAACAGTTGCCGATGGCTTGCGAACAAGTCTTGGCGACCTAACCTGGCCGTTCATTCGAGATCAAGTCGATGAAATATTCTGTGTTGGAGAAGAAAGAATCATTGAAGTCATGCGGTTCTTTTGGGAACGAACAAAAGTCATCATCGAACCCAGCTGCGCGGTGCCGATCGCGGCGGTACTTGATCAAGCCGGAAATCCGATCTTCGCCGGAAAAAGTGTGGGCATCATTATCACCGGAGGCAACGTCGATTTGAGCAAGCTGCCATGGGATTAGTCAGCATGTCAGCGGCAAATCAGTGACGTCTTACCAACAACCAACAATGCCAAGAACAACAACTGAAAGAATCACTGCAAATAACGCGGTGATGATCCCACTGATCAAACCCAGCTTCGCCGCGTCTAGATGCCATGCCCTCGCTTGCGTGGGCATGCTTGCGCCTGCGAACGGCTAGCGTCACTCAGCGTCACTCGCGTTTCAGCCTGTCAATCAGCCCGACTTAAACCACTTCCTCGACCGAAACTTTCGTTTCAATCTTCCCTTTGCTCAACAGTGCCGGCCAATAGCTGATGATCTCAGTCGCTTTGGGGCGGCCTCCAGCAAATCCGGTTACTCCCGGAGGGCCACTAGTCACCAACGGAACGATTTCCATTCCCAAGCGATTCAATTTCGCCGCATCTTTGCTTCTTGCACCAATTCTTAAGATGACTTCTGCCGGATCGGCCGGGGCGTCAGCAATGCCTGCGTGACAAACGTTGGTCCCAACGATCTCGACAAACTTCTCTTCGTCGGTAAACGTGACGCCATCGAACGCAACTCGATCAAACACGATGTCAGCACACAGTTTTGCTTTGGCGACTGCATCGGGTCCCGCGACAGTTAACTGGCTGAGAATCTTGTAGCCTTCGTGGAAAGAGACCGAAACCTTATACGTGTCAGTTGCCGGTTTTCCTTGGATTCCCGAAACATGAACACGATCTGTTCCATCTTGCTTCAACTGAATCGAAGTAAAATCGGCGATACAATCGGGTGTGATATAATTGGCCGGATTACTCATTTCATAAACCAGTTGCGAGGTGACGGTTTCGACCGAAACCCGTCCGCCAGTATTTTCATGTTTGGTAACGACAAACGTGCCGTCGGCTTGGGCTTCGATCACCGGGTAACCAATCATCGCCATGTTGGGAATCTCGTCCCAATGCACAAAATTGCCGCCGGTACACTGAGCTCCGCATTCAACGATATGGCCGGCGATGGTTCCCGCTGCCATCATGTTCATGTCCTCGATTGACCAGCCGAACTCATACATCAGCGGAGCCAACACAATCGACGGATCGGTTGCTCGACCAGTGATAACAATGTCCGCACCTTGCTTCAGGGCTTCCACGATCGGCTCGGCCCCGATGTAAACGTTGGCCGTTTTGACTTGGGATAAGTAAGGCTTGAGTGGCTCGCCGTTATCCATATTCTTGAATTCTTCACCGCCGTCGATCAGGCTTTCCAGATCATCGAGGATATCATCGCCTTCGACGATGCCGATCTTCATGCCGGTCAACCCAAGCTCCCGGATCACATCGGCAAGTGCTTCGCGGCAAGCGATTGGATTCACGCCGCCAGCGTTGGCAATGATCTTGATGCCCTTCTCGTGGCAAGTTGGCAACACGCGGCGGCACATTTCGACAAAATCCGTTGCGTAGCCCTTCTTGGGATCGCGACTCTTGAGCTTCTGCATGATGCTCATCGTGACTTCTGCTAAATAGTCGAGCGTCAGATAATCAAGCGGTCCTTCGTTGACCAACCGGATCGGGCCAAGAATACTGTCGCCCCAAAATCCTTGTCCGTTGGCTATTCGGATCATGTCTCTTTTCTTTTCGGCTGTCATGTTCTTGGTTCCACAGAAACGCTATGAAAGGCTAGGAAAGGCTAGGAAAGTTTTGCTTGGAATATCTTGAAGGGAAATTCGACGCCGACATCAAAAGATAATCGGCGATGACAAGATGCATCACGCATCCCAATTCTATCGGATGGCGGATTGGCCTACGAGGTAGCCGGGCGAAAGTCGTGCTTGAGTTTGGCACATTCGAGAAGCAGACGCCGACAGATGTACTTTGCACGAGTGACTTTAAAGCAAAGCCCCCAAGTTTCACATTGTGACCTACTCTCCGACATGAGAACCTGCTCGAAACTCGCCATCACTTTTGACGTGACTTTGTTTTGGAACGGCTTCCCTTTAAAATGACGCCAGCACGAACCTTCCCATTGGATGCCATCATGGACTCATATATCACCACAACACTCGAGAATGGAGTTGGAAAAATCCGGCTAAACCGGCCGGAAAAGCGAAACGCGCTGAAACGTGATTTCATTGAGCAAATCAGCGCCGCAGTGACTGAATTTGCCGCCAACGAGTCGCTGCGAGTATTGATATTCGAATCCGAAGGCTCAGTCTTTTGCGCCGGCATGGATCTCGGCGAGATGCAAGAACGAGCCAAATCGGAAAACGGAAAGGCCGAATGGCAGATCGATTCAGAAGTCTATGCGACGCTCCTAAAACAAGTTTACGAATTGCCGGTTCCAACCGTCGTTGCGTTGCAGGGCCCCGTTTTGGCCGGTGGCGTTGGACTGGTGTTGGCCTGTGACATGATCGTCGCCGACTCGAATGCGTTTTTCATGCTGCCCGAACCCATGCGTGGAATTACAGCCGCCATGGTAACGCCCCTGTTGATTCATCGAGTGGGAGCCGGCACTGCGGCTCAATTGCTGCTGAGCGGTGAACGTGTTTCGACAACGCGGGCATTTCAGTTGGGGCTTTGTTTTGATGTCGTCACGACCGACGAACTCGAGCGGCGAGTGGATGCATTGACGGCTTCGATCTTGACCGGATCAAAATCAGCCCTATCGATCACCAAGAAACATTTGGCTCGCTGCAGCGACTCGGAACTGGCCGCGCAGATTGATTTGTCAATTTCAGTTTCGGCGGAAGCCAGAGAGACAGCCGACGCGCGAGAAGGTTTGGCGGCGTTTTTGGAAAAACGCAAACCGGCTTGGCAGGCGTTGGATTAGAAAGACTGCCAACTGACTTTTGCGGCGGACAACCACCGACTTATTATTCTTTCACGAATTCACCAACCAAAGTACAACGACAATCATGAGAACCATTGATCTATCAGGTAAAACCGCCATTGTTACCGGCTCCGGCCAAGGCATTGGCTTGGCAACCGCAACTGCACTTCACACTGCCGGTGCGAACGTCGTGATCAACTATTTCGACGATTCAGCCGGAACCAACCGCGGTCTCGCCGACTCGGTGGTCAATAATTTTGGTGAGCGTTCAATTGCTTGCGCGGCCGATGTTAGAAATACCGACGAGCTGAATGCGATGGTTGAGAAGACAGTCGCCGAGTTCGGTTCACTCGACATCCTCGTCAACAATGCCGGAATTTTGCGAGATCGCAGTGTCAAGAAAATGACGCTTCAAGAATGGACCGACGTCATTGACACGAACTTGACTGGAGTCTTCAACAGTTGCCAAGCCGCGATGCCGCATCTGGCGAAAAACGGGGCCATCATCAATGTTGCTTCACTTTCAGCCGTGACCGGATTCTTTGGGCAAGCCAATTACGCGTCGGCCAAAGCCGGCGTTATCACCCTGACCAAAGTCCTAAGTAAAGAACTCGCTCGCCAGAACATCCGCGTCAATGCCGTCGCCCCTGGAGTGGTCGATACGGAAATGGGCAAGTCGATTCCAGAAGAGAATCGCAAAGTCATGCTGACAAATGTCCCTCTGGGTCGTTTTGCCGAACCAAGCGAAATTGCCGACGTGATTTTGTTCCTCGCCAGCGACCTTTCAACCTATGTCACCGGACAAACACTTCACGTCAACGGGGGCTGGTGGGCGTAAGGATGGCTCAATAAACGAGCGATTGAATTAGGTGCGATCAAAACTGCGGCAGCGTGCCGAGGCTGTCTTTGGGTGTCGTGTCGTTGAGCGATTTGAGAAATTTTTCGCTTTCAATCTCAACCACTTTCACGACATCGCCGACGGTATACTTTCCATCGAAAGCGGCAGGCAGTGTCACCAACGTCAGTTCTTTTTCTTCGATGGCTTTGATCACGGCCTCGCGAGGGTAGACGCCAAGTCCAGACAACGTGTCATCTGCTGACATCCGATGAGCTTGGACATTAACAATTCGACAGCGATCTTTGTCGTATTGAATTGCGGATATCCCGTATCTTAAATTTGCCATTTTTAAGCAATTCAGTAATTCAATTTGTCGAAGAAAGTCACTCACTTCTTTTGACCGAGAGACGCAGCATCAACTGCTGATTGCCGATCGGCTTCTTCCTTCGCCACATTTGGGAGCCCGACCACCAATAAAATTCATTTAAATAATTTCCGAACTCTTAAAATGTGAAATTGGACGTCGCCCGAATTTTGATATCGAAAAGTCAAAAGCAAATGCGAACGGACTCATTGTATCGTTTTTCCGCTGCAGCGCAGCATCCATGAGGGTTGATTGCTCCTCGGCAAGAACCGAACCTGTTCCTGCCAGCGCTGAAACTATTCGCGTGACCTGTTACTGGCCCGAAGAATATTTTCGCGGTTGCGCGTGAACTTGCTTCTACTCCATGTGTCCTTAGCAAAGTGGAAACGAAACCACTCAACCCAAGAAACCGCTCAGCCCAAAAACTCAGCCGACAGAGATCGGCGCTTCTTAGCTCCCTTGGCTTAAACTCGCTGACATAGAGTTCGTCTTACACATTTCGGGACGTTCAATCATGGCACTGGCCAGCTCCCGGCTAAACACCGTTTGCTTCATGCTGAAGCGAATTGCCCGAGGAAACAAAACCGGGCTCCAATACTTTTACCCCCCCAAAAAAACAAAACACTATGAACACTGCTTGGCTTTTCGCCGGTGGAGCTGCCTTGACGGGGCTAGTCGCAACCGGCTGGACTTATTTGCGTAGCGTCTATCAATACATCATGAGTTGGATGATCATTTCGATCACAGTCCAGGGCTACCAGTCCGACGCTGTCCAGCTTTTACTGCGCGAGACTTTTTCGGCATCCCGATTCGGCCCCAAAAATTACGCGGCCTGGCTACTTCACGTTCGTCCGGTTCGCCGTACGCAACTGGTTTCGATGGAAGTCATCGGCAGCGCGGGACAGCTTTTTTGGCAAGGCTGGCGTCCGCTGTGGGTTGTCAAAAACAGCAAGAGTGACGATTCGTTTGTCGAATCGGGCGTGACGTCGCGCGACTATGAATCGAACACACTGACGCTAACATTTCCGCGCGGCTTCTTCGTTGCCGATGAGCTAATTATTGTCGCTACTGAGCACTACAACAGCCGCATGTTGATGCTTGAGAATCGCGACAAAGAAACCGAGCAGAAACGCCGTCACTACGTCCGGCACATTTTCGGAACGGCCGGCAAAGCCATGGACACGTACAACACTGGCAAGAAGAACCGCAATCCGTCTTCCTCCAACGACACGCGTGCCTGCATGCACCACCGCCCGCTTGGATGGGGGCTGGAGGAGCTAGGTGCCGAATTTGAAGCGACAGGATCGCCGACTGATAAATTGGCACTTGATGACAACGCGTTGGAGTTGGTTAAAGAAGCTCAATTCTGGAAAGCCAACGAGTCATGGTATCGCCAACGAAATATTCCATGGCGGCGCGGCTGGTTGTTGCACGGCCCACCGGGAACTGGCAAAACCGCTTTAGTACGAGCCGTTGCCGAAGAATTGGATCTGCCGGTTTTCATTTACGATTTGGCCAGCATGTTCAATCTTGAATTGCAATCCGCTTGGTCGCAAATGCTTTCCCAAGTTC
>CAZPTT010000003.1:0-83436 GCA_964589435.1 uncultured Pirellulaceae bacterium
CCGACATCAACTCCATTTAGCTCTGCAAAGCTAACTTCGGCGATCGTCCGAATGGGCTGCTCGGGAGCTGTGCGTTCGGTTGTTCTGTCGTGGATGCACACGATCTGATGATCAGCCGTCAAATGAAAGTCGCCTTCGATGGCATCTGCACCTTGCTCCCAAGCCAAGTTGAAGGCCGACAGCGTGTTTTCCGGTGCTTCGTAAGAGGAGCCGCGATGAGCAACGATCGATTGGCCGTAAATTTGATGAACTGAGATCAGCATAAAAAAAGCTGATAGCAAGACAAGCTTGAGATTCATTTGATGACTTGAATGATGGAGTGCCGGCACATGGCGGGAAATACTATCGTCTTGAAGCACGCTTCCAATGTGCACGGACAAGGTCAAATCAAAGAGACTTCGTTCGACTACGACCTTCGCCTTCTAATCAGCAGGCCAAAGGCTCCAAGTCCTAAGAGCGAGAACGTGCCGGGCTCCGGAACCGTATTCACATTGATTTCTGAAATTTGAATTGACCATTCGTTTTCAGCTGACACAAACTCCTGAAACGTCCAAAAGCGATTTGAGTCAGTCGGATCCAACACGGTTGCACTATAGTCTCCCCAGCGGTTTCGCGTGCCTGATACCAGTTCGTATTCGGCAACTCCTTCTTTCAGCAACATCAGGTCGCCAAACTCTGTCAGCCCACTTGTTCCAATGCCACCGGTCACGGCAAATGCGCTGGCGAATTGGGTTTCGCTCGAACCAGTGAAACCAATCACGATGTCGCCGTCTGCATTGGCAGCGATTGATCCGTAGATCAAATCGAGATCGGAATCGGCGATTAAGCCTTGATCGACAATCGACAACGAGTCCGCATCCATTTTGTACCACTGCAACGCAGCGTTGGTCGAAACGGGATCGGCGACGTTATGAACACCGTAGTAGTGCCCGCCAATCAGCGTGAGCGCCGAACGGGTGCGATTTCCTCCTGAATCGAGATTGGTGCCGTTGCCAGGTTGATCTGCAAGTGGCGGAGCTGAGTAGGCAGTTAACCCGGTAATGTCTGGGATGTTGTTGATGACTGGCGCGGTGGGTGGGCCGTCGATCTGAATTGCATCCAACTCTCCAGCCGCCGCTGACTCTCTCGAAAACAGCCGTAATGGTCGACTACTACCATCCAAATCGATCGCGGACTGCAGCGAAAACCCACCAGCGTTTGCGAATTGGTCTTCGAGCAAAGTTGCATTTGCCAAAGTCGGTGTCGCGCTCAAAACGTCGGCTTTGGGAATCACGAGCATGTTGATTTCAAAACTGCCAGTTCCGATCGCGAACATGTTGTTCGATATGACAATCGAATCACTCGAGAATCCCATTTGCGGGAAATCTGCCCACTGAACATTGTCGGTGTCTGAGTCGACCGAGAATCCGTCCCAACCGTCGAGCGGATTACCGGACTTCGATACGGCAAACAAAATGTTGTTCTCACCGCGAGCATTATCGACACTAGTGGCGTAAAAACGAGACGTTGTCGGATCGTATTGAACGCGCGGGTCGAAAGAAAACGATCCAGCATGAGCGGTTCCTGTCGAGGCCCAATAATCATTAAGCGAACTGGCCGTCAACTGCGAACCCGTCGTTTTGTCGTAAACGGCGTAACGACCATTGATCATTTCTACGATGTGATCGTTCCCGACGGTGCCCATCGTGTCGGGCGGACGGAATCCCGAATCGGCAAGGCTACTGCCGGTAAAATTCAGCCCAACCGTTTGAGCTGAAACGAGTCCAGTCAATATTGTTGAGAAGATCACCAGAGTTGAATATTTGACAAAGGTGCTGACAAAAGAAGCAGGTCTTAATTCAAACATGTTCGAGTCGCCTTAAATCGTGCAAAAAAGCATGGTGCATCAAGCATCGTGCTTTAAAGCAGTTGCAAAATTTGAAAGTGAAAATCTGCGATCATTTGAATAGGCATTGGACAGCTTGTCAAAAGAATTTTGATTCCTCCAAGGGAAACACGGTTCTTGCTAACCCAAGAACAGCTACTTTTCTGTTCCAAGTGCGAATACCTGGATCTCGATAAGCTTCGAAAACGAATCGAAGACGTACCCTTTGCAGCCGTGCGTCACCACCCGCACGAAACGCGCTTTTGTTTTCGGGATGTCATGCACGACCTTAGGTGAGGGATTGCTAGGCTTTTCCATCCGCTGGGCAACTCGGTTGAACGTTCTTCCATCAGCCGAAGTTTGAACCTCGTAAGACTCGAAAGCATTCTCAGTGCTGAACGCATGAATGACGACTTGGCTAAATTCGGTGACGCTGCCAAGGTCAACGGTGATCAAAATTGGCTCGGGCTCCGCCGGGTATCCGAGGTAGTAGTCCAATGTTCCGGTTCCACCATCGGTCAAGCGAGCCGTCGAAAAAATCGGGCCGGAAGTAACACTGCTGGTGACAGGTTTGCCGAGTGCCAAATTTTGAACAGGATCGACAGCGACAAATGTCTGGCGAATTTCATGGCCGACTTGTGTGCCATCGACGAAGCAAACGGCCCGAAGTGTTGCCGATTCGTCAAGCGTGAACGGCGAATCGTAGCGTTGTGAATCGAGTCCAGGTTGGGTTCCGTCGAGCGAGTAATGAATCTTGGCACCGTCAGTTTTCTTGTCGACGTTCGAAATCAAGGTCACTGTCGTTTGGTTGTGGAACACGCCTTCTGTTTCTAATGCCATCGGTGTCGCATCGATTTCGATCAAGTAGAACGCTCGCTTGCGTATCGCTTCGGTTTTGTTGACGCGAGTCTCAAACTGTTTGTAGTTTCGTGTTTGATTCGGGTTCCAGGCAATTTCGGCGAGTGGAATGATCCGAGGAGTCATCAGTGGTAGGTAATTGACTTCGCGGCCTTCCCACCACGGCATGCAGAACCCGATAACGCGATTTGATTTGGCCGCATCAAGCGGATTCGGTTGGACTGGATTGGGTGCGACTTTGATTGGAGATTCAAACGTCTTGATGTCTGGATTGAAGTGCTTGAAAACGTAAAGGTTCAGGTTCTCATAAATGTGTTGTGGCGATGCCATGGTGAAGTTGTTGCGTGGATAGTGGTCGACGACATAAAGTGGATCCCAAGCCGCATTGACGACGGGGTAGCCGGCTTCGAGCATTTCATCGGCGGGAAACGCGATCGTCCGCCAATTGATGTGAATCACTTCTTCGTTGACTTTGTGTTTTCCTGTTCCCAGTCGTGGCCCTTCCCAAACGATTGTCTTTTTGCCTTTGGCTTTTAAGTGTGCATGCAGCAAATTGATTAAGTCCCGTTGTAGATCTTCGTCGACGCCGTAAGCCTCATCGCCACCAATGTGAATGAAGGGCGAAGAAGGGAACAGCTCGATCATTTCGTCCAGCAAGATTTTGATCGCTTCGTGGGATGTCTCAAGCCGCGCAGTTTCGGTCGTCGATTTTCCAAAGACTTCGGGGAAAACGCTCAGTTTGAGTAGCTAGCGCATAAAAAAAGCCAACGATTGAACGAATCGTTGGCTTGAGAATCTCCCTTGCTGCGGAACACGTCAGCAAGTCGAAAATTAATCGTCGTCGCGTTTGTTCTTCCTCATTCGCTCCACTTCTTTTCGAAGCTTTGCGATTTCACGTCGCATGGCATCGATCTCTGATTCTTTCTCGCCCAGAGCCTCTTTTTCACGCTTCAATTCAGCATAGTAGCGTTCAAGTGTTTCTTTTTCAGCGGCCAATGCTTCTTTGCGGACGGCCATCTCTGCCGCCAATTTTTTGGCTTCCGCCTTTCGCGATTCCATTTCTTTGATGGCGGAATCACGGTACTTTCCTTTGACCAATTCTCTTGCTTTAGCCGCCTGTTTGCGAGCTTCCTCCGCTTTGCCGCGAACGGCTCGTTGCGAATTCTTTGCCTTTTTCGCGCTTCCCGCTTTCTTTTTCATAAGCGTTTGGGCGTCGGCCAATTCTCGTTTGAGTGCCTCGACTGCTTTGGACTTTTCTTTCTTGCTCATGTCCGTTTTTTTGGACAGCATCTTTTGCAGCCCGGCAATTTTCTTTTGAGCGTCACGATCCATCTTGTCAGATTTCATGTCGAGGGCTTTTTGCAGTTGGCCGAGTGCACCTTGCAAATCATCCGTCTTTAGCTTGCCAAGTTTCTCTTTCAATTCTGATTCGATGGTTCCTGCAAGTTCCTTTTCCATCGCCTGTAGTGACTGCTCGAGAGCACCACCGACCAACTCATGGAGTTCGCCAAGGCTATCGAACGGTGCGTTCTTGAGTTCGCCAAGCCCTTCCTTGAGCGCGCCTTCAATCAAAGTATCCAAAGGCATTTCGCTGAGCATCTCAAGGTTCTTCTCAAGCAACTTACTCATTTGCTCGGAGTCAATTTCACCAGATTCGAGTTTTTCACCCCAGGCTTCCCATTTGCTTGAGTATTCTTCTGCCCAGCCTTCCCACTGTTCTTCTTGAGCCTCAGCCCAGCGTTCCATCTTCGCACCGAATCGCTCGCCCCACTCCTCCCATTCATCGGAGTATTTTTCGGCCCACTCTTCCAATTCGTCTGAGTTGGCTTCTAGCCATTCTTCGATTTGCTCTCCGTCCAATTCGATCGTTTTTCCATTGATCGTGATCTTGCCTTCAATGTGATCGTCTTGTGCCGTGGCAATGTTATCTGATCCCAGGAAGCAAAATGCTCCGACCAATAGAATTCGCAGTATGAGTTTCATGGCTTTCTCTCTCGTGTCAAAAAGTGAAGGTAGTTTTTGGTTTTTGGTTTTTGGCGTTGGTTTGGTTTTGGTTTGGTTTTGGTTTGGTTTGGTTTGGGTTTCGCAGTGTCTGTCGTTTAAGTGATTTATTTATGGGGCCTCGTTTTCGAAAAACCCTCTCCGGGCCTATGAGCCCGACTCTCCCAGAGGGAGAGTGTCTCTTGTGTCTCTATGGCTTCATGCCGCTGAACCAACTCTGATTGCGTCGCGACTTGCTCGCTCTGCCACTCTCCCGCTTGCGGGAGGGTCGGACGCAGTAGCGGCCGGGGAGGGTTAACTAAAAACCTACGAGCCCGACTTTCCAAGTGGAACCAACGTTTTCCTACTCCGACGTTGACTCAAACAGTCGGACTTTCTCAATCATGGCTTCGACTTGCTCGGTCAACAGTTTCCGTTCCGGTGATCCAGGTTCCAGCTGAGCAATCTCAATTTTCAGAGAGCGCAAATCCATGCCCAGTGTTCGCAGCATCAACTCCTGATCTCTCTGTTGTTGCAAATTGATTAGGTGAAGCTCTTTCATTGGCTTAACAATCTGTTCCGGCGTAACTTGATCAGCCTTCGCCGGCGTCGGGCCGTTAATGATTGTGATACTCAAGATCGCCAGCAAGGATGCAGCGACCGCTAGTGGGATCACTCGCCACCACGACCACGTTGACGGATGGGCAACGATCGAACGATCAACAGAAAGTTTCCCGTTGGATAAACGATCGGTCGATTTAGTTTTTTCAAGCGATTCCTCATAAGCAATCGCAGTCGAGCTCATCGACGACACCGCTTGATCAACATTTTGAAACGCCTGGACTTGAGCCCTGCAAGTCGAACACTCGTCGAGATGAGCAAGTAATTCGTTCTGCTCTGTTTCTGTTAATTCACCATCAAGCATCGCGCTGATCAGCGGTTCAAAGATCTCACATTGGGATGGATCCGTGTGATGCAAATCAAGTTTTGAGTTTTCGTTATTCATGATCCCATCCTTCGCCATCCAAGAGTCCCCGCCGTCTCAGGTCTTCCGATAGCTTTTTTCTTGCTCTGTATATCCAGCTTCTTACTTGTGCGTGCGTGCCACCGACCACTTTGGCAATTTCAGAGTACGACAGCTTCGCGTTGATTTTCAGTTGCAATGATTCAGACCATTGCTTTGGCATTTCTCTAAATATCTCTTCGATGCCCGCTTCCAGGTTTTCCAATCGAGACTGATCGTTGTTGGGTTGAGTAGCAATCTGTCCAGTATCAACGGTTTCGAATTTTCGTCTTTGGTTGGTGCGAAGTTGGTCAATGGCCAGGTTGCGAATCGTCGTGAACAGGAGTGCCTTGGAATTTAGATCCAGCTTCGCGCCAGGGCTGTGCTTTTGACTTGCCTGAATCAAACGACAGAATGCTTCCTGGACAATTTCCTCTGCATCGCACCAACGCCGGACAATCGACATCGCATACTTGGTCGCTTGTGGCGCAATCCCCGCGCCGAAGTTTTCTTGATTGTGATTTGGATCTTCGTTGTCAGGGTTTTGATCCAAGTTGATCATCGTTTCTGATAACGTCGATTCGAAAGGTGTCGACATGGGTCTGCCAAACTGGGGTTTTGACGGAAGCTTGACTGGCAGCAACCGTCATAAAATGGCTCTTTATAGAAACAACGTCGCGACGCGAAATCGTCACAAAGTTATTTTGAATTACCCAGAAATAAGTCAGATGTTCTGCCAAAAGCCGGTTTTTGATTGGCTTTTTCGAAAGAAACGAACCTAAGCAGCGGGAAGGCGGGCATTAGAAGTTGATGAGCCGACTCAATTAAAAGACTCGCCATAGGATTGAACTACGAGCGGCGCAGTGCGGCTCGCTGGTGCCCAATCAAGCCTTCTAGTTCGGCCAGTCTCGCTGTGTCTTGAACTAACTCTTCCGGAGCTTGATCCAGTTTCAGCCACGTACGTATACGAAGGTAAGTGAAGACGTTCAGGCCAGCACTCCAGCGAGCCGTTCCGCCGGTCGGTAGCGTATGATTCGGCCCGACTCCGTAGTCGCCGAAGACCTCCGCCGATTGGGAGCCAATAAAAATGCAACCAGCATTCGCAATCTCAGCGGCAACCGATTCGGCGTCTTCGCAGTGGAGTTCCAAGTGCTCGGGCGCGAGGTCGTTGCAGATCTCAATCGCCTGCTCGATCGAAGTGGTAATGATTGCCGCTCCATTGCGAAGCGATTGCCGGGCGACGTCCGCTCCCGGAAGATCTTTCAACTGGTTTTCAATCGCATCACAAACTCGCGCGGCAAACGGTTTGCTGATCGTAATCAAGAACGGTCGAGCATCCACATCGTGTTCGGCTTGGGCGAGCAAATCAGCGGCGACGGTTTTCGGATTGGCCGAATCATCGGCGACCAACACCAATTCCGAAGGCCCCGCCAACATGTCAATCCCGCAGTCGCCGTTGACGATCTTTTTGGCTGATGTGACCCATCGGTTCCCCGGTCCAACGATCAAATCACACTTTTCAAAATCGTCAAAACCATACGCCAGCGTAGCAATGGCGTGAGCTCCGCCAATCGCCAAGACATTGTTCGCGCCGGCAACGGCGGCTGTTGCCAGCATCAGATCCGATGGGTTGGGCGACGCAACGATGACGGATTTGCAACCTGCCGACATGGCAGGAACAACGGTCATTAGTACGGTTGAAGGCAACGCGAATCGACCTGCCGGCGCATAGCAGCCGACTCTGGCGATCGGCTCAATGGTGTGTCCGGCGGTCCCACCAGGAACGTCGACGGTTAGCTCGTCGAGACATTGCAACTGTGAGTCCGCAAAATCTCCAATGCGATGGGCGACACGGCGTAGTAATTCCATATCGGCCGAATCCACTCGCTTGGCGGCTTCCGCCATCTCTTCGGGGCCGATGAGGAGTGGTTGCTCATCCAGGCGTTCGCCAAATTGTCGAGCATAGTCTCGGATGGCAGGCTCGCCGCCTTTGCGAACATCATTGACAATTTCTTCAGCCGCCGCGAGCGTGTCAGCGTCAAGTGATTGGAATAGCTGGTTGGGCTCGAACGAATCTGCGTCAATGATTTTCAACATTGGTCGTCTCGCTTATGTGAATGGGCTGATCAACGGATGGTGGACGACAACTGTTTGGCTGCGGTCGCAAGCGATTTACTTCGCCAATTTGTTCTTCCGGCGAACGACACGATTCATCCGCCGCGCGAGTTCTTGATGGACTTGCTCAAGCCGCACACCCTGGCTGAGCATTTTGACCAGCGAAAAATACAGTACGTCAGCGGCTTCCCAGGCAATGTCGAGCGTGTTGTCGGCTTCCGAAAGCTCTTGAGCTTCTTCCAATAACTTTGCCCGCAACATCTCCGGATCTTTCACCAACGTTTTGGTAAATGACTTGTCATCGGAAGATTCAATTCGCTCAAGTAAACGTTGGCAGACCGATTCGATCGTTCGTTCCTCGCCGAAACACGAGTAAGTGTTGCGATGGCAAAAACCAGGTTGATCTTGTGTGACTTGAAAACGCAAACAGTCGCGATCGCAGTCCATCCGAATGCCAATCAATTTTTGCACGGCCCCGCTGCTGGCACCTTTGATCCACAGTGAATCACGGGAGCGTGACCAGTAAGTGCCACGCCGATGGGTCAACGCATCCAACAGGCTTTCGCGATTCGAATAGGCCAAGCCCAATGCCAAGCCCAACGGATCAACGATCAGTGTCGACCACAATCCGTCAGGTCGGTCGGTTGTTAAAACCTTCGCGAGGAAATCGACAATGACTTGCGGATTATTGTCAAGAAAAACCGAATCGACCAAGCAATCGACTCGTGCCATTTCTAACTGAGCCAAACGCCCTCCATCTGGCTCTTTCAACTCGGTTTGGTCTCCACCAGTAAGCGTCTGTTCGAGGTCGCGAACGTCATGAGTAAGTCGTTCCGCTGGAATGGCGGCAAGTGTTTTCGCAAACGACGGCAAGCATATAATTGTAGCCGCACCTGCATTGAGTAGCGCCAAACCATCGGGCTCTGTTGCAGTCTTCAACTCAATCTGCAAATCAACGGCTCCACCAATGCGTTTGCACAAACGCTCCAGTTTCGAAAGCTCAAACGATTCGATGTCCGTTAGCGCGACGGTACCGAACAAGCTCCAGTGCTTAAGGCTATCAATAAGTTGTTCGATGCCCTCTTCGTTTGAGTTGTAATTCGCTGCGGAAACCTTTGGGATAATCATGATGCTACCTCAGTGAGTCGAACGTCGATTCCAGCGAGCGTCAATTGTCGCTTAACTTCGCCAACGGTCATGTTACCATCATGAAAAATCGATGCGGCCAAAACTGCGTGTGCACCATGAGCAAAAGCCTCCACCATGTGTTCCACCGAGTTGGCTCCCCCAGAGGCGATGACCGGCAACGTGCAAGCGGTTGTGACGGCCGTCAACATCGGCAAGTCATAGCCACTGCGAGTTCCGTCACGATCGAAACTGGTCAGCAAAATCTCCCCGGCTCCTCGTTCTTGAGCTTCGGCAGACCATTCGACCGCGTCAATCGTTTCGGCGGTTGTTCCACTGCGGGTGAGAACTTGAAACTTACCGTCGGCTAATTTTGCGTCAATCGCGACGACGGTACACTGTGCACCAAACCGCTCCGCCATTTCGTTGATCAATTGTGGGTTCCGAACAGCCGCCGAATTGATGCTGACTTTATCGGCTCCGGCATTGAGCAGCCGGCCAGCGTCTTCGATGGAGCCGATCCCGCCGCCGACGGTGAGTGGAATGCCCAGCCGTTGGCGAACTTTTTCGACCGTTTCCAACATCGCAATTCGGTCTTGCCGCGTTGCAGTTACGTCGAGCAGAACCAGTTCGTCGGCGCCTTGGTCTTCATAGTGGAACGAAAGTTCAACTGGATCACCCGCGTCGCGAAGGTTTTGAAACTTCACGCCTTTAACGACCCGACCGTCGTTCACGTCCAGGCAAGGAATGATTCTTGACTTTAGCATGTTGTTCCCTCGATCCAGTTTTTCAAGACTTGCTGCCCCCATTTACCTGAAAGTTCCGGGTGGAACTGACAAGCCAACGTTCGACCACGCCAGATACTGCTGACAAAGTTTCCGCCGTATTCGGTTTCTGCAAATCCCCAACCAGCCGGCGGATCGACGAGGCGAAATGAATTGGCAAAGTAGGCTTGGCCGACCGGGTAGGGGGCGGCATCAGGGCCAGCGGAATCGGGATTGGTTGATTCGGGCGCGGGTACTCTCGGTGCGACTTCGTTCCAGCCCAGTTGCGGTACTTTCACATCAGAATTGAAACGCTGAATTCGGTGAGGAATGATTGCTAATCCTTGAGCCGTTTCAGCTTCTTCGCTTGACTCGCAAAGCAGTTGCATGCCCAAGCAAATACACAACGTTGGTAGTTCAGAATTTTCGATTCGTTGGGTGATCGCTTCGCGCAGTTTCAGTCGGTCTAGCGAATCAGCAGCCGCAGCAAACGCTCCGACACCCGGCAGCACGACATGCGAAGCCGCAGCGATCTCGGCAGCGTCTTCGGTCAGATTCCAGGTTTGGCCCAGCCGATCAAAAGCGGCTTGTAGCGACCGGATGTTGGCGACGCCCGTATTAATGATTTGAATCATTCGGATTGAGTCTTAAAGAAAGTCGTTAGTAGATGAATGACAAAAAAAATCGCTTGATAGTTTGGCTTAAGGGAAGCATGTAAGGCAAAATTGATCGCCGCCAAAACTAAAACGAGCTAACAATAAAGCACGGCAAGATTAAAGCACGCCAAGATTAAAGCACGCCTTTCGTGCTAGGCACGGCTCCATCGGTTCGCGTCAGTGCTTCCTTAAGGGCTTTCGCACAAGACTTGAAGGCAGCCTCGGCGCGATGGTGATCGTTGGTGCCGCGAAGCACATCAACATGCAGTGAGCATTTTAGCGTCATCGCAAGTGATTGGAAAAAGTGAACGATGTTTTCACATGCCCATTGACCAACCATTTCGCGCTCCAGTTGCAAATGGATTTCAGGCCACGGTCGACCGCTTAGATCAATCACCGTTCGAGCCATCGCTTCGTCGAGCGGAGCATAAGCGTAACCGAATCGCTTAATACCCGTCCGCTTTCCAAGAGCTCCGTCGATTGCTGTCCCGAGCGCTAATGCACAGTCTTCGGCGGTGTGGTGATCGTCGACGAACAAGTCGCCGTCGCATTTCAATCGGAGATCCATTCCGGAGTGGAAGGCAAGGGCGGTCAACATGTGATCTAAAAAACCAATGCCCGTTTCAATTTCAATTTTCCCTGTTCCATCCAGGTTCAATTCCAAATCGATCTTGGTTTCTTTGGTTTCGCGTTTTGAATTCCAAGTCCGGTCCGAATCGCTTTTAAATTCAGCATTCGTGTTACTTGCTGCAATCCCTGTGTCAGTTGACTCGGTCACGACGTTTGAAAGTTTGAGTGCCGCGCCCATCGCCGTTTTTTGCGATTCAAAGTCCACATCAAAGATGCGGCAAAGCGATTGCGAAAGTTGGAGATATTGCGACGCTGAATTCGGACAAGTGATTCGCAAACGATTGGCAAGCAAATCGGAACCGACAAATTTCCTCACGCCGATCCCGTCTTCGACCAATCCTTCCCACACTGATTCTGCATCAGCGAATTCGGCGAGGACGAAATTGCCTTGTGAAGTAAAAGGTTTGCCGCCGCAAGTCGCGATCAAATTGCTAAGCAGAGTTCGCATCGTTTTGATGACTTCCACATTGGCCGCCATCTGAGGATTGTAGTCGGCGAGTGAACGACGAGCAGTTTCCAACGAGACGGCGCTGACCGGGAACGGGCCTGACGAATTGCGAATGGAGGTGGCGTACTCGGCCGTTGGAGCGATCAAGTAACCGACACGCAAGCCTGCCAGTCCCCAGGCTTTTGAGAATGTACGAACAATCATGATGTTGTCGTCGGCCGTCAAAGAAGCCGTTGGGTCGGCATCGGCAAACTCAATGTAGGCGTTGTCGACCATCAGGTGACAGCCTGCCTTCCGCGCAACAGCGGAAACTTGCAGCAGCTGTTCGAGAGGAACCAGCCCCCCCGTCGGATTGTTGGGAGAGACAATCACCACGAGCGCTGTGTTGTCATCGATTTTTGCAATCAAATCTTCGATCGGAAAATCACTATCCAACCAAGGCACTGTTTCCAGTGAGCCGTCATAATTGCGTGCGTAGATCTCGACCATTTCAAATGATGGCACGTGTGAGACGATTTTCTTCCGCGTCCCGTTCAAAGCCAATCGCATCACGCGATCGATGGATTCATCGCCACCGGCAGTCACGACGATACGATCAGGCGAAACGCCGACGTGTTCTCCAATCAGTTGCTGCAATTCGTGGTGAGCCGGATAACGGGACACGAATTCTTCACCAAGATCGGCCAACTCGCCATCGAGATTGTCGATTGCGGCAACAGACTCATTGCGGCTGAGTTGAAGCGTGATTTCGTTCTTAAATTTTGGCGGACTGTAAGCCATGATTGCTTCCTACTCAATAAGTTGTTGAGCCGATGTGATGACGATGTCGCATGCTCCAGCATTCTTGAGCCGTGGAACCATTTCGGCGAGTTGTTTTTTCGGGACGGCCGATCGCACAGCGACCCAACCGGAATCGCTGAGTGGGGAAACGGTCGGTTGCCGCATCGAAGGCAGGCAAGCGACGACCTGCTCAAGATTGTCTTGAGCGACGTTCAGATCCATCATCACCCGTTCGCGAGCTTTCAAAACCGAATCAAGCAACATCACGAAAATGTCGAGTTGTTCTTTGATTTCAGGATCCGCGACTGCATTCTTGGAAGCGTAAACTCGTGTGGTGGACTTCATGATCTCGTCGATAATCGCCAGCCCATTGGCTCGGAGTGTCGAACCGGTCGCTGTGTTGTCGACGATGCAATCTGCGTCTTCGGGTGGGAAGACTTCGGTCGCTCCGTGAGTGGTCAGCACTTCAGCATCAAGATTGTTGGCATCAATCCAGCCTTGCGTGAGTACCGGGTATTCTGACGCAACGACCAAGTGACGATCGGGTAATTTTCCGTCGACCAAAATTTCGTGCGGAGCGGCAACGATCAGTCGAACTGGGTTGAGTCCGGTGTCGAGTAGTTCAGGCAGATCGGTTTTTGTTTCCGCGATCCAGTCGGCACCGGCAAAACCAATGTCACGGGCGCCCGCGTCGAGCATGGTGATTACGTTGCGCGGTTTGAGGATTTTCGCTATGTAGTTCGGTAGCGAAATCGTCGGCCGATATCCACGCTCGGATTGGCGAATCGAAATGCCAGCGCCTTTCAGCAAATCAACGACTTGGTCGAACATGCGTCCTTTCGGCAAAGCCATTCGAATGACTTTGGAATCGCAATTGGATGACATGGTTTTTTTCCTGTTTTTGGTTGGCCGATTTGTCGGTCTGATTTAAGCAATTGAGACGTTTTGGTCGGACGTGCTTGGTTGGCAGCCCAAGTTTTCTGGCTTCTCTTTCGACCGGGAAACTGGACTCAAAAAAAAACGCTGACCAAGTGGTCAGCGTTGTTGATATCGAACGTATTTCGAAAATGAGCCTAGACCACAACCGTCACCATCAAATGGTGCAGATGAATGTGTTGATTGTGGTGATGCAACTGGCTCATGATGTCCGCAATGATAAACCCTTGACTGCCATTGTCAACCGCAGCAGCTCAGCTTGAAATCAATGCAATGCCGTGGCGCAGCAATCGAATCACGATCAATTTATTGTTATGAATCATTTATTGTTATGGATCTTACGCAGTGGATTACTTCCATTCGAAAGCATCGGGCGTGCTGCTTCTGAATGAATTTGTCTTCAAAGAACACGCGGTCGTGAATCACGACAACCCACAAGATCCGCGCTAACGGTATTGTGAAGAAATGTTAACCGATTCTGTCTTTGATTATTGTTTTCTTGGCGGTGGCGCAAGCTTTCGCCAAGGTCTGCTTTTTTACGGCTTTCGAGAATGCTAAGCCCCTGCAAATGACATCGCATGAGTCAGCAATAAGCTAACCTTCTTATAAAGCCGGATTTAGCAATCGTTTTCCTGCAGAGGTTTGAATGGATTTAGGTTATCTTGAATCTAGTTCACGACATCTGTCGAACGAAAGCGTCAAGTCTCTTCTCCCAAACACCTGGTTCAAAATGCAACTCCGTGCCTGCTCTTTCTTGCCTCTTTGGTTCTGCCTTTTCTTGCCATTTCTCATCGTTGTTTCACCAACTTGCTTTGGACAGGACAGCACCTCGAAGTGGTCTTCGGCAGTTTCCGGGGATTTCAACGATGCCTCGCTTTGGGACACGCCGTACAGTCCGCGCAATGGGAACGGCGGATTTAGCTCACACGCGGCAATCATTGATGCTGCGGGTTCAGCGTATGAAGTCACGCTTGGTGGTGGCGCGATCTCCTTGAGTTCAATGGAATTGAATTCTGACGATGCAACGCTGCTTCTTCGTGGGGGAGTGTTAACAATTACCGATTCACTTAACGTGACGAGCGGCGATTTTCGAATTAGGACGGGGCGGTTGAATGGTGGCAGCGCTCAGGGAAAAATTATTGCCGACAATGATACTGCGTTCAATGAAATCGTTGGGACAAGCATTAATGGAAGTGTCGACGTAGCTGTCTCGTCACGACTAGCTTTGAATGACGTAAGCTTGATTGGTGAGGTTAATCTGGCAACCTCTGCAACGTTGGGAGTTAAGAATGAAATTCGCCACGAAGGCATGGTTAACTTTGCCAATGGAGCTTCCATTGAGTTTGAGGATGGAGCTTCGATCGTCGGCACTGGCAGCGGATCGGAATTACGTGCCGAGGATGGCGCGATTGTTCTCGCTGGTGACTTTACACTGAACGAAAACGTGACGATGCGTTCGACTGGAGAGTTTGTGTGGGTAGCCAACGCGGCGTTTACGAATCAAGGTTCTATCGTTGTCGAAAGTGGGCAAACAACCATTAGGCAATCCTCAGTTCCATTATTTGAAAACGCTGGAACGATCCAAGTTGATTCCGGTGCGATTCTTGATATCGGAGGCCCGCTTGATTACGAATGGTCCAATGAAAATGGCGTTCTCAACTTGAATGGTGGAACCATCAATTTTGGAGGAACGATTGAAACGGCTAATTTGAACCAAAGCGGCTTCGTTCGGAACGGCGGCACATTGAACCTGCAGGGAGTTTTAGAAAACACAAGCTCAACCCTCTTTACGACAACCTCTGGTGGAAGTTCCGGGCAGATCGGATTGCTTCAGCTCGAAGGCGGCGAAATCGTTGGTGGGAATATTCAGGGCGACTTGAAGGTGATCAATGACAGCACCAGGAACGAGTTGGATGGGGTTAGCGTCGTAGGTGATATCGACATGAGCGGAGCGGTGGCAACGCGATTAGAGGTTTTTAACGAATCGTTTCATGAGGGCGTTGTAAGTCTTGGAAGCGGTGAGGAGTTTGTTTTTCAAGGGATCAACAACAGTTGGACGGGAACTGGTACTGGCTCCACCATCGATGCCCAGTCTGGCTCTGTTATTTCAATCGGTGTTTCTAGCCAGGGGATCATTCTCGATAACACGACAGTTCGGGGGCAATTGGATATTCGAGGCGGCGAACTTTTCTTGATTCGAAAACAAATGGATGTGTTGTCTGATTCAAGTGTCTCAACGAACACATTGTCGATTGATGGTGAGCTAGTTGTTCGTTCTGGTGCGACTCTTTCAGTCGAATCTCTGACCAATTTCGGCCTAATTGATATCGAAGCTGGTGCGACACTCAGTGTAAGTGACACGCTTTTTGTAAATGACTTTCGCCAAATCAATGAGGGATTATTTTCGGGTGATGGTGATCTAAGGCTATTGGGCGATATCCGGTTTGGTAGCAACAATGAGCTGATTGAGTTTTCTGGGCCGGTCGAATTTGGAGATGATTCTGTTTCAAATTTCTGGCTTAGGGATTCCACCTCAATTGATCAAATGACTTTCGCCAATAATCTCTTGCTTGACGGCGATCTTAACCTCATTTTTAGTTCGGCATTTCAAGACTCTTTGGGAGCCGGCCAAGAGTACATTTTGATCGATGTGGACGGCCTAATGACCGGTACATTTGACAATTTTACCGAGGGCCAGACGGTCGGAAATTTTAATGGCAATGACCTTTTCCTCACTTACTCCACTAGCCGAGGAAATGGAGTTGCACTGTTCACCGCTGTGCCTGAGCCAGGCGGTTGCTGGTTCCTCGCGCTACTGGTGTTTTTGTGGCAGCGGCCAAGGAAGCCGAATGTCAACGCAATTGCGTGAACGTAGCGGTTGGTTGGCGGTTTGACGATCCGGAACCCCGGATGAGTCCGCTGTAGCGAAGTGAATGCCTAAAGAATTAAGGAGTACGCGCTAGCTCCTGAGTTGTTTGATCTTCTCAATCTCATCCAAAATGAGGCGCACTGATTGGTAGCGGTCACGACGTCTTGAGTGCGTGCATTTTTCAATGATTCTTTCCCATCGTTTTGCATGATTGGGATCAATGAGAGTGATACGCAGCATGAGCTTGAGGATTTTGCCAAGCGCGTAGATGTCGTTTCGATGATCGATGAAGTCCGGGTTGTTATTGATCGCTTCGGGTGAATCGAACGGCGATGCATTTTGCAATGGTTCGAAGAGATTGAAATGGTAGCGCCCGTCGTAATGGACGCAAAATTCGGAAACGATTAGAACGGGGCCCGGTTCGATAAATATGTTGTTGGGGTGCAGGTGGCGGTGAATCAAGCCAAAACGATGGGCACAATTGACGGCACTGCAAATCTGCGTGAACATTCTTCGCAACGTCGGTTCATCAGCGATCATGTTCTTGGCGGCCAAAGTCCGTAGGCTCGGCGCGGTAATTTGACGACTGGCGATGAAGGGGATTTTTTCCTGCCAAAATCCGTAATCCATAACGGATAGAATGTTGGGGTGCCGCAGAGAGCGGGCCGCCTCGGCGTCTTTAAAAAACACATTGGCGTGCTCGCCTGATGTTATCTTGTCCGCCATTGGAATCTTGATAGCGAACGGATCTTTTTGGTTATCGATCGCAAAGTAGACGTCACCAAACGGTCCGGAGCCTACCTGCCCCAGTAATTCAAAGCGATCGATTCCAAGGTTGAGATATTCCGACGGTTGGAAAGCCCCCCAACGCAATGAACTGGTCTCTTCTTCAGATGACTCGTTGGAAAGTTCCGCCTGCTCGAGCTCTTCGTCTGGTTCATGCGAAATTCGCAGGCCTTCTGCTAATGCACCGGGCGGCATTTTCTCTAATCGCTCAATGCATGTTGCGCAGGCCCCGACATGTTGATCGATGATCTCCAATTCGGCAGGTTCGACTCGCCCCTCGTTGTAGTCTTGAAGCGCGGAGTCGGTAGGGCAATGGGTGGGGCAATTGATAGGGCGATTCTTAGGCAAGCGTTTGGCCAGAAAACAAATTAGGGGAGAAGAAGTCTTCTAAGTAGGTGGCAATTGAAGGGTGGTTCAATCTCGATAGCAATGATCACTCTCCGGGAGTGGCCAGGAAGAATGAGGACTGGAATCATGCTAAGTCTAAACCAGTTCCTTGAAAACCTCTCGAATTCGAGCAAGGATCCGACACTTCGTTTGATAGACAACATTCACACTGATCTCCAGATCTTTGGCGACGTCACGTGCCGGGCGTTGGTCGATGACAACGCTTTTGAACGCCGAAGTTTGAACATCGGAGTATTCGTCTTTCACCCAATTCATGATCCGGCGAAACACCAACCCTGATTCTACCGACGAGCTGTCACCGGAAACGGAATCAAGCAAGCTTCCGACGCTTGGTTCATCACGGGCGATCTGGTTGAGCGTAACATGCCAGTCCGAACCGCCAATTGTTTTCAATGGCTCACTGCCGAGATGATTGGAGTAGATGTAATTGTGGGTGATCGTTCGAAGCCAGCCGCGAAACGAACCTTTGCCATTTTCCTTTTTAAACGTTCCCAATTTATGGAACACTCGCTTGAAAACTTCCTGATTGATGTTTTCCAAGTCATGAGAATTGCGAACTCCCTTTTTCCAAGCCCAATGTCGGATTAGCGGCGAGTACAAACTGGTCACGACCGACCAAGCCTCGGGCTCGTCGAGTTTTGCCATTTCAATGACACTCATGCGAGTCAGCATGTCGTCGGAGGATTGGTCTTGCTTATCGTTCATGACGCAAACTTGAAGGTAAGACGGTGGAGAACAAGGCTCTGGGGAACCATCCACAGTATAGCAATCAGCCAGAATTTCTGGCAAGCAAATGAGTCGTTTTGCCGAGCTTTTTGCGGCCAGTTTGATCGAATCGCTCTAATGAAAAATCGCTACTGAGAAAAAGGCTTCCCCATCTCACGGCTCGATTGAGCCACGATTTCGGCGGCACTCAGTTTTCCTGCGGTCACTTGCTCGCGTTGCTCAGAAGTTAAAGGGAAAAGCCAAAGCAAGTTGACTCGATCACCACGATGGGGTGGAAGCCGAGGCGGCAATGGCGAAGGCTGTTTGGGATCCTCACAAAACGATTTCAAGCTGTCTCGTTCCGAGCCATCTTGCCTCGCGATTTTCAACTGATCATCGCAGATCAAAATCGCAGAGTCGACATTGCCAAAAACGTTTGTGAACTGACAGGTATGCCCATGGCCGAACCAACTGAGTTGACGCCAAGGGTAGGCCGCCAGGCTGCTGATGTTTTCGATGATCTTTTGGACGAGCGATTCGTCCATGTCAGCCGCGACCTCGATCGCCAATTCGATTCGTCGAAATTGACTTGGGTTGTCAGTCGCCAACTCAACGTTCGGCTGTGGGCAAAGTGGCATTCCGACCGTTGCGAGAACTTGGCGGTGCTGCGACCGGTAGCGTACCAATCCGCGTGGTGGAAAGGTGTTTCCGTCGATCGAGTAGTAGTCACGTTCCCCAGTTTTATCAATTTCAAGATCAGGCGGGTCGCTCTGGTCGGATGATGCTGAGGCGAGATTGGCGGATTGGTTTGAGCCAAACCGCTGGTCGTAGATGTTAAGCGTTTGCTGTTGAAGCGTGGCGAACGGATCGTCGGTTTTCGCCAGGCTGCTTTTTTCTTGACTGTTTTTCGCTTGGTTGTTTGGGCTGAACGCATGCCAGAAATTCTGGGCCCGTTTTATTCGCTCATGCAACATCGGGTTGTCAGGAAGCGGCCAGCAGAGTGGGCTTTCCGAGGCGCACTCAGCAGCGTAGCCCAGAAATCCATCGATGCCGCTCCAAGGCGGAATGACGGCGAGCGTTTTGCTGGAGGAACGTTCTATTAACGCAACGCCATTGCCTTCTTCGAACCAGATAATTTCCAAATCATCAGCGTCAGGCAATTGCCCGGGTTCGTTTGATTTGCAGTGCGTTCGAGGAAGCATCGGCGCGATGCCGGCTCGCATCTCGTCTTCATTGATTACGTAGGGGCCGATTTTCAAGTTTCGAACCCAGCAGGCTCGTGTGCCAAATTTGGCTGCGAAGTTCGGATTCGATTCGGAACTGCGTCCGTTCAGGTAAAGGTAAACACTTCGGCCATCGTGTTGCACAATTGCATCGAGGTTGCCAAACGGCGAGGTCTCGAAGATCAACGATTCGTAAGAATCAACAGTGGTCTCCTCGTATTGTGGATTTTCTGGCGTTTGGTCAGGCATAATTGGGGTCGTAGATCGGAAAATGTATGAGGATGCCAAATGTCTTAGAACGCGAATAGTCTGAGGATTTGGGATATCGTTTGGCAATATCCAACAGTGTCTGGCGAAAACGAGTCAGACGCAATTCAGCAGGACGACGAGCGATTGGACGTTGGCGAAACTTGGATGGTCAACGGCAATTACAATTTAACGTTGGCCCCGGTTATCGCCCATCCATGGATGGCTTTATAATCGGACTCGCGGTCGTCTTGGTTGGCAGTAAATTATGCTTCCTTGTGCAACTAGCTTGGCGAAAGTGGCTACAGTTAGAACCGCGATGGTACCGTTGAACCGAAGCGTATGAACCGAAGCGTATCATCTGAATCTTAAAAAAGATTCACCCGAGCTAAAAAAGATGTAACTGACTTAATTCCATTCTTGGTTAAGAATGCCTTTATGAAATCGAGCCTATGATCAAGGAAAACAAATCTCCTCCCGTGGCCGGGCTTGCCAGTCAGGGAAACGAGACGAAGGCCATCGAGTCCAACTTGCTTTGCAAGACCTACTCTGAGGGGCTCGTGTTTCGAAAGAAGTTTGAGGCACTCAAAGAGGTTTCGTTCTCAGTTGAGCGAGGCGAAATTTTCGGTTTGCTCGGACCCAACGGAGCTGGCAAAACGACATTCATCAAGATCTTGTTGGGTGTGATCAGCAAGTCCGGCGGCAATGCGACGATGCTGGGCCAACCGGCAGGCAGTCGAGCCGGACGAAAACTCGTTGGCTATCTGCCTGAGCACTTGCGAATTCCACCGCATCTGAATGCTTACTCTGCGCTGGAGTGCTACGGGAATCTTAGCAACGTGTCCAATGCCGTTGTGCGTGAGAAACGAGAGCATCTGCTGGAACTGGTCGGACTGGCGTCGCGTGCTAAAGACCGTTGTAAGAAATATTCAAAGGGAATGTTGCAACGATTAGGTTTGGCGCAGGCACTTTTGCACGACCCCAAGCTGTTGATTCTCGATGAGCCAACGGACGGACTTGATCCGCAAGCCCGTGCTGAGATGAGACAAATCATCAATCGCTTGAAGACCGAAGGCGTCACGATTTTCCTCAATAGCCACTTGCTACAGGAAGTCGAAATGATTTGCGAGCGTGTCGCAATTCTTGATCGCGGCGTTCTGCGCTACAGTGGCTCGGTCAGCGAGATCGGCAGCTTCGTCAACGAATCCGCCGGCGTGTCCTCTTCCGGAACGCTACTGGAAGTCGAAGTGGTGGGAGATCCGGAAGCCGTCAACGCTGGTTTTGATGGCACCCGGTTTGAAATTACCTCGCGCGAGGGGGCTGATACTTTTACGGTCAAACTGACTGTGGCCGATCAAGACGCGATCGATGTTCTGGTCGACGGCCTTCGTAGCAGAGGCGTCAGTATCCGCAGCATGCTCCGGCAGCAAGTTTCGCTGGAAGACGCGTTTCTGCAAATCATCACCAATCAGTCGAGCGAGCAGACTGTCGGTTCTCGAATGGACAAGTTTCGAAAGTAAAGAAAGCATACGATGCGACCCTATTTGGCGATCATTAAAGATTCATTTCGAGCGGCGATGGCTTCACGTGTACTTTACGTGCTGTTGTTGCTGATCACTCTGTTGTTGCTGGCGTTGGCGCCGTTGCACATGCGTGAAACGTTGGACTGGGAATTGAAAAACCAAGCCAATATTTCAAAGCCTGATCAACTGTTGCGCCGAATTGTCGAGCGTCGTGACTCGGCACGCGAAAAGGGCATTGCACGAATTTGGGAGATGCTGCCTTCGAAAACGCAAAAGAAGATGCTCGAAATCGTTGAGCGACCAGAAGATCAAGAACTGGAAGACGAAGACGCTCCCGGTCGCCCACCGCAAGTCATCGAGGACATTCACACTTATGAAGAGTTGATCGAAGAACTCAATACAATCATTGAGGATCCAACGTTTTATCGTGCTGAAGACTGGGAAGGCCGTGCGCTTCCACAAGAAGCAGAGGACTTGGTGGGGCAGGGCGTTGCGAGTCTCACGGAAATTCGTTCGAAACGTCTGAATCGCTTACTCATTGCTTCGGCGGTTTCACCAACGATCGATACGGGCACTGCCACTTCGTTGGATTTTTACTACGCCATCTGGCGAATTCCCATCAACGTCAGTGTGACTCACCAGCAGTTCGCGCAAGGCCTGACGTCCGAACTACCGGTTTACTTTGACAAATTCGTGATGTCGATTGGGTTGTTGATCGCTATTCTTGTGACGGCGAACATGGTGCCAGAAACGTTTGAGCCTGGTTCGTTGAATTTGTTGTTAAGCAAACCAATTTCTCGATGGGGATTGTACACCTCCAAGTTTGCAGGAGGTTGCGTCTTCATCGCCATGTGCGCCTGCTATTTATTCTTGGGGGTTTGGCTCTGGCTTGGGATCGGCATGGAAGTTTGGGATCGCGCTATTCTATTTAGCATTCCGCTGTACATCGTAGTCTTTGCAATCTACTTCTCGGTATCGGCGTTTGTCGGGCTGGTTTGGCGCAGTCCCATCGTGGCTGTCATTTTAACGCTACTGTTTTGGGCGACCTGTTTTACGATCGGATCGATCCATGGATTTGCTCGAACCAAAATGCAAAACTCAGAGTTTGTGAACTTGATGCCCGTTGGCGAAAAAGTCTACGCCAGCGACTTGCTTCATCAGTTCAATAGCTGGGACGAGTCAGGCAATCAATGGAATCAGGAACTGGAGGCGGAGCTTGGCGAACAGGGCTCGATGGCGTTCGGGATTAACTCCTACTTCGTGCCGTTACGGGAAGTGCCCGCGTTTCCAGGTTTGAGTGACTTTCTACCGCCAATCTATGACGGCCAAAGTAAGAGAATTATCACCAGTCGCTACGAATTTGGAAAATCGCTTTCCAGTGGCAAGAAGAAAATGTTCGTGTCCAATGTCGACGAGCTTGATTTCAAAGAACTGGGATATTTTCCTCGCGACACGGCCAAGCTATTTAATACGAAGAATGGAATTTTCGCTGTCTCTTCCAATGGCTCGTTTTACAAATTGAATCAAAAGAAATACGAAGACGCGTTCGCTAAGGCCGATTCCTTTAACGTGGATGAAGAAGCCAAGCCGGATTCGAAAAAAGACGCTAAGACCAAATCGGATAAGTTGGCAACTGCGGATGAAACGACAGACGAATCGGCAAAAGAACTGGCCGCTGCCAAGCCCGCCAAGAAGAAAAAACCGGTCGCAGGAGCGGTGGGGCTGTTTGAGAAGATCGGCTCGTCCAATCAAGTCTCGATTCGCTCGCCTGACTTGATTGACTACAACGCTGCTCGCGATGAATTTGTCGGCTATCGAAACGGTGAGCTGAGTATTCATCGTGCGAAAGACGGTGGATACGAGAAAGAGGCTTCGGTGGAAATTGATCTTGGATTCGGCAAGAGCATGACCACGAAATTGGCGGCTGCCGGCAACGCGATTGTGTTGGCGTTCGGGAATGGCCAAGTCATTACACTCGATGCTGAGACGCTGAAAGAGAAAAACGAATATCAGCCAGAGAAAAGATCGGGCATTCGGCAGGTTGTTGCTTCCCCGTCGGGAAAGTGGTTTCTTGTTCTTTACCGTAATGGAAATTTGTGGCAGTTGGATGCTGAGAATGAGCAGCAGATTCGTAAAGCCGAGATCATCGGTCAAGGCGACGTGGCCACAATTGCCTTCGCAGCCAACGATGATGTATGGGTTTCCGAGAATACTGATCGCGCGACGCGTTACAACTTGACCGACAGCGCACGGAGCGAACGTTTGACGCCTTCAGGAGATTGGATTCACAAACTGTTTCGATACGGGATTCGTCCGTTTTACAAAATTGCTCCGAAGCCTGGCGAGTTCTACAAGGTCGTCACGCATCTTTCCAGTTCGGGTGATACCGAAGCCAACGAGAACGTGGATCTTAACAAGACGTTAGCGGCAAAAGATCCGTGGTCGCCGCTTTGGAGTGGATTGGGATTCATGTTGGGAATGTTGTTCCTCGGCGTGATGGTTTTCCAGTTCAAGGATTACTAAAGTGTCTCGAAAAAAATGGGTGTAAGAGAAGTGGTTGCAAAGCGAATCCTATTCACGTTCATTTGGGTATGGGCGGTGACACTCCAGTCGCCCACGCTGTTTGCGTTTCAGGATTCTCAAATCCCGACCACGCGGCCTGCAGTGGTCACTCAGCCGAGTGAATCGAAAACCGCTCGCTTTGAGCAAATCAAGGCGGCGTTTGAAGATCCAGATTCAAAAACGGTACTTGTCGCTGCGCACCGCGGTGGGCGGATGAATGACAAAGCCGACAACGCAACTGAAAATTCAGTTGCCAACGTAGCGGTCGCAGTTCGTAAAGGCTACGAAGTCTATGAAACCGATATTCGTCTTACAAAAGACGGAACCTTTGTGATCGTTCACGACGCAACTTTGGATCGAGAAACCGATGGCACGGGGCCAGTTGAAGAAATGATGATGGAGTCCGTTCGCAAGCTCAAGAAGCGATTTCGCGATGGATCTGTGTCAGATCAACCGGTCGCCACTTTGGAAGAATTGCTAACTGCTGGAAAGGATAAGGTCTTTTTTAAAGCGGATCTCAAGCCCGGGGTCGTTGAGCACTTTGACCGTTTGGCCAGACTGATTACGAAAATGGAAGTTCAAGATCAGGTCATATTGCGTACCGAGTACAAGCATCTCTGGAAGCTGCAAAAGTGCTTTAGCGATGGCACCCCAAAAGTACACGTAATGTTTAAAGTCAATGACGTGGCGCAAGTCGAAAAAGTAGACAGCATCATTGCGCCCAAAACAATTCAAATCAATTTCAACAAAGACGAAGTCCTCTCCAACGAAAAGAAGTCTGCGATAGCGAGGGCAATTGAATTAGGAATGCTAGTCGAGTCGCATGTTTATGGTGACGACGAGCAATCGGAATCGCTGGTCGTCGCAGGGGTTCGAATGTTTCATACTTCCGATCCAGACGACACCATGCGATTCTTGAAGCGATTCTCGGCCCGGGCACGATCTGGTCGCTGAGCCACGTCGGTTGGAATTGGTAAAGGTTTAAGTTTGATGACTTGCGCGCGGTCGCATGCTTCTCGCGTTTTCTAGCTTGGTTTCTTAAACGCCTTTCGTTCTTTCTTAACGATCGCGTGAAACTTGCAGCCTTTCAAATGGTCGTTGACCAATCCCATCGCCTGCATGAACGCATAACACGTAGTCGGGCCAACGAACGACCAGCCCCGCTTCTTCAGATCTTTACTAAGTGCGACCGATAGTTCGGTAGTCGCTTGAACGTCTTCGCGTCCGGACAAGACAATTTGTTTGGCGGGTTCGTATTGCCAAAAGTAGGTGGCTAGTGAGCCGAACTCATCGGCCATCTCGATGGCCAGTTTTGCATTGTTGATTGTTGATTCGATCTTGCCACGATGCCGAACAATGCCGGCGTTTTTGACCAACCGATTCACATCCCGCTTGTTGAATTTGGCGACCTGGTGAAAATCAAAATCTTCAAACGCCTCGCGAAAGGACTCTCGCTTTCGGAGAATCGTCAGCCAGCTCAAGCCAGCCTGGAATCCCTCAAGGCAGATCTTTTCGAACAGACGTTGATCGTCTTTGGTGGGCCGGCCCCATTCTGAGTCGTGGTACTCAATGTATTGCGGATCGGTACCACACCACCAACAGCGTTTTACTCGGTCTTCGCCAGTGATGATCGATTCGAGTTTTTTGGTCGCCATGTTAGCAAGGGGCAAAGTTGAGAGTAATAGAATTGGCTTCTCGATTATTGTCCGAGAAGTGACTGGTCGTACATCCCTTAGTCTTTCTGCAATTCTTTCACGAGCCACCATTTGGTCGAATCTTTGGCGAAAGACCGCAGGTAATACAGGTGGAATAACCGGATTGCCCCCAACTTCAATTCCAGTGGTTTAGGGATGAAAACCATGCTTGGGACAAGGAAAGTGGTATTGTTTAATTCGTAACGCAAGCAATGGATTGTCTCAGCGTATTTTCGCGAATTGCCCGGCAAATGTCGTGGCGATTCCCAAATATGTCGAATTTTAAAAATCGTGTTTCGTTTTGACCTCACTTGTCAAAACGTCTGCGATAAAAGAAGTGCAAGACAGAATAAGCACTTTTTTTGGAGACCATTCAAATGGCTAAATATTATATTCAATCAGGTAGCGTTTCTTACATCGTTGGTGCATGTGATCCTGAAGGCGCGGCCCTGTGGGTGATGCACCGAATCATGGACGAAAAGATCTGTGATTTCGAAGACGCCAAAGCAACCTGGCAGGATTCAGATGGAGCGGAAGGTTTAGAACCGTCCAATGATGACTTGGATATGTTGGGAATTCCCCAAGCAATTCCTTACGACGCAATGCTGGAAGGATTGGCTGAGTTTGGGCAAAACATTTGCATCAGCGAACAGGGGTTCGGACGAGCCGAAGCAGGTGAGTTGCTGACGGAAGACATTTTCCATCAGTGGCGACAGTTGATGCTGGCCGTCGATCGACTTCATGACGAAAAAGGCAACTAAGAAGTCAACTAAAGCAACGATCGTGTTTGACCTGGTAATTTGAGATCGAGTCACAGCATTTCCGGTTTTGAAATCCTTAGTCTCCGACGCCAATGTCTTCATTGCACATTCGCATCATGAGTTCCATTTCGTTCTGTTCGTGGGCGGTAAGCTTCGTGCAGAACGCAGCTAGGTCGGCGGAGAGATTGGCGACTGTAATTTCGTCTGAACATTCGCGATAGACAATTTGCTCACTCATTTCGACGATCGCGTTGAACTGCAGGAACAGTCGTTCGTGATCTGATTGCAAGTCAGCCGCCTTGATCGAAACCGCCGGATTGGAAACGGCGGCCTGTTGAAAATAGCCGTAGCATTCTTCCAGCGTGAAATACGTTTCCAGTTCGTCACGCAACTCATGAAGCATTTCCGAGGCCTCGCGTGGCTTGGGAAGTTCCGCCGAGTTCATCTTCTCTTGAACGCGGTTTAGCAACTGTCGAAATTCGAAATCCTCTTTGATTTCTTGCAGGAAAGCGACATTGATCGTGACGCCGATCGCTTCGGCACCTCCCTGTCGAAATTCTTGTTCTGACATCCAAGCGCTCATCGTACTACTCCGAGTATGCTGGTGCCCGTCAACTCAAGTGATTGGAGAACCAGTCTTGGTGAAAAAGCCGTCAGTAGAAATTGTCGTTGGCAACGAAGCCGTTCTGTCTTCTTCAACCGATTGGTGATTGCTTTGTTAGAAGTGATCACGCGAATTCGGTTGCCTTTTGATGCGATGTGCCCTGTTGTTGATTTCAGCGATTTGACTTAAGTGATTGAGAATTACTTCTCATTGCTGTTCAAGAATATTTGGGTCGGCATTAGAATTGCCGAGTGCTCAGATTCTATCGAAGTGAGCCAGCAAGTCCAAAAGTTTATCTAGCTTTACCCTCTCCGATTTAGGCTTTGCAGTAGACTTATTTGCTCAATCCGCGCTTTTGCCGCCTCCATTTCAATCTTGATGATTGTGAATTATGAAACCCTACGGCCCTTGGAAGATCAAAGAATCAAATAAGGTCTATGTCGACCCCTTTATCGATGTCCAACTTGACCAAGTCGTTCGACCAGATGGCAAAGACGGGCAGCATGTCGTTGTTCATTTAAAACCAGGCGTTTGCGTGCTGGCAATGGACGATAACGATTGCGTTCACCTGACCAAAGAGTTTCACTACGGAATCGGTCGCGACTCGATCGAAGGAGTCAGCGGAGGTGTTGAGCCGGGCGAAGAGGAGTTGCTGACGGCGAAGCGTGAGTTGCAAGAAGAATTGGGGCTTCTCGCTGACAGTTGGGAGTTTCTTACCACCGTGGATCCGTTCACGACGGTTGTCGTCTCTCCGACGCAGATCTATTTCGCTCGTGGCCTAACAAAAGTCGAAAGCAATCCCGAAGGAACGGAGCTAATCGAACTGGTCGTCATGCCACTTGCTGACGCGGTTGAGAAAGTTCTCAGTGGCGAAATCACCCATGCGCCGACTTGTGTTGGATTGCTTGCTATGAATCTCCGCCAAGAAAACGCGGCAAAACACGCGAGTTGAGCTTGTCTTTTGTTCACAAGCACAATGCCGTACAGGTTCGAAGCTCAGAAAACGCTCCGAGGTTCCTACTCGCCGTCGACGCCGAAGGGCAAGCTTAGTTCCGGCAGGAAATTGTTGGGGTCAGAATAGGTGGCTTGAACAAATCCACCTTGGCATAGTTTTTCAATTTTGACTTTTCTTCGGTTTTCAATTCCATCTACATTGACGATCAACTCAGCGTCGCAGTTCTCAGTTTCAATCGACGATTCACGAACTATTAAAAAGTCATCTCCAAGGTGAGAAATACTCATTTCGATTCCACACGCAACGAGAGTCATAATTACAGACGCAGAATAGGATTTGTTTCGCATGAAGACTCTCTTAGACTAGGTTTGCTGCTTCCGGGATAATAGCATACGCCAGTTTGGGATTAAAGAGCGTCTTGGAGGCGGAGAGGATGGTGAGGTATGGCAAACATCACTTGGAACCGCCGTTAAGGCATTCGAGAGGGTGAGTAATTTCGAAATAGAACTTGAATGTTATCGACGACTGTTGATCCATCAGGTTTTCGAAATCGATGGATTGGCCATTCCACGACTTGTAGCTTCAATGGCCTCTGAATTGGTGATTGAGATGACATCAGTCCAGCCGCCGTACATGCTAGATTTTGGCAAAGCTTACATAGATTTGCCGCCTCCTTACTTCGATGACTCAAATGTACTCGCAGACCAATATCAAAAAATTCGTGAAGAATTTGGATCAAATGCGTTGAGGGTTCATTCGATCCTTCGGAAATTGGAATTGTATGGTGTGTATTATGCAGATCCACACCCAAGGAACATCCATTTTTGATTTTGGAGTTGCAAGGCTAACTATCGGCTGACAAATTGCTCGAATTGCATTCTGGGGTTTTGCATCAGGTTTTATGATTTCGATATTGTTGCATTTCTTTCCTGTATTGAAACAAAACGAAGTCCTATTCTTTGGTAGCGATAATTCTGATTCGCCGATATTCGATTTGGCCACGGTCGCCTTCGATCCCAATTGGCCCGTTGTCAGGGATTTTGAATTTCTCCTCGAGAACTTCTCCATTGCAAGTGCAGCGTGCCAGGTTACCTGTCACAACAATTTCCAGTGCGTTCCAGTCACCCGGTTTGAAATTCTCTAAATCTTTGTACGGACCGGCTAACGAAAAGTCACGACACTGCAGTTGCTTGCCTCGAAGAAACACGCCGCTGTCCGCGTTGGGTACAGCGCGAAAGTCCAATCGCAAAGTGAAGTCCGTTCCAAACTCGCGCGTCGTCCAAAGCTGTTGGATTTTTCGCAAGCCCGGTGCTTCGGCCACGATCAGCCGCCCGTGTTTTGCCAAGTATCGTCCGTCAGACGTCTTCGAGTCAGACCCAAATTCGACTCTCTCTTTAACGATCGGCCAGTCCGGATGGTTCTTCCATCGCTCGCGTGACTTTAACATCTGCGGTGAAGTTGGTCGGTAACACCAGCCCGATAGGTCTTTGCCATTAAACAGGCTTGTAAATCCATCTTCGATTTTGAACTCATCATCGTCAGTTTCCAGAAATTCGCAGGTCGCCAATAGTGGGCGAAGTGCCGCCGCCCATTTCGCGTAGCCGGCTTGATTGGGGTGCAGTAGGTCTGGGAACTCTTCTTTCTTTGCGTCGCCTTTTTCATTTGCAAACAATTTCCAAGTGTCAAGGAATTGAACGCTTGAATTATTTCGAATCGCATCGGCGTAAAGCTCGTTAACCTTCTTGATCTTTTCAGCCGGACGCTTCTTTGCCGCTGCGCTGGGAAAAACCTGGCAGACGATGATCGGCATGTTGGGGTTATGCTCGTTCAAAGCCTCAATGATCAAGCCAAAGTTTTCTGCGACCTCTTCAGGGGTGGCATTTTCTTCCAGGTCATTGGTTCCCATCAGCATCACGACGCCCGCCGGTTTGACGGCCAGCACGTCCTCTTGGAGGCGAAGCAACATGCCTCGCGTCGTGTCGCCGCTGATGCCTCGATTGGCAACCTTCATGCCGGAGAAACTTCCGCCCATGTCGTTGCCCCAACCTTGCGTGATCGAATCGCCGAGAAAAACCACAGCACCCTGATCGGCATCGACGTCTTTGGCCCATTGGCTGCGTCGCGTTTGCCACAATTTTTGAAACCAGTCATACCGTCGAATCGGCCCGACGCCAGGCAAGCCATCGTTGGTTGCTGGGATTGCAAATGCTTGTTGCTTTTCTGGCGTCGCCACTTGTTGTCCGGAGGCCGTTAAGCAGTACGCAAAAGCAATCACAAGAAAGATGGCGCAAACCGAAAGAGCGTTGCGTAAACAATGGCGAAGCATGATGTTGACCTCGATTTCAGTGTCAGAAAGCAAATGGCGGAAATTGGTGGCTTGCGGGGCTAAAGCTGATAGCTGGGTAGCAATAGCAGATTGTCAGCGCCGCGAAGTCATCAACATCGTAGCTGAAATCAGTAAGCCAATGACTCCGATAGGCCAAAATTCGCCAGCCAAACTTCCGCCGCTTAAATTCGTCGCTCCATTATTCACGCCGCCTTTGGAAACGAAGTCAATCGTCCATCCGATCACGGGCGCTAAAACCAAGGTCGACAATCGCTGGGCTTGGCTTTCGATCGACAAAATGGTGGCCCCTTCGGCTGGATCCGAATGGGAATCGAAGCGCGTGACCAAGATCGGTCGCCAGATATTCTTTAAGACGTAAACCGCGATAAACGCCACCACCAATAATGTGTACCAATGAAACCAAGCAGCGCCGGCCATGACGGAAAAGATGGCCGTGTTTGCCAGCCACAACTTTCGCGAGGCTGTTGTTTCGCTGCCTGGTTCGCTGACCAAACGATGGGCATTTCGACTGGCCCAAGCTGAAAGTAAGAAGAGGACTGCGTACACCGGTCCAATCAGCACCGCAGTTTTTTGAGCACGATTCCATGATGACCCGGCAGCGTCACTTTCGGTCAGCCCAGCAACCGCATCTGGCACTCCGACAGATTCGGCGAACAGAAATGCACTGCCTGCGATTGCCAACGCTTGGAGAATCGGCTGCAAGTATTCTTTGGTCGCGTTGAAGACGCCATCCCAGCCCATCGACTCAACCATCAACCGGCGTAGGTTCGGTTGGGCGATGGTTTTCTTTAACGAACCAGTCAGTCGACTGACGGTCTCGGCAACACTACGGGCGCGTTGGTGTTCACCATCAAGTTCCTTGGGATACGTTCCGAGATTGATCAAGTTCAAGGCGTAGGGAACGATCGAAAAGTAAAACACATAAGCGTAGCTGCCGCTAATCAGTACGAATGCAGCCGCGATCAATCCCGAAAGCGCTGATCCGATCTGACTCCAACTTCGCGTCAATCCGTAGATCCTCGTCCGTTCATCACTTCGGTTCTGCAGTCGTAGCCACTCGAAGATCATCGCTTTGTGAGTGCCGGTTCGAAACGTATCGCCGACGCCGTAAAGAATCATGCCAACGAAGAAAGCTGCCGTGCTGCTTGCTGTCGCCAAAGTTAGAAAGCTGATGATGTAAGCAACAAACGATGTCAGCATCGAACCTCGCCGGCCAAACGAATCAGCGATGGCACCCGAGGGAATCTCGAGCAAATTGACGGTCAGGTCGCGGCAGGCAATCAGTAAGCCGATGACAAAGAAGCTCAATCCGCGATCGAGAAAGAGCAGCATCAAGAACGGTTCGAAGTAGCGTTGGTTCTTCAGGAAACCGTATAGACAAAATCGAAAGAGCATTGGATTGTCAATTTCAATCGCGAGATTTTATTCGTCGCGGAATTGGATCCTTTCAATGATCGCTTTGATTTTTTCTTCGGTGTAGACGTTGTTGGGTTGGTAAACCACGGCAGAAAATCCCGAAGAGCGATTTGCCTGCTTTACATATCCGACATACTGAACTGTCGTCTCTGGATTGGGGGCGTTGCTGTCAGCGGAGATGGGGGGCACCAATTTTCCGGGCTGCGATTCGTCTACGTCAGGTTGATTTTCGTCGTCATCAGAATTGTCGTATCCAATAATTTTCGAAACTGTTTTCATGACTGAAATCTCTTCACCGTGCAAATTCCAAGTCAATTTCTCTGCGCTGATTTCTTCGAGTAACAGGTTTCGATCGATCCCAAGGCTCTTTAACTGAGAAACTGTTTGGCCCTTGGTTGCCTGCATGGGGGCTCTGGCAAAAGCTTGACGCAAGCGAAATGTTCGCTCCTCGAATTGTTCGGCGTCAGCAAACTCGAAAAAGAATTGCGCGTTGAAGACTGATACGCTTTCTTCTGGGTGAAGGTCTTCGAGAACTTCCGCAAACAGAGTCGAATAACGTTGTTGGATTTCAGCAGGGTCTTCGAGTTTGGAAATCGTAAAGAAGACAACAGCGGCAAGTGCGCACGAAATGAGTAGCGTAAATCCACCGAGAATCCCGAAGCAACCTCCCATCGCAGTTCCGGCCACGGCAGCGGCTTTGTCGATCGGTCGAGCCTGAATGAAGCGTGATCGCAATAGGCTTTTGACCCCGTAATAGATCGCCGGCAGCCCTGTCAGGAACAGGAATACAAAAGAGATCAGGCCCAGCCAAAAACTGCGCCAGGCGAATTTATCTGCGCTCGACGAAGCCTGATCGCCCAAGCGAAATAGATGTGAGCAACGCGCGCAACGTACTTGTTGGCCTTGCGAAATACCTTCGCCGACCAGAGCGGTGTTGCATTGTTGACAGTTGGTCATCTCGATCTCACTCAATTACTTCCTGGTCAGCCGGGTACCACAAATCATATCGGCAATCCCTCGCGAAGGGCTGTAAATGGAAAATATAAAACCAGCCAGTAGCACGCCAAGCAATGGAACCCAGGCGAGTAACTGAAACAAAATGACGCGCGGCATTTCTGAATCGACGTCTTCCGCTGCTGCCAGCTCGTCGCCAATGCCATACCCAACAACTGCAGTGATGGAGGCCATCAATAAAATAAAAGGCAGCCAACTGACGATGCTTCGTAAAACGCATCGCAACCCAGACGCGGCGAGAAGCGTCTTGTTTTTTCGTACCGAAACACCCGTCAACCGAAATGTGATTCCACCCCGCGTCAAGAAACCAACCACGGCGATCAAACTCAGAAAGACGATTAAGGTGACCGAGCCAGCAAAAGGCCAGGCGAGCCTCTGGTAAAAGGAAGCGAAGAACGCCCATAAAATGGTGGATGAAAATAGCAGAGAGCATTCAATCCCGATCGTCGCAGCGCTGACGCCCAAACGATCATCCCAGCGCCAGGCCGACGGTTGTTCTTCACTGGCTTCTAGTTCTTGTTCGATTCTTCGCAATGAGTCGGGTGTGCCATGAAATGATTTGAGTTGATCGCGAAACTCGAGCACGTGTACTGGAACGATGTGTTTCTTGACAACGGTATCAAGCACGACTTCGACAAGTTTCGATGGCTCTAGTGGATCGCTGGTAGAGCTGGCGGCCGATTCCGTGTGTTCGCTTTGGTTCTTCTCCGCCGCAGCCATTCCTGTCAGCGGTGTAATTGCCGGATCGAGAATTTTTACGATACCGGCTTGGTCAATCCAGACTTGCTCGCAACGGATGCGAATCTCTTCTTCAGACGAACTGGCGGTTCGTTCGGTTTCAATCAGCTCGCTAACGACGTCTTGCAGAACCGGTAGCAACGACGACCACCCCATTCGCGGAGCGGTAGTTAAATACTGCAGTAGCGGTGCGCCCTTAATGGATTCTGAAACAATCCACTTCTGGCCAGCATGTTCCGTTTTTGCCAACGTGCGCAATTGCGTCGAACGGAAATCCGATCGGATCGGTTCGTCTGAATCGAAGTCGTTGACTTCTGCGATCCACACGTCTCGATCTAGCAATTCGTCACGGGCCATAAAGACGGTTGATGATTCTCGTTGATTGGGATTTTCGTCCGCAGTATTTCTCTCGCCAGCATCAAAATGCCCAAGAACCTTCAACGTTGATCTCAATTGAGGCAACGAGCGGGAATTAAGTTGAGAATCGTCTGCAGTTTTGACGGCGACGGGAAGCGTCACTGGAATGTTTTCCGGTCGAACGAATTCCAACGAGCTTGCTAATCGGACAACACGAGTGCCCGACAGCAAATCATGCAAGCCGCGAAAACCATTGGATGGTCGGGCGGTCGATAGGCAAATCAGGTTTGGAATCCAACTGAGAATGCTAACGCCTTGCATCGTAACCATCGTTCGAGACAGATTGGCCATGTCGCCGCCGGCGAAGCCGAATAAATAATTGGAAAAGCTGACGGTCAATTGTGCGAATCCGGGAACCATGGCCGCCCGAATCAACGCAGGGAACAGCCCTGGAGTTTCGTTGCGTTGATCGATCACTCGCATTCCCATCATCCACTTACCCAGCGTTCGACCGAATCGACATTCTGGTATTGCGAAATAGCACAACAGCGTGCCGAATTGAATGAAAAGATTGATCAGGTTGATCGTGCTATATCCGCCTTGCTCTGTGAAAAATCCCGACAGCATGGTGAGTGTCGTCGTAAACTGAACCACCATCACCGCGAGACAGGTGCAGATGATCGAGTCGATGAAATAGGCAGCCATCCGGCGTCCAAGATCGGCTTCTGAGGCACCTCGCGTTGAAAAGGGGAGCAGAGCACTTCGCAGCGCCACCAAATTTTCTTGTCGTTTGTTTGGGTCTTTTTCGAGTGTCTGTTGGACGATCCGTGCGAGTTCTTTGGGGACACCATCGACGACGGTCGCGATGTCGGGAGCCGTATCAGAGGCAATGCTGGAGATGACTTGCGCTGCGTTGCCAACAAACGGTGGCCGACCGGAAAGCAAATAGAACAGCGTGCCGCCAACGGCATACAGATCGGCTTGTTGGTCGACTTCGGAGGCACGCAATTGTTCGGGGGCAGCGAACTGGGGCGTGCCCATGAACGTGCCGGTTTGCGTCAGGTTGGAGTCGCCAAGAAAAGATTTAGCCAAACCAAAGTCGCCGATTTTCACTCGGCCGTGATTGTCAATAAAACAGTTGGCTGGTTTCAAGTCGCGATGAACGATGCCAGCTGCGTGAGCCGGATTCAAGCCATCAATAATGTCGAGCACATAGTCGACGGCTTTCTCCACCGGCAGCGCGCCATTCTCCTCGATGACTTCTTTCAGTGTTCCACCCGGCATCAATTCCATCGTGATATAGAATTGGTCGTCGAACTCACCCGCCTCGTAAACGAATGTCGAATGTGGGTGATTGATCGACGCAGCAATTTGGCTTTCACGCTTAAACCGCTCGACCGAATCGTCTGTCGAAAGGAGGGCACGAGCGAGAAGCTTTAAAGCGACTTTCTGGCCGGTGATCTGATGCTCTGCTTCGTAGACAGATCCCATGCCGCCTTGGCCCAATTTTCGCACAATTTGGTACGGGCCAAAATTCGTATTGGGAGTGACTTCATCTTGAGCCGCACTCGCTAACGCACGGGTCTTGGAATCGAAGTCATGTGTGTCACCCTGTGGCGCGATCGTCGCCATTTCTGTATCGCCAGTCGGTAGATCTGTCGAGGTTTGTCGATCAATGGTGACGTCGGCAGCGCCGTCTTTGTCGCCAATCTGTGTCAGCGAGCTACCGCACTGACTGCAAAATTTTGGCGATGAATCACTGGACGCGAAGGTCTGCTGGCACTGTGGACATTTGATTTGCATTCGCGATAAACCAACCAGTAAATCCAAGCTGGCCAAACAGATTCAGATAGATAAAAGCGTCGAAACGAAGTCAGTCAGAAAATCAGAAACTAAATTGAAGCGGTTGCGATTGGGTGTTGCCCTCAATAAAGGATCGGCTGAAAAAGGCCATCAAAAAAGCCTTTTCGAACAGACTCTATCTTCAATGCGGCAAAACAATCGTGGTCGTTTTTGACGTACAATTTAGAACGACTTTAATTTAACATGGCAGAGCGTGATTTTCTTGGCCGATCGCCATTAATATCGACATATCTGGCCACGAGGCGTCAATGATCACCTTCGTTGCGGCAGAAGCCGAAAACTTTAACAGACCGTTCCTCGCTCTGTTGATACCCCGAATCGGTCACCTAAGTTTTACTCCGTACTTGTTTGCCCACACCTAAAGAGTTGTCATGGCCGAAAGAACGAAATACCAGCAGAACATCATTCGTAATTACTACGACAATCGTGAGAATATTTCCCTTCAACGCGCTCAGGAAATTATCACCGAGCTTTATTTGTCGGAAGGCAAGAAGCGAGAGAAGTATTGGAAGAGTTTGAGTTCTCATCTGCTCAAGCTGGATGTCAAACAGCAGACGATCGATCACTTGGTCAAGCAAGACGACCCACAGGTGGCGGCAAAGCTGATCGAGAAGCTTGGGAAAGAACTGTAAACGACCATGCTGACTACTGAGCAGGTCGATCGTATTCGGCCCAAGCTAAACTTCATTCAAATGATTGTCTTGGCGATTGTACTGGGAGCCGTCGCGTTCGCTGCTGTCGTTGCCGCGATTGTTGATTGGAGTAATCTCGCATCATATATGAAAATGATGTCGTTAATCGGGATGGCGACGGGGGCGGGTATGTTCGCTATCGCGTTCATCGTGCCTTCCTTGATTGCCGAAACATCAACGGCTGTTGTGGCGCGCGAATTAAGTAACGAGCGTCGTGAGATTGATGACAACCAAGCGATCGATTCCATCATCAGCAGTCTTTCGATCAGTCAGATTATTTTCTTTGCGATTGTCGAAGGCGCTGTATTTTTAAACCTGCTGACCTTCATGCTCGAGCATAGCAAGCCAAGTTTGATCATCGTTGGTCTCGGTTTGCTGATTATGTTAATCGCGTTTCCGACCAAATCTCGCTTGCAAAAACGAGTTGCCAATCGGCTGCAGGCGATCAAAGATGAATTGCGCGTTAGTTGATTACCGAGTCCGCAAAAAGAACGGCACATTGATGAGCGTTATGGTTTATTGATGTTTGGCCATTTCGGATTCCACCATTTGCATTTCGAGTTCGAGAGCTTTCTCGTCCCGTTTCATTTCTCGGTTGATTCGCCAAAATCCAAACATGACCCAAGCACAAATGAACAGGAACACGTGCAGCCCATAGGCCGGCCAAAACCACACGATGGCGCTACAGACGGGCACGACGATTGCATTGATTTTCATCCGAGCGGATTTCAACATCTCTTTGAGTCTCGTTTCGTAAGGATGGATTTGCGTATGCAAAACTCAGTTTCATGTCGCGAAATCCATTCGAAACCGCAGCTCGAATCTTGTCAAGAAAAATCAGGTCTTGCGAAAGTAATCTTCGTAAAACTTGATGTAGTTGGTGCCGACTTGCACGCAAGTGATTTTGGATGCATCGATCTCGGTCACATTCTCAGCCCATTTTGCGACGCCTGAGAATTCGTGAATCTCAATCGTTTTTCTGTCAGTGCTGATGACTCGTCCAATATAGAATTCTGGCGGATCGGACAATTCATCTTCGACAATGGCGAATTGTTTGGGAGTTAAGACCGACAGAAAAACTCGGAAGGACTCAATCGCCCAGTCGCCGGTGAACGGGACGCGGTCAAGCAAGTTTGCATCATTCATCAAACTCGTTTGGAACCGGTCAGTGTCACCTGTCTTGAGCGATGCGATGTCTGCGCGCCGGATCAAAAGCAGTCCGTCCAAGTGGAAATCGAACACGTATTGCAGCAGCAATAGTTCTTGTGAATAGGCGAGCGGAATGCCTCGAACTTTGTTGCTATCAATCGCTTCTCGTTGAATCGAAACCAGCGTGCGCGCGAGGATAAGCTGGTCGAGCTCTGAATTGGAAAGCGACATTCTTTGCCCACGGTGTTTCGTTATTCGGAAATGCGATTCAATATCGCGTCGATGCTGTTTGTTAATTCAACGATCAATTCCGGATCCATGAATTGGTAGTCATCTGGAATGTCGAGAACGTGAATTTCTTGGTAACGCATTTCGCCAGGAAAGTTGCCTGTCAATCGTTGCTTGTGTTTCTGTTCCATCACCATCACGATGTCCGCCCACTTCAGGTCGTTGGACGTGACGGTTCTTTTTGCCCCTCGGTTGGTGCCTCGCGATCGAACGTTCAGCAATGGCTTGTCCGCGTAGATTTGTTCAGCCGTTGGACTGCGCCACTGATTCATCGAGCAAATGAACAAGACGTTGAGCGACTCGCGTTCGACCATTTTGGATTCGCTTTCACGTGGATAGGAAAACCCCAACTGCCTGGCTCGGTGTACTTTGTTGGAGCGGAGATAGAGATGTTTCCAGTTTTTCTCGCGTGGGTAAATGTCTTTTGTCATCGACGGCGAAGACACGGTTGCAACCAAGAGGTTCGGGACGGCTTGGTTTTCTGTCTAGGAATCTGAGTGACTCGTTGAACTTGAAGTGACCGTCTCATGGTCTCGCTGGTGTCAGTTTGCCCGCGCAAATGAAGGGAGAAAAAGCCTTTTGACAACTAAAGCGAATGACTATTAAAGCGGCCGGCGATTGCTAGCGTTGGCGATCTAGGTCACTGCTTTCAATCCTGATAAACTCCCCTCGAAATATCTCTTTTTTTGCGAGGATCCGTCATGGATGGCACGGTTCGAGAAAAACGGTTCGGTCTTCAGTCAGTTATTCAGAGTCTAATATGCGCGTTCGCATTCATTGGAACGTTCAGTCTGATGACGTTGCTGACAACCGGCTCGATCGACGCCGATAGCAATATTCCTCGCGAATCGTCACCAAAGAGTTGGCAGGCCGATGCGGATCTGACGGATGTCTTTTTCCTCAACTCAAAATTGGGATGGGCTGTTGGAGGGCAGGGGGTCGTCCTGCGAACGCGAGACGGCGGCAAGCATTGGCTGGAGATTTCTCAGGCCAGTCGCGCGATGGCGAAAGAGATATCGCTCAAAGAAAAATTCATGAACATGCAGCGCGGTGCCCAGACGCAATGGACGGGCGTGACCGGTGGCGCGACTGGCAAAGACAAGCCGTTCCGTTGCCGGTTCGAATCGGTTCATTTTGTCGACGAGCAAAATGGCTGGATCGCTGGCGGCTACGATGTGCCGTACGTCGATCGGTCGAGGGCGGTGGTACTGAGAACGAGGGACGGCGGTGCAAGTTGGCAAACGATCGAAGGTCTGGTCATCCCACGCATCGAACGAATTCACTTCTCAGATCAATCCAACGGCTGGGCGTTGGGAGCGATGGGCAATTTGTTCCGAACCGGAATCTACTACACATCCGATGGTGGCCAGACTTGGTCAAGCCAGTCGTCTGGAATGAACGAGGACTGGATTGACGGCGATCAAATCGGAAACGGGTTTGTAAACCTTGACTCAAGTGGACGGCTTGGCAGGATTAAGAACAATCAATACGAAGCGAGCGTGATGCTGGGTGACGTTAAGTCCAAGCTTCATTGCGTCCGCATGGTTGATGAAAAAAATGGCTGGGCAGTCGGCGATTCTGGCGCAATTTTACAAACGACCAACGGCGGACTTTCCTGGGCGGCGGCCATCTCCGAAGACGAAAGCAGTTTGTTCAGGCATTTTGACTTTACCTCGATCTCGATTACGCCGGGCAAGATTTGGATCGCTGGAAATCCCGGGTCAGTTGTCTTTTCGATCGATACGAATTCTGGATCGATCTTGGCGTTTCAAACGGGAAGCTCCTTCCCCATCAGCGATGTCCATTTTGTCGACGACAACAACGGCTGGGCAGTCGGATCTTTGGGTACGATTCTGGCGACCACTGATGGTGGGCAAAACTGGCAAAAACAACGGGGCAAACAACAAGGATTATCTTTTTTGGCGATGGCTGAAACCGAATCGGGGTTGCCGCTGGCGTTGTTTGCGAACTTCGCCGGTGAAGAAAGCCTCATTGGCGGTGCGGCAGTTATTGGACGCGAGATGTCCAGTCAAGGAATCCAAGCCGCTGAACGGCTGGGCTGTTCAACAATCATTGATCTGAAGGCGGCCGAGGGTTCTCGGCGAGATCACCTACGTGAACTGGTGCGAACCATCCGAACGATGCGTCCGCGTGTGATTGTCAACAGCGCAACTTATCAACCCAAGCGAGGCAAAGGAAATCAACTTTCTCCCAATTCTCTTTTGGCAGAGGCGATCACAGCGGCGGCCGATCGCAATGCTTATCCTGAGCAGATTATTCGAATCGGTTTGCAGCCGTGGCAAGTCGACCGATTGGTGATGCCGGATCAATCGGGGTCACTTTCAATTGATGCAAAGCGAATGCTTCCCCGTATGGGCAGTCTGGTTGAGGATCGGATCGCAGTCAGCCGCGCGTTGTTGCGACTTCCGTTGGTCAACGAACAGCCCGTCAGTTTTCGCATTCAAAACCTAACTGCGATTGGCGCGGCGAAACCGAATGATCCTTTTGCTGGACTTGCAAAACCTGGTCAGCCATTACCGCGGCGGGATGCAGCTGGAGAGCTTCGCGGTAATTTGCAGGCGATCCAGTTGGCGACGTCGAAAGAGAAGAAGTTTGACCAGTTCGTGTCTGCTTCTCTTCAGCAGACAAATGTCAGCACGCAATCGATGGGCAACTGGCAACAGCAAGTGCTTTCTTGGACGCTGACGTTGGATGAAAACGTGGCCGGGATTTGGCTGGCTCAATTGGCCGAACGATTTCTTGATGTCGGTCAAACCGAGATGGCCGCCCAAACACTGGAGCTGTTGGCAACGCGTCTGGATCGGCATCCGCTCTCACCAGCGGCTTACACTTGGTTGGCTCAGTTTTACGCCAGCGATGAGATGGGGATGATCGAATTCAAGCGACGGTTGGAGTTTGCTTCGCAGAATAATGCCAGTCAGATTGCGGTTGCAAAACATGGCGGCAAGCAAGCGACGCCCAAGCAGGTCACGGTCAACGGAGTGACGCATACGATTTGGTCTGAAGATCAGCCGGTCGACGATCAGGTTGGTGCTGAGGCTGACGCGAAACTCAAAGCGGAGGCTTTGGCGGAGTTGGAAATGGAGGGCGAAGTGAAACTGGCAAGCCTGGAGGACGAAGCGCCCGTAAGTGTCGAGAACCGAAATGAAGCGGCTCCTTTGAAGCTAAGCGAAAAAGAAATCAACGCGTTTTTTGAAGCCCGTTGGCGGCTGGCCAGCCAGTACCTTTCTCGGTTGGCGCAACGGGATCCAGATCTTGTCAGCGGCCCACAGTATCGAATCATTGAGGCCCAAATCGCCCGAAAGTTAAACGGATCAAAACCAATTGAAGGCTTGCTGAAGCTGTTGTCAAAAGTTGACGATGGAGCCGACGATGGAGTCAATGGTGGAGAGGGTGTTGGAGTTTCGATCGGAGCCCAACGTGAGCTGATACTTGGTGGGATGGCGACGAACGTCGTCGAGCCGCTCGACGTTGTTACCTGCATACGAGCGACGGAGCGGCCACGCCTTGATGGGAAATTGAACGATCCACTCTGGCAAGCCGTTGAACAAGGCGGTTGGGAACGGTCGTTCCAGGTCGATGCTGGGCAAGACTTGGCGATGTTTGGATTTGATGACCAATTTCTTTATGCAGCGTTTCGTTGTCGCAAGATGCCGGGGCAGTCTTATAAAACTGGCTATGACGCGCGGCCCAGAGATGCAGATTTGACTCGGCGAGATCGAGTTGAATTCTCTATCGATTTGGATCGTGATTACCGAACTGCAAATCATTTTACGGTCGACTATCGAGGTTGGGTCGGCGATCAATGTGGTGGAGCCAAAGGCTGGGATCCGAAGTGGTTCGTCAGTCGGATTGATGACGACCAGTATTGGTCGGTTGAGTTGGCGATACCTCTTGATCAAATCATTCCGGGGCAGTTACCAGAGGATTCCATTTGGGCAGTAAAAATGACCCGCCGAACCTACGATTCGACAAATCTCTGGGGCCAGCAAGAAGTGAAGATTGCGGAAGATTCCAAGGGCCTGCGGAGCGGATTTTACTCACAACCGGTGCAATATGAATTAATGAAATTCAAATAGCCACCAGAGGATATTCAGCGGACTATAGTTAATAGAGAACTTAAGGAACGCCCAATGTCCAAGTCATCCGATCCAAATTTTCCACAGCAGCCGGAACGATCGAATTCGCGTTCCCGTTCTGTTTCGGGTTCCGGATTAGATGGAGAATCGAATGGCGGCTCGCTCCCAATTCATCCGCCTGGATCGAAGAAGCGTGGAGTTTCGAAAGTTCGTGGAGCGAAGCAAGCCGGATCGTCAAAGCGGCTCCCAAAGCAAGAGTCAGAGCCAAAGCCAGCGCGAGGTCGAGCTGACAATTTATCCCATCAAGCGGCGAGCTCAAAACTAGCGTCATTGGAGCCGAAGCGCCGCTCAGGTTCGGGGCGAAGTCGATCCAATGAGCAGCCATCGGTGGCATCTCTGGCGATGCAAGTCCAACCGGTGACAGATCACTCAGCGGAACAGCTAGAAAACATCGTCGCCAATTTTGCTTCGTTTTCTGTCGAAGCGGAACCTGTTAGTCGTCAGGAGTTTTCGCAGGCGATCGGGTTGGCTCCTGCACAATTGAATGCAGAAGATCTTGAGACCGAATCGATCACTGAAACGATTCATCGAATTCGCCACCCCCTCTCGTCTTTCTTTGTCAGTCTTTTCAGCCACGTCGGTTTGTTGGTTGGATTGATGTTGTTTGTCTTTGCCGCAGAAAAACCGATTCCACGAATCAGTGTGCTGGCGACGTTCGATGCCAATCCAGTTCCGGAGAATCCTGCTGATGTCGATACTGAAACGGTAAAGATTGAAATTCCTGACGAAAGTCAATCGCCAATCGAGATGGAGCACCAAGACGTTTCGAACGATATCGAAACGGAAATTGCGGACAATCCAGAAGACATCATTAACGCGATTGCAGAATCTAACAATCCAATCGTCAGCGAAAATGACGCGCCGGCAAAAACGTTAAACACCATGCCAACGGGTGGTGGGCTGGAAGGGCGCGAGGCCAACGCGCGGTCGCAAATGGCTGCTTCCCGAGGTGGATCTCTTGAAAGTGAAATGGCGGTCGAAAACGGATTGCAATGGATCATTTCCCATCAACAGAAAGATGGTGGCTGGCGGTTCTTTCACCACGATGGCGAATGCGATGGACGGTGCCCCAATCAGGGGCGACGAGAGTCGACAACGGCTGCGACCGGATTGGCGTTGATGTCCTTGCTGGGAGCAGGTTACACGCATGAGACGGGGCCGTACAAAGAACAGGTGGCCAAGGGGCTGAAGTATCTTTTGAAACGAATGCGCTTCACACCGCACGGTGGAATTTTGGCCGAAGGTGAGCAGCGAATGTACTCGCAGGCGATCGCGACCATTGCTTTGGCCGAAGCTTTCACGATGACATCGGACACTGATCTAATGGATCCTGTTGACGCCGCTCGCCGATTCATCGTCAACGCTCAACACACGAAAGGTGGCTGGCGATATGAGCCGGCTCAACCGGGCGACCTGTCCGTTACCGGTTGGCAAATCATGGCATTGAAAAGCTGCGAGATGGCTGGTTTCCCGACAAAACCCGAGGTTTGGCAGAAAGCCGAAGCTTTCGTCAACTCGCTCAGCTCATCCAGCGGACAGTACGGCTATCAACATCCTGATCGGGGAACGCCGACTACGACCGCGGTCGGATTGCTATCTCAAATGTATCTTGGCATGCACAAGGAACACGGGAATTTGGAGCTTGGGTGTCAGTACCTCGATGACCGTGGGCCGTCAAAATCAGATGTCTACTTCAATTATTACGCGACTCAGGTGATGCATCACCAGCAGACCGATGCGTGGAAATCGTGGAATCGCCAGATGCGAGATTATTTGATTATGACGCAAGAAAAAGGCGATCAGCACGTCGCCGGCAGTTGGTATTTCGAAGATCAACATGGTCGAGTCGGCGGGCGACTTTACACCACGGCTATGGCCGTCATGATTCTCGAAGTCTATTATCGCTTCATGCCGTTGTACGAGGAAAAGGCAACCGGATCAGCGCCAGTTGGAACTGGCGTCGAAGCCGGAAAAAAAGCTGACCAACGCATGCTGCGTTAGTCTGCGTTAGTTGAATCAAACTTTCGAGTTGCGGGTGGAGATAGGTGACGATGGGAAGTTCAACTGTGGAAAATGCAACTGTGGGAAATGCAACCATGATGAAACCAATGACGCAGGCCGTTGTCCCCGTGCTTGATTTGATGATCGGTCAAATCGTATTAGCGGCCGGTGGAAATCGAGATGAATATCGCCCGGTTCATTCGAAACTCACCAGCAGCAGCGTTCCCGTTGACGTCGCAAAATCGATGTTCTATCAAACGGGATGTGATTGTTTGTACTTGGCTGACATTGATTCGTTTGCCGGGGCCGAACCTAACTGGAAGGTCTACAACGAACTTCTCGATGTTGGGTTTGGTCTGTGGATTGACGCGAATTGGATGGACAAAAAACGCAGCGGAGAAATTGCTAGGCAGATCAAGACGCGTGATCGATTGAAGGTTATTGTGTCGTCCGAAACGATGGCTAAGCCCGATCAGTTCTCCGTGTTTGGGGAACTCGTGGACGCCGGTATCACACCAATCTTCAGCCTTGATAAAAAAGGCGAATCGATCATCACTCAGCCGGGCGAATTGAGCCAATTGACTCCATTTGACCTAGTTCAGAATGCTTACAATCAAGGCGTTCGAGATTTTATCGTGCTCGATCTTAGTTCCGTGGGCACGATGAGTGGAATCGCCGGCGAGCATGACGCAGGTTTGCAGCCTTTGTTGCGAGAAATCGCACACGAGCTTCCGGATGTAAATTTGACGTCGGGCGGTGGCGTACGTTCGGCAGAGGACGCTCAACACCTTTTGAGCGCGGGTTGCCAGCATGTGTTGGTCGCTTCAGCAATCCACGAATGCCGTTTTACGCCGGACGATGTGACGCGCCTCCGGCCATCAAGCAGCAGTTGCCAACTGTAGCCGTGGGGTTGTAGAGCTTCGTTCTTCGTTTTTCGTTTTTCGTTTTTCGCTTAACTTCGTGTCTCAGGTATTAGCTGATCACGCCGGCGAAAATTTTCTGCTAGCGGACAGATTGCTGGCGGTGCATTGGCTGTTTCTTCTTCAATAGAAATATCTGCATTGCTTCTCGAACCAGTAATCTTTACAAACCGCTTTGCAAATTCTGGGTGAACGTCTGAGTTACCAACAAAGGTAGTGAGAGAAACGCTTGGCATTTGCAAAATGAAATTTACGTTTTGCTTTGGCACACTTCATGCTTTGGTTTTCAAATGCTTAAAGTTCTGAACTTGTCAATCAAAAATGTAAGCTGAACCGCAAGTGATAAGCGAAGGATCGTTTATCAATATTCAAATTGAAGAACAATAAAACAGTTCGTCAGTCATGGAGGACGAGTCTTGAAATCTACCATTCAAAAATCATTAGTGTTGGCATTGCTTGCCACTGTCGCTTTGCCATTTTTCACCCGCGGTGCAAGTGCCCAAGACGGCAAGGGAGGCTTGGTGGCCGTCCTCGATGTTGCCAAGGTGTTCAAAGACAATCAGCAGTTTTCCGCCAAGATGGCCTCGATCAAAGCAGAGGCTGACGGATTGAAGGCTACCATTCAGCAGAAGCAAGAAGCCATCAAAGTCGAAGCCCAAGGCTTGGGCGGCTACGAAGTCGGCTCGCCGGAACGCAACCAAATGGAAGCAACGCTTGAGCAAAAGCAGACTTCACTTCGCACCGAAGCCCGTCAGGCTGAAGCCAACTTGCTCAACCGCGAAGCTCAGGTCTACTACGAGACCTACGAACAGATGAAAAGCATCGTCAGCAGCATTGCGACTCAGAACGGTATCTCATTGGTGCTTCGTTTCGACAGCAATCCAATCGATGCCAACAATCGAGCGGAAGTCATCAAGGGTGTTAATCGCTCAGTCATTTTTCACCGTCGTCTCGATTTGACGAACATGGTGATCAAGCAGATGAACCCTGCCAACGCTCAAGCCCAAGGTCAGACACAAAATCGGTAGTTGTCGAACTTCGATCTACTATTTCAAGATACCGACCGAATACGAGACCGACCGAACAATTAAAATCTCAAAGCCGGCCCGCAGTTGATTATTGCGGGCCGGCTTTTTTTGTCGCTCGTTGGCTTCCCCGATCTTAATTTCGGCTTCCCAGTGTGCTTGATCGTTAAAATTTAACGTGTCTTCGTTGGCTGGTCGTTCGATATTCAACGCGCAAACGATCGGGCGTTTGTTTTCGGTCGTAGGGATGATAAAAATAGAAATTCAGGAGCGGCACCAGCGCAGTTGTCTGTCAGCTCTTGGTTTTCCACTTTTCCTTTCCGTTTTCGTTTTGCTTTAGTTTTCCGCCGGTTTCGATATGAATATCATCGTTTTCGAAGACTCCGGCACCGATCGTTTGTTTCCGATTACAACCGGTCGTCCTGCTTACGCGATTACATGTGCGAGCTATCGTTTAATCGACTGGATCACCGAGCTTGAAGGAAATTTGGTCGGTTCTGTCCGTCCTCATTTGGAAACGCTGCAACTCCACGACTATCCGGAGTTTCACCAATCGCTGGATCCTAAATTCAAATCGACTTGGTTGATCAATGCACGATTGGTTCCCTCGGTATCCAATGTCAAGCGACTGCATCAATTCAAAGATTCATGTCCTTCGGCGGAAAGTGCGGTCGTCGCGAGGAATGGTTGGGCGGTTGGTTCAGCTTTGTTGCCGACCAGTTCGTTGGTTGACAAGAGCCCGGGCGAGATGCGTGAGTTTTTGCTTGGTTTGGCAAACGAGCCGGATCAGGCGGAAGTCGTGGAAACAGACCTAGAACTTTTTGAGTATCCACATCATGTGGTTGCCCAGAACATGAGTGCGTTTCGTGAAAACATTGAGCACCGAATCTCGTTGGGTAAATTCGAAAAACCTCAAGCCGGTGTCTACTTGGGTGCGGGCGTTTCGATCGGTGATCACGTGGTCATGGATTCTAGTTCTGGGCCAATCGTGCTCGATGAAAATGTAAAGGTTGGCCCATTCAGTTTGCTCCGCGGCCCAATCTACATTGGCCCGAATTCGAAAATCAGCGAACACGCCTCGATCAAAGACGAGGTCTCAGTTTCAAATAACTGCAAAGTTGGTGGGGAAGTCGAAGCGACCGTTATCGAAGCCTACAGCAACAAGCAACATCACGGCTTTATCGGCCACAGTTATTTGGGCAGTTGGATCAATCTAGGCGCGGGAACTTGCAACAGCGATCTGAAAAACACCTACGGCAAAGTCAACGTTGAGTACGGAGACCGGAAGGTAGCCACTGAAATGCAATTCATGGGCTGTGTGATGGGAGACTACGCCAAGACAGCGATCAATACGAGCATCTTCACGGGTAAGATGATTGGTTGCGGTAGCATGGTTTATGGGTTTGCGACAACCAATGTGCCAAGCTTCGTGAATTATGCTCGGCTGTTTGGCGAAGTCGGAGGTCTGCCGCCGGAAGTCATCGTTTCGACTCAAGCACGTATGTTCGCTCGACGAAATGTTGATCAAAGACCCTGCGATGTGCAGTTGATTCACGACATGTTCCGGCTGACTGAGTTTGAGCGTCCGGACAGATTGTCGAGTGATCCGATTTCGCTCTGAGACAAGTCTCGCACGAATTCCAATTTTGAGTCAGCCAATCATTCACATAGCGATATCGTGCTACCACGGCAAAATCTGAACTACGTTACGGTTCATTTTCTTGTCATTTTTGGCCGCTTTAAGGCAAAGTTTATTTCCGTTCAAGTTTGCGGTCTATTGAAGCGAGCACCGCTTGAATAGGATATAGATAACTCGTTTGCCTACTTCCTGGTGGTGGATTCGGTTTCTGCGAGGTTGATCAGAAACTCACCAAGCCGTTTAAAGCAAACCTGCTTGAAGCAAGCCCACTCTTAAAACCCAACGACTTGAATGTTTGCATTTGAAACGTTGTGAGAGGTGTTCTTGCGGCAAGACAAATTTTTTGATGCGCCAATTTATCTCACTACTGTTGAACTTATGCTTTTGAAGAATGCCTACTCGGATACTCGCCCCACAATTTCGTTCGAGCTGTTTCCTCCCAAAACAGAGAAAGGTGAGGCCAACCTCTATCGGCACGTCGAAAAATTGATGGCTTACTCGCCAGAGTTTATCACTTGCACCTACGGAGCCGGCGGCTCAACCCAATCAAAAACGCTGGAAATCATCAGCAAGGTCAAACAGGATTTTGGTGTGCCCGTTGCCTCGCACTTGACGTTGGTCGGCAGCAGCGTTGACGATTTGCGAGCGTACATGAAGACGGCTCGCGACCAAGGCGTCGACTTCATTGTGGCACTGCGTGGCGACCCGCCCCAAGGTGAAACTGAGTTTACGCAAACCGAAGGTGGGCTGCGCTACGCCAATGAATTGGTCGATTTGATTAGCGCCGAATTCAATGATTTTGGCGTGATCGTGGCGGGCTATCCGGAAAAACACCGGGAGGCACCAAGCCTTGATGCAGATCTAGACAATTTGAAGCGTAAAGTCGACGCGGGTGCGGACGTGGTCGTCACGCAGTTATTTTATGACAACGTTGACTTTTTTCGATTTCGGGATCTTTGCGAATCCAAAGGCATTAATGTGCCGATTGTTCCAGGGATTCTACCCGTCACCAGCCTCAAACAGATTCAGCGCATTAGTTCGCTGTGCGGGGCGAAACTGCCACAAGCCTTCGTCGACCGACTGGGTGAAAACGAGTCGAGCGATTGGCAGTTTGACGTTGGCGTCGAGCAGTGCGTTGCACAAACGCGAGAATTACTGGACAACAGCGCGGCGGGAGTTCACTTCTACGTCCTCAACAAGGCCGACGCAACGTCGAAAATTTTGGGCTCGTTAGATATCCAAACTGCTTGATGCCGGACATCTTGATATGTCGTTTTGTCGCTTTAGGTGAAGTCTGAATTCCTTCGCCACCGGTTTCCCATCTGCGTTAATCAAATCACGTTTGATTGCGTGCTGGCAACCTGTCCCCAAAAATGAGTGCCGAGCTTTCGAGTAAGCATTGTTGCCTGCTAGACGTTAGAATCAGGCGGTGCAAAATTGGCCTTGGATTCAGGATTAGTGTTGCCGGATTCCAAGCGAATTTCGTCTCGCGAGAAATATTCGGTGCTGAGACAGCGCCAGATTGATAATAACCAGACTGGATTTACGATGAGACTACGAACGACGTCGATTGGCATGTTGACTTTTTGCGCCTTGGCGATGATCGGGACCATTGCCGCCCCTGGGGTTTTAGGTCAGGGCGAGGAATTTCGTTCACCCCAATCGATCGACGGTTCTCGTGGCGGCCAGCCCGCTTCAAGAAGTGCACCGCCTCAGGTTGCCGGGGCTGCCGGCGTGTCCGAAGCCGACCGGGCGGCTCAGCGTCAAAAGATCTTTGCGGCGCTGTTCAAAGAACTCGACAACATGATCCCGGGGGATTTTGAGAGTGGGTCCGCAAAGAAGACTGCGGTCGAGGACGCGGTGAAGGCTTTTCAGGTTCAGGATCTCAACAAGGTTCGCGAGATTTTTGAGGGGTTGTCAAAGCAAGACAAATTTTTTCCTCCCACCGAACTATTACTCGCGTCGTTAAGCTATGCGGTACAAGACGCCAAAAGTGGATTGATTCTGTTGGAGCGTGCAGCGGTTAAGCATCCAGACTATCCCGGTTTGTACACGTCGTTCGCGCGGCTTGCCATCAGTCAGAATCGAACTTCCGATGCGTTGGCGTTGTTGGAAAAATGTGAAAAGAAAATCAATGGTTCAACTGGTATGCCCCAGCCAACCAAAGATTACTTCATGCAGCAGTTGTTGGATGGTTTGACGGATGTCGCAATGCGGCAAGGGCGATTTGATGTGGCGCGGACGTATCTTGATAAGCAACGAGCTGCGCTCCCGGACAACGCCAAGGTCTTGATGGTCAGTGCTGAATTGGAATTCAAAGAAGGCAAAATTGAAAAGAGTTTGGAGTATTTGAATTTGCTGAAGTCGAAGTATCCGTCGACGAGAGTCCCTGAGTCGGTGTTGGCGACATGGTCAATGCGATCTAACAAGCCAGACGAGGGCGAAAAATGGATTCGGAGCGCGGCGGAAAAGTACCCAGATCTTCCTCAAGTGCAATTGGAGTTTGCGAGTTGGGCCGTCGACAATGAGGATTTTCCCACCGCCAGTAGCGCGATCATCCGGGCCGAAAAGGCGGGGAGTGAAAGCGTGTTCTCTCGCAACCTCAAGGGTAAGATCGCATTTTGCAACCAATCGTACGGTACGGCAGAACTTCATTATCAGGCGATCAGTCAGAAGCAGCCGAACAATTTTGATTCGGTCAACATGTACGCTCTGTCGTTGATCGAAAGCAAGGATGAGAACAAGCGAAAGTTAGCGGAGCAAATCGCCATTAAGAATGCCCAATCGCTACCCGACAATTTGGTGGCTCAGGCCGCGTTGGGATATATCGAGCTGAAGCTGGGCCGTGTCGAACAAGCGAGGACGCTGATAGGCCGTGTTGCCCAAACGCCGGGTGCCGCACCTGAGATCAGCTATTTCGTGGCTTCGTTGCTGAACACGTTGGGTGAAACGCAGGAGGCGAAGAAGATCGTCGATTCGTCTTTGAAGCACAAAGGAATTTTCCTTTATCGAAAAGCGGCCGAACAATTGTCCAGAGAGCTAGCCAAGTCGACAGGTTCACTTCCGGCTCCGGGCAAGTAATGTCGGTTGGCCTGATTGCTGAACGTCGCGTGTCAAACTGGATGCTGCGTGATCTTCATCTTCCCTGTCTCTTGGAAGATCGGCGTCAGGCAATTACCTGACCTGCTGAATGCTGCCCGTTGAATGGGCCTGACGACTCAACTCTGTTGTTCAGCCAGCGCGTTGATTCGTTTGATCATCGAGAATAGGCCGTTGCGGCGTTGGGGACTGAGGTGTTGATTCAAGCCAAGCTTCTTCAAATATTCGGATACATCACTTTCGATGATTTCGTTGGCTGATTTGTTCGCGTAAAAAGCCAACAGGACGGCGATCAAGCCTTTGACGATCAGCGAATCGCTATCGGCCTGGATTTCAATCGACTCGCCGCCTTCGGACATGTCCATCACCAACCAGACCATGCTCATGCAGCCCTCAACGACATTCTCGGCGGTTTGGAGATTACCCGGAAGCTCGGGCAGTTCTCGTCCCAAGTCGATGATGAAATCGTAGCGCTCATCCCACTCAGGTAGATCATCAAAAGTTTCGTAGAGTTCGTCGATGGTTGGCGGAAAATCAGACACGGTTAAGCAGTTTCTTTTGGTATTGATTAGTGAGTTTGAATTGAAACGCAGTGTTGGCAATTTTGAAGCGAGCCTAATTCTTTGATACAGCGATCGTGGCCAGTGCCGACTCGGTTATTAAGTTTACGGCCAAGTCGCGGTGCCATTTTGAAGGCTTCTCGGTATGCCGTGTAAGCCATAATTCTACGAAGCTTTTGTAAAAGCGTGAACGTGGCTACTTTTGGGGCGTCCAGGCTTGAGCCAATTAGAGGCCTCGAATTAGCGATACTGTCAGCGATGATTCGCTCACGTTTAGCGGTATTGCGTTTAACCCCAACGCGATTTGTATCAGCGACGCCGAAACAGTCTGATTCGACGCTGTGGCTCTTGCTGGAACGTGTCTGAGCGGTAGGCGAATGGCTGCTCGTTTGGGTTGGCTGGGACGCGAATCCGTAGTGTTTCATCGGACGCGTTCTGCGGGCCTGGCGAAGTAGGAATACGGTTTTGGCGGAAACGATAAAACAGGCCACGTCGTGCTGGCTCGGCGGTGTTTCTGTAGTTGGTGCTCGTGGGAGCATTCATCTTTGGCAGGTTCTTGTTATCGTCCTTTTCTGTTTTTGACTCACCAGCTTTTGATTGAGCCCGTTTGTCGTTCGAAGGTTGAGCCGATGCCGCATCAGTTTTTTTCGATTCATCAACAACTCTGCCTGGCACAGCCCCAGGGGCCACGTCGAAGTTTTCAGGTGGACGCACCATGTTTTGAAGAAATGCATCTAAGGCACTGGTGTCAGGAGCCTGCTGGTCGACGGTTTGGGGCGGTTCGAGTTTGAGCGCGCTCTCGATGGTTGGTGGTTTGAGTTGGACTGATTTCTTTGCTTCAGACATTGGTGATTGCTCAATTGGGAACTCAAGCACAGAAAAAGTCTTGGGAGCATTCTTCTCGTCAAGATTTGGCTTTTGCGCAACTTGCGGAGCTTCTATTTCTTGACTGCCGGCGGGACCTGTGATGGCGAGCTCTTCAGTTGATTGCTCTTCAGTTGATTGAGCCAACAATTGATTCGTGGCAGAAGTTGATACCGCAAACAATACTAACGAGGCGATTGTAAACTTCAGCGTTTTTAGATCTGTCATAATATTTCTCGCACTAACGAATACTCCCCGCGTGCAACCGCCGATTGATTATGGCGACGCGAGTGTCGGGATGCCTGACTTTGTTCTTGTGATTTAGAACCAGAAACCGATGGTTTGAATCATTGGTTTCCCAAGAAAAATAGGCAAGTGGGCCAACAGGCAAAACTAAAGTGAGAGACGGCGCATAGCAAGGGAACTGGTGCCTCAATTCACATTGAATCGGGAAAATACCATGGAAGGCGATGCAATTCGATAAATCGCTTGGGTCGACATTTGGTACCAACCCAACACGACCACTAAACAGGTTAAGCAGTCAATTAACTTAACCAGCGCGTGTGAAACGTTCATCGAGATACGAATCGGAGTTCTGTGAAGTCGATTGGGCGCTACGGATGGCTGTCGTCTGCTGGATCACTTCCAGGGCGAGACTGCGATAGTCTTGGGCTCCATTGGAATCGTTCGCGTACTGAAAGATCGACTGGCCATAGCTGGGGGCTTCTGCCAAACGAATGTTACGGCGTATCCGAGTATCGAAACTATCGGCGTTGGACCAAACGGTTCCCGAGTCTCGCTGCTCTTCGAAAAACACTTCGACATCGTTGACGACTTCGTTCGCCAATCGGGTTCCCGAATCGTAAAGACAATAAACAACACTCGACAATCGAAGTACGGGATTCAAGCGGCGCGCGACAAGTTGAATTGTACGAAGAAGCTTGCTCAATCCGTGAAGCGCCAAAAAGTGAGGCTGCAGCGGCAAGAAAACTTCTTCCGATGTCGTCAGTGCATTCAGCGTCAGAATTCCCAGCGAAGGAGGGCAGTCGAAAATGACGTAGTCAAAGTCTTCGGCGACTTCGGCCATTTTGTCGCGCAAAATGATTTCTCTCCCGACTGCGCCGGCAAGTTCCATTTCGGCGGCAGCGAGGTCAATGTGCGAAGGGCTGAGCCACAGGTTCTCTTCGACTTGATGGCGGACTTCATCGAGCGAAATCTGCTCGGTGAGAACGTCGTACATTGAAAGGTATTCTTCTTCCATCGCGAACCCAAGATGCAACGAAGCGTGGGCTTGCGGATCGAGGTCGATTAACCAGACTCGGTTTCCAGCCTCGGCGAGGGCAGCACTTAGATTGACCGCAGTGGTTGTTTTACCGACGCCGCCTTTTTGATTGATAATTGCGATACTGCGCATCGGGGAAACTCCATTTTCCAGTAGCCGGATCTAAGATCCGTTTATGCGAACGATCGATTGCGTTAGGACATTCAAACTAACACATGCGATTATAGGCCTGCGTGTTCAAATTCTCATAGACGAATCGCTGGCGTCTTTAGCCCCTAGAAGGTCGATTTAATCAGGTAAGCGGGCTAGAGTTAAAAAATGGAAATGTGCTAGCTTCTAAGTCGGTACATGATTTCGAAATTTGTGGCGAAGAGTTCTCTTTATGAAACTTTTTCAATTCCAGCGTGGACTAATTCCGTTGATGGTGAGTAACCCTCACAGCGGCACTTTCATTCCGCCCGAGATTGCCGCCACGATGTCGCCCGAGGCCTTGGTCAAGCGTGACACGGATTGGTTTTTGGCTCGGCTATATGATTTTCCGGTGTTGAAAAAAGCCGGCATGATCAAGGCGAATTTGTCACGCTATGTGATTGATCTGAATCGTCGTTCCGACGGGGAGAGTTTGTATCCGGGGCAAAATACCACCGGTCTTTGCCCTCGAATTACATTTGAAAAAGAAGCGATCTATCTTGAAGGTAAAGAGCCTGATGCTTCGGAAGTGGGCAAGCGGGTCGAGCATTTTTGGCGGCCCTACCATGATCAACTGAACGAAGAGTTGGATCGTTTGGTTGGTGAATTTGGCTACGTTGTTTTTCTCGACGTTCATTCGATCGCCGATCAAGTGCGAATGCTGTTTGAAGGATCGATTCCTATATTAAATTTCGGAACCAATCATGGGAAATCGTGCAGCGATGAATTCCAAGCCTCGCTCGAGCAGTTTGGCGATTCCCTAGATGGTGTTTCTTGGGTTGCCAATGGACGTTTTATCGGAGGATACATCACCCGGCACTACGGCGAAAAACCAAAGGTCAACGCGGTTCAGTTAGAGCTGAATCGGTCGAGCTATATGGACGAAGAAACGCTGCAGTGGAGCGATGAAGGCGCGGTGAAGATTCGGCCTGTCCTTGAAAACTTTGTAGAAATGCTAAGTGAGTGGAAGCCGGGTCGCTAAGTCAACGGCCATCTAACGGAATTATTCCGATGCCCGCATTACTGTTTCCGCGCTAAGCAAACGTTCCCATTGATTGAAGTTCGATTCGAACTGATGCTGCAACTGATAGTGCAGCATTTCCAAATCCTCCTTCAATTCGTCTTGATTGCATTCGGCAACCAATTTCTCGACCACGATTCCAATGGCTTCTTGCCCGTCGACTAAACTTTGCTGCAGTTTCACAAGTTGGGCTTGTTGGCGTTTGACTTGCGAAATGTGTTGCTCTAATTCTAAACAACGCTTCTTCAATGCGGCTTCTGAAGCCAAGGCCTTCTTTTCCGATTCGTAGGTTTTCGCCTGTAAGTCAGCTTCGCGTTGAGCAAGCTCTTTCTGCTGGTTCCGCAAATGGTTGACCAATTGGTCAACTTGCCGAGTTGGTGGTTGGTCGAGTTGGAAATCGTCTTGCACGACCTCAACGTCACTTGGATCAACATGCAACTTCAAAGTCATCCGATCGGACGGTTGCTCAGAATCGACCGGAGCGGTTGCTTCACGTTCTCGGAGCGAAAGCGAACCTTCTTTCGAGTTGAGTGAAGCGACGCGCGGTTTTGATTCTGGCGACGAAATGATTCGCAGAACAGCAGTAGGATTAGAGATGAGAGCCGTTTGTTTTCTTGCCGAATTCATATTGCTATTCGTTGGAACTTGGTGACTTAAGCTCGTTGGCCACAACAGATCGCTGCGATGCTGGATTTACGCAAGCCAGAGGCATGCACTGTTCAGTTGGTTGGGGCGAACCACCCAATTCTTACATCGGCATTTCCAATCCTTCGCACCGCAACCGGTCGGCAAACCGGCTCTTTACGATTAGGGGGGATTTGCGGCTTTGGACGAATTGGGTTCGGCAAGTGTGAATGCAAAGTCTCGATTGCCATCCACATTGATTTTTACCATGCGAAAGTAGATTTGCTTTGGCTGGATTTGCTTTGGCGTTGCAACCAGTATCGTCTGAACTCTCAAAAGAGAACTTGTCAAAACTGGGGCCGAATTCCAGTGTCGCCTTGAATGCCCCATCCGGGCATGAAACAATAATTCGCTGAGGAATTTTTTTATTGGCAACAGAGCTATTGAATCCGTCGCCGACGAGACTTTCTCAATCGAGATTATTTTTTCGACTAACAGGCTTCTTAAATGAGAATTGAACCACTTGGCGACAAGATCGTTGTCAAACGTACTGATGCAGAAGAAACAACGGCAGGCGGAATCGTCTTGCCTGATTCAGCGCAGGAGAAGCCACAGGAAGGACGCGTGCTTTCGGTTGGGAACGGACGAATGTTGGATGATGGGTCACGCGGCACTCCGCAAGTCAATGAAGGCGACCGGGTTATCTTTTCCAGTTACGCTGGAACGGAAATCGAGATTGATGGTGGGCAGCTATTGATCATGAGTGAGTCTGATATCTTGGCGGTACTTCAATAAGCGCCATTTCAATATGCGCTTACGTTGAAAAATTGAGTTGTCGAAACAACTGGCTGATTGTCAGTTGAATCGACAACAAATGGGCCCGACAAAGAGCCCAAAGGCTGGCCTTCAATTAAATCGGTTGCGATCTGTCGGCGGTCTCACGAAGCGGTCAAAATTCTGCGAGCGTAATCTTCATCAATAAGCTCGCAGGCGTCCGCAAGCCGACTTCCCTTTTGACATTCTGAATCGACTTTCTTATCGAGCGCGTCTAGAATCGCCGAAGTGATTCGTGCGATTGTTATGGAGAGAGATGTCATGCTCGGCCTTGCCCATTCTGTAGTTTCCCATTCTGAGGATGCCCATTACGAAAAAGATCCGTTCTCAAAGTTCAAATTTCGATCCGCTTGGGTTGCGGTGTTGGGAATGTTTGCTGGGCTGTTATTCGCCGTTCCTGGGTTGGCTCAAGAAACCAAGGGATCGGAAAGTTCCCAAGACGCCAAACCAGGAATCGCAAACGGCTTGGACAGCGGTTTAAAAAGCGGCTTGGATGGGAAGGCGCTGTACCAATCGATCACCCGTTCTGGCGTCAACTACTTGTTGGAAAAAGGACAAGCCGACGACGGGTCTTTCAGCAAACAATTGAGCCCCGCTGTGACGGCGCTTTGCACAAGTGCTTTGTTGGAGCATGGCGTCGACTTACGGCAACCAAAAATTCAAAAGTCGCTTGGCTATCTGACGTCCCTCATCCAGCCCGATGGCGGTATCTATCTCCCTGGCAGTACGCTTAAGAATTACGAGACAAGCGTTTCGATGATGTGTTTCAATCGAGCGAATGTTGATGGTAAATACGATAAAGCCATCCAGGATGCCGTCGTATTCTTAAAGGGCATTCAGTGGGATGACGGTGAAGGCCATGGTGTCAGCAGTGGTTTTTTTGGGGGACAAGGCTACGGCTCGCATAAAAGGCCCGACGCCTCGAATACGTCATTTTTTCTCGATGCATTGAAAGAGGCCGGCGAAGACAAAGACAGCGTTGCGATTCAAAATGCTTTGACCTTCATGTCGCGCTGTCAGAATCTGCCGACGCCAGACAATACGGCCGAGTGGGCTGGCAAAGTTTCGGAGGACGACCGGGGCGGATTCATTTATACCGGAGTCGGCGAAGGCGAATCGAAGGCGGGGGAGACACCCGAGGGTGGTCTTCGAAGTTACGCGTCGATGACTTACGCCGGACTTAAAAGCTTGCTGTATGCCGGTGTTTCAAAAGACGACATTCGCATCAAAGCCGCGTTCGATTGGATTGGCCGTCACTACGATTTGAAATCCAATCCTGGGATGGGACAGCAAGGTTTGTTTTACTATTACCACGTGTTTGCAAAAACGCTTGACGCAGTTGGTGAAGATTTCGTCGTCGAGGTCGATGGCGCAAAACACAACTGGCGATCGGAATTGACGGCCCAGTTGGCAACGCTGCAGAATAAAGATGGTTCGTGGATCAACCCAGCCGATCGCTGGTATGAAGGCGATGCAAACTTGGTTACCGCCTATGCTTTGATGGCGCTCAGCTATTGCGACCAAGCCAATGACTCAGACAAATGAATAGGCCAGGTGATTAGACTAAATGACCAAGGCAACGAGTGGTCTTAAGATTCATTCAGCCGATTGAAGGCCGAGTGGTGGCCGAGTGGTCTAGCGAGCGTTTTGAATCCGTATCCGAAAGTCGACTTTGATGCCGCCCGAGAAAATTGTCGTCGAAGCCTGTGTGGCTTCGCTTGAATCCGCCCAGCTCGCGCAGCAAGCTGGCGTTGATCGGGTGGAGCTCAATCAGGCGTTGGAGCTGGATGGGCTGACGCCATCGGCTGGCTTGGTGCGCCGAGTTGTTGACCAGCTCGAGATTCCGGCGATCGCGATGGCTCGGCCAAGGTCGGGCAACTTTTTTTACGGGCCTGATGAGTGGGAGACACTGGTTGCGGATGCACGATGGCTGATGGAACAGGGAGTGGCCGGAATCGCGTTTGGAGCACTTTTTGCGAACAATGAAATCGATGAGGAGCGTTGTCAGGAGATGCGAGAGGTGGTTGCTGGCGGTGAGTTAGTGTTCCACAAAGCCTTCGATGAAGTGTCAGATCCTATGAGCTCGCTTCAAAAGCTCGTGGATTCGGGCGTTGACCGTGTCATGACCAGCGGCTTGGCGGAGACGGCCAGCGACGGATCCGTGGTGATTGCTCGTTTGGTTCAAAAGGCTCAGAACCAAATCGAAATCTTGCCAGCCGGCCGAATTGGATCGGGAAATGCCCGTCAATTAGTGGATTTGACTGGGTGTACTCAAATTCATGGCAGTTTCAGCAATTTCCAATCAGGTGACTATCTGGGGGAAATGGAGTCGGTCATTGCCAGTCTCAAGCCAGCCCAAAATGGCAGTTAAGCCTTGACATTAGAGGTCGATTGGTGGATATTCTTCGATTCAGAAAAATTGCGATTCGGCAAACGAGATAAGAAAAGATACGGCTTAAGCGATGAAAATTCACAAAGACGACACGGTCGTTGTCCTCAGCGGCAAAGACAAAACGGTTTCTGGCAAGGTTCTTTCGGTAGATCACCAAAAAGGAATGTTGGTCGTTGAAGGTGTCAACATGGCTTACAAGCATGTTAAGCCAAGCCAACGCAATCCTCAGGGCGGTCGTCTTCACAAAGAGACTCCGATTCGCGCTTGCAAGGTGATGGTGCTTTGCCCCAAGACCAACAAGCCGACTCGCATCGGTTATCGTTATCTCGACGATGGCAGCAAAGAAAGATTTGCTCGCATCAGCGGTGAGTCGCTGGGCCTCATCTCGCCCGCGAAAGCAACTTACGCCAAGGCGTAACTGAGAGAACGATCGGTGGTGAACGGTGCCGCTGATTGTTGAGCCGGATAATAGTCGGCAGGTGCAAGACAAATAAGTGCAAGACAAATTATAAAAACGAAACGAGAAATGAACTTTCTCGTTTCGTTTTTTTTTGCTCACTCACTTCGCCATGCAGTCGGACGTTTACTTCTTCGCCTGTCGAATAGGCGCGGGCAAATCCACCGTTCGGATCGTCACCTCATCGATCATGGCTTCACCGATTCCCGTCAGTGAAAATGTAACTCGCATTTGACGATCGGATTCGACGCCTCGATAGAGCGCGAATTCTTGCCAACCTTGGGTGACCGGAATCCGTTCTGCCATCGCTTTGCCGCCCAGTGAATCAACGATCATCAAGCCGTCGGGGTTGCCTCGAATGACATTGGGAATTTTGACCCAGCCGTGAATGCGAACCAGTTGGCCTTGTTTGACAGGAATCAGAGGCGTGGCGACCCACAGAGGCGTTGCGTCAACGACTTGCGCGGACGTCCGGGGTTGGACAGTCATTCGCAGGCCACTGATTCCGTCAGATCGAGCGTCCTCCGAAAGTTCGACTTTGGTAACGACTTGATCGTCGTCGAGCCGACGGTTTTCCCAACCACTTTGCATCATGTGTTGTAAGTTTTCGAAGTCACCACCTGCCAAACCGTTTGGATTCCAATCGTCTGGATTCAACCGGCTGGATAATTCCCAATGAAGCGGAATCAAACTGCAGTGGGCGACCAATGGAGAAGAAGATTTCGATTGGAATTTGCCAAGCGGTTCGGTGACGATCTCGCGCCGGACAAAGGCCAAGCGTTCGTCTGTTTGGTTCAGGTAGGGCAGGGCGGTTTCTGGGCTGTTGTTTTCGATTAAGGAGCTGGCATTGCGGAACGCGTTCACTGCTTCGTTCAAAGCACCGCTGGAGGCCGCCGTGCTACGTCCCATCCGACTGAGTTGTTTGTTGATCAACTGCATGATTGCCAGCCATTGACGGGTCAGTTCAACTCGCATTTGAAATGAAGACCGTGCTCCGTCGCGTCGATACGTTTGATTCAGATTCGTGCTAATCATCGGATCTTGCGTCAATACAACCGCTGCGCTGTATGGGCAATTCTCGATCCTGATTTCGTTGCCCCCCAAATTTCTGGTGTTGGGAAGCGAGTCCAAGCCTGTGTCAGAAATTAGATAAGCTCGATCAGTAAACGTTGATTCTGCATCGCGAAATGAAATGGTTCGGATCGGGCTGTCGCCGGCCAAGTACTGTTCATGATGAGTCGGGCGCTGGACGAGTAGCAAGCGAGAGCGATTGGTACTGATCGCGGTCACTTCCAGTTCTGAGTCACCTGTATCGACGGTGCCCATTAACGCGCCGGCGACGGCCCACGGTTCCAGTCGGGTGATTTCTGCATTGACCCATTCGATGGTGAGCGCACGTAATCGTGTGGTCGGATCAGTGCCGTCCAGTCGCGACCGCGATTTGAATCGCAAGCCTCGGGCTCCACCAGAGATGGCTTCGTAGGCGAGGAATTTTACTTGTTGTGGTTCGATTGGCGTTGGTGGGACGTGTTGGGCGATTGCGCTGATCTGGTCAGCCAGTGCTTCGGAAAGGCTGGTTTGGATGTCGGCCCAGACTGGCTTGCTGTGCGAAATTGATTGGCTTCTTTGGCGGATCCAGTTGCTGTACTGGCTTGCTAAGAAGCTTGTACCCACCGGTTCCAAGCCGACATTGAGAACGTCAAGCTGCTGTGCAAATCGAGCCCAGTGCGAACTTGCGCTGCCGACGATCGGCCGACCGATTCGCATGTCTGATTCGCGGATCTCTCGAACTCGCTGTTGCACGTTAGTCAGGTTGCGTCCATTGAGGTCGTTCCCGACTGACCAGGCAAGGACTCGGTCGTAGATAAACTCGATCGGGCTCAGACCAGCTGATGACGGAGCAGGGCAGACGATCCACATGTCCAAGCGTTGCGCTTGCTTAAGCTGATCGACCTCGGCAGTCGATTTAAGTTCGACAGTGTTGAAGCCCAGCGATTTGAGGTATTCAAATGACTCGCCGTTGTGTTCGATCATTCGAGGGAAGAACGGTTTTTTCTTGACCAGCAAGACGGTTCCATCACGGACGACCAGAGACGGCTGTTTCTCAACGTCAAGACCGACCGTTTGTACATTGGTGTCGCGTTTCGTTTCGGTGCGATGGGCGATTTGGTCAGCGAGCGTTTTTGCTGCGACGATTCCCGTAACCGCCAAGTCGTCAATTTGGACGCTTGAATAGCCAGGCTCGGTGTACAGATTGAGGACGACTTTATCGACATAGGCATCGCGAAGGCTTAGGCTCGGACGCCCGTGTTTCTGACGCAGTAAGCGGATTTCTTCTTGAAGTTTTTGCTGGAGGTTCTTCGTTTCAGATTCGAAGGATAGCGTTTCCCAGCGGCCCGCAAGTCGCGATGTCGGGCCGGGAAGTAGTGTTGTGATCGGTCCATCGCCGTTGGGAGACGGGGCATACGGTAACACAACGCGAACCATCATTCTGATTCCTGGTCGTGAGGATTTGATGCGCAATGAGGGCAGCAGCTCGGGAATGACGAATCCCGGATCAACGTCGTGTGAGACAAGCACTTGAGTACCGATCCCAGTTTCGAACGTGATCTTCTCGAATCGGTTGTTGAGGTCGGGTTCGTTTGATCGACGCTGGCTCCATTGAGAATCGGAGATGACGCAGTCGGTATCGCGGCGGTTCCATGTCGGAGTCGCACTTTCAAACGTTTCAAGGAACTGGCCTTGCGCCTCGATGGCTGGAACACAAACGAACGTGGCGAGCGTCAGCAAACGAGCGATTTTGTTAATGATGTGCATGAATGAGTTGCTTAAACGAAACAAGCTTCTAAACGTGGTGTTTTGGCGACGACCGTGAAGTGAAATTGAAACGCGTCTTAGGCACTGTGTTGATAAAACGCAACGTAGGTAAAAGACGGTTTTTCTTGCGTATGCACCGGCTTTTATCAGTATTTTCGCGGTGCATCCATATCAAAGCGTGGCCTTTGTGCAGCATCGCGAAAAAACGGCTTGAAAAGGCGAGTTACATCTAAGTTGATGCTAGCAAAGGCTTTACGAGCAATCGTCGGAAATCTGAATTCGATTGGCATCAGCAATGCGATTGGACTGTTCCAACGACAGTACAACAACTTGAGGATGACAACATGAATTCAAAAACAGACAAAGCCATTCAAACAACTGACCAACTTCCAATGGATCTCAATGATCTAATCGCAGCCGTCCAGAAGTTGCCGGAAAAGCATCGGGCGGATCTAGAACAGCCATTGAACCGGGTCGTCGAATACACTCGCCGCCGCCGTCGAATTCTCAATTTGATTCAGGAAGCCCTTAGCCAGTTGAGAATGGACATGAAGTATCTGATGTTTGATCTCGAAGCGACACGCCGAGAGCGAGATGCGTTCAAGAATACACTCGATGAAAACACTGGCGAAAGCTTCGGTGAAGGTGACGGCGAATTTTAGAATTGAGTGCTTGAAGAGCGTGTTAATGCAGTCGAGATTTTGGACTCGGCCAGACGAACGTTCGGCCAAATAACGAAACAATTTAAGGTGGTTTCGAGAGCTTCGAGTCCCAGCATCTGATTTGCTGAATCGAAGCTTCCCCCGCCTTCACGAAATGTTGTCTCCCTGTCTTAAGACCAGTCCGGTTAAACGGATTGGTCTTTTTTTCTTGTTTGGAGCTGGCGGTTGGAGATCAGAAAAGGCCCAAAAGACGAAGATTGCGGCTCCAATTGCCAACTAAAAGTTGTCCAAATCACGGGTTTTGAATAACATGGAGTCTGACTCAAAAATCTTGTCCAGCCTTTCCATTTCCACTTCGGTGCGAACAAACCGGACTTACCAGACCGGTTCAACGAGACCGCCAAATCGAAATCGGTACAACGTGGCGATTGCCACCCAAGCCAAAACAGGTTCTACCACCCTATGAGCGAACTTAGTGCGGAACAGTTAGCTCAACGCATTCATGAATGCGATCTGATGCCCATCAAAGAGTTGGAATCGACCTTTCGATTGGCTGGTGGTCGAGGTCGCGCCTCGTTCAATGATTTCATTATGAAATTGCTGGAGCAGGAGAAGCTTACCAACTGGCAAATCTCCAGATTGACCGACGGACATCGTCGAGGTTACTTCTACGGAGAATGGAAAGTTCTGTATTTGATTGGTGCTGGAACGTTCGCCCGAGTTTATCGCGCTGTTCACCGGAGATCTGGTGAAGTCAAAGCCGTGAAAGTACTTCGGCAGCGCTATAGCACCGACAACGACACGCGAGAGCAGTTTTTACGCGAAGCTCGGATGGTCATGAAGTTGCGGCATCCGAACATCGTTCCGATCTATGAGGTGGAAGAAGACAAAAACCGCATCTACATGGTGATGGACTTTGTCGAAGGCCAGAATTTGCGTGAGTATGTAAAAGCCCATCAAGGGCTACCTTACATGACGGCGCTGAACATCATTCGCGACATTGCGGCCGGTTTGAAGTATGCGGCTGAACACAACATTACTCACCGCGATATGAAGCTGTCCAATGTTTTACTTTCGTCCAAAGGCCAGGCGAAACTGGTTGACTTTGGTCTGGCGACAGTCAGCGGAACCGGCGACGACGAAAAAGGTGGCCCGCGAAGTATTGACTATGCCGGTTTGGAACGAATCACCGGTGTTCGTCGAAATGACAAACGAAGCGATCTCTTTTTCGTCGGTTGCATGCTCTATCACTTGGTCAGCGGGGTGCCGCCGTTGGAGGAGACTCGCGAGCGCATGAAGCGACTGTCTGCGGGCCGTTATCAGGACATCCGACCGATTACTAGCTTGATACCGGATCTCCCTCATCGGATTGTGATCTTGATCAATCACATGATGGAAATCGATGCGAGCAAACGAGTTCAAACCCCGGCCTTGATGTTGCAGGAGATCGAATCCGTTATCAAAGCGATCAAGGGCGGTGACACGAAGAAGTACGACGAGAAAATGTCGGAGCAAGATGCTCAATCTTATGCCACAAAATTCTCCGAGGCCGACGAAGGTGTGGGCAAGACGATTCTGGTCATCGAATCTAATGTTAAGGTGCAAGATTCGTTGCGAGAACGGTTAAAGAGCATCGGTTATCGAGTCTTGATTACCAGTGACCCGATTCGCGGACTGAGCCGGTTTGAAGATTTGGACGAAGCGGATGATTGTCCCGCCGACTGCGTGATTTTCGGTTGCATCGGATTGGGCAAGCAGGCACTCACCTCGTTTGGTGGATTTGCTGAAGGCGATTACACATCTAAGATCCCGGCCATTCTGATCGTTCCTGAAAACCTAGAGATGTTCGTCAAGCCAAAGTGGCTTAAGGGGCATCGCCAGCAATTTGGTATGCCACTCAAGGTGAAGCGACTTCAGAAGACGCTGCGAAAGCTACTAAAGCTGGACGATCCAAATCGACAGCGTCCCGCAAAAGAGCAGGGCCCAATTATTGTCAATGATCCAGTGGTCGACACGGATCTTGAAAAGGATGACGATTGAGTGGTTGTAAGCAGGCGAGCTTAAAGTTCACTCCCGAGTTGCTCGCACTCGCGACACCACAGGCAAGACACGCACTCTCCCTCGGTCGGGCTCGCCATTGAAGAGAAGCCAGCTTGGCGATTCACTGGCGATGCATCTACCGCTGTGGTCTGCCGCTTGCGATTTTACCTGCCGCCTTTGACCATGAACGAGGCGAGGATCATCAGCAGGCCGATCCCGGCTCCGCCCATCAGGGCAAAGGAAAAGTATCGCAGGTAGATTCCTTGGGTGCGGTTCTTGGTGAGCTCTTGTTCTTCCCATTCTCCGATGCCACGAGAAACATCCATTTTGTTAAATTCGATCAACAGTTCGGAACCGGTAAGGTTTTCGTGATCTGCTTCCATCATGCCAATCGCTTCATCCCAATTAACATCGATGATCATTCTTGAACCGTATTGGTAAATGGCCCAGCCAGAAGCCCCCAAAAGAACGGCGAGAGCCAAGCCACCAGCGAACAAAAACCGTTTGAGACCAGAATTTCCAGATTTTGATTTTGGAGCATCTCCACCGACGATTGGCAGTTGTCGCATCACGCCAAGCTTAGGGGCCTCCAGTTTTTGCTGGCAGCTAGGGCACTCAATGTCTTGTCCGGCTTGAGCCGTTTGCAATTCAACTTGATGATCGCAATGAGGGCAGGGATACAGGAAGCGAGCCATGATTTTACTAGATGTCCTGAAAGTAAATTGGTTAATTGTGCGCTTGCGAAGGCCAAAGCACTCGAAGTAACTTCCTGCCCAAATTGGCACGGGATTGGCAAGCAGGGAAGGCAAAGGGCGACTTGAAAAAGACGCATTCTGGTTGTTGATTGGCAGTTTGACAACATGCGATTGCGGTTGAGTTGCCGGATGTTTATCAACTTTAAGGCACTAAGTTTCCTCAAGCTCGAGTGTTCTGTGAAAAAACGCTCCGTAGTCAATTCGAATGGATAACCAGGCCGGTCACCAGAGTGAGTTAAGCTTTGTCTAATACGTGGATCAACCGGAATGGGGTCGCCTTTTTGCTGTCACCGGTTATAGACAATTTCGAGCTGAATCCCCGAGTATTTTACGTTTTGCTTTCAAGAAATCACTGGACGACTTACTGCTTCCAGTTACAATTTAGGCACTGTGATCAACACTCCTGCTGTTACAACAGCCCACCTGGGGAGATCTTTGGCGACTCATTTTCGCCATGCCCTTTTTATATGAGTGACAATTGATCACGACACTGTCCCAACGAGGATTCGGCGGGACCAAAAACGCGGATTGTGTGAGAAAGATTCTGCGCGAAGCAAACAATTTCGAAACAGGGCTGTTGTAACGAAATCCAATTTTCCGATTTTCTGTGCGCCATGATATTTTCGGTGCGACGATCACTTGGAAATGAAAAGCAAAAAACGACCGACTGAATGGACATCTTTTAGATATCGGTAGTTAAAAATTCATTGCGAAATGACGTGTTCATCACGCGCGAAATTTTAACGAGATGTCACTGAGGATTATTCAGCTATCAGTGGTTTCCGTTTTTTGTAGTTTGGGTTTCTGAAGTCTGGTTTTAGCTGGTCTTAGTTTGCTAACTGGTATCTTTTTCCAAATTCGCATGTCGTGCATGGTTCACGTTTACGGGTGGTATGCTTGCCAGGCTTCTTGGCGGTTACCACAAGTTTGAATCATGAATGAACCAAATTGAGTACTAACGACGTACTGTTCGCGAGAACATGACGTTTGAACTTGGTTGGTCTGGAAAACATGTTTGTCCAAACTTGTAAATTCTCAAGCCGCCTTTTTTATAATCCCCACCACAAATTAACATACTCGCAGGAGTACTAAATTGTACGACACACTGCTTGAAGACGATGATGCAACACGGACACGTGTAGCACCTAAAAATTTCGGCGACGTAGTAGAAAACGGAGCAGCAGCTGCACCTGATGCAGACGATTCCGCTGCCGCTCGCAAAAACGATCCCAAAGCCAACGACGAAATGGCAGCCGGCATTGATGATGCCGAATCATGGTCAGACGATCCCGTCCGGATGTACTTGACGCAAATGGGCGAAATTCCATTGCTCACGCGTCGTGAAGAAATCACATTAGCCAAACGGATCGAAGACACGCGTCGTGAGTTCCGCACGAAATTGCTTGAGTGCGATTACGTTATACAAGTCGCCTACAAGACGCTTGTTCGGGTTCATCGCGGCGAATTGCCATTTGATCGAACGGTTCAAGTGTCCGTGACTGATCGTTTGGAAAAAGAACAAATCCTCGGGCGGATTCCTCACAACTTGACGACGCTATCCGTCTTGCTCAAGCGAAATCGTCATGATTTCCTAACCGCGTTCTCAAAGAGTCAATCCAAAACACGACGTAAGAAAGCGTGGCAGAATCTTGGCCGTCGCCGACGTCGTGCCGTTCGTTTGATTGAAGAACTGGGCTTGCGAACGCAACGTATCGAGTCGCTGATCCGTACGATCGAAGACTTCAGCACTCGCGTTGACGAGCTTTCGGCAAAAATCAAACGTCATAAAAAGACGAAAAAGCCTGCCAGCGAACGGGCACCCTGGATTCAGGAAATGCGAACGATTTTGCTCGCTTGTCAGGAAACGCCACAAAGTTTGCGAACCCGAGTCAAATTCCTTCGTGGAATCTACACTCGCTATCAAAAAGCCAAACGTGAACTTTCCGAAGGTAACCTTCGCTTGGTTGTTTCGATTGCCAAGAAGTATCGTAACCGTGGCTTGAGTTTTTTGGATCTGATCCAAGAAGGCAACGCAGGTTTGATGCGTGCGGTCGACAAGTTTGAATACCGTCGCGGTTTCAAGTTTTGTACTTATGCGACTTGGTGGATTCGCCAAGCCATTACACGTGCCGTTGCAGATCAAAGTCGAACGATCCGAATTCCGGTTCACATGGTCGAAACGATGTCACGTGTTCGAACTGTTTCGCGACAACTACTTCAAGAGCTTGGCCGCGAGCCAACTTTAGAAGAGGTTGCCCGCCGCAGTGAGACGACCATCGATGAAGCCCGGCGTGTGTTGGCGATGAGTCGCTACCCAATCAGTCTCGACCGTCCAGTTGGTAACAGTGAAGACAGTCATTTTGGTGATCTGTTGCCTGATGGTGAGGCCGAAAGCCCATCCATTGGCGCGTCTCAGGAAATGCTCCGAGGTCGAATTCAAGATGTCTTGAAAACACTCAGCTATCGCGAACGCGAGATTATCAAACTGCGTTACGGTCTGGGTGACGGTTATAGCTATACACTCGAAGAAGTTGGTCACATTTTCAAAGTGACACGAGAGCGTATCCGCCAAATCGAAGCCAAAGCTGTCCGCAAACTGCAACAGCCAAGCCGCAGCCAAGAACTGGTTGGGTTCTTGGACTAAGAAGCTGGTTGATTTGTTGGCAAGGTAAATCCAAGCCAATTAGATCGACGCAAACGCACCGCGCATGAGGTCTGATATTTCGGTCTGATATTTCGGTCTGGTACAGCGGTCTGATATTAAAGATAAAGAGGCAGGATTCGTCCTGCCTTTTTCTGTTCTTAAATTGTCGGTTGTCCTAAGTCAACCAATTCTTGTTCGCCCTGGTGGCTCATTGGATCTGAAATGAGAGGTGCAGTAATCTCGCTTGCACGAGCATGCCCACGCAAGCGAGGGCATGGCACCGATTTAAATTAATCAACTCAGTATTGACGAACCATTAGTAGCAAATCACTCGCGGTAGCTCTTTTGCCTGATCGATCCACTCGGTCAGTTGTTGCTCGGTCGGCAATTTGCGAACCAGCTTTTTCTCGTCGTTGACTTCGACCAATTTCTTATGCAAGTTGTCGGGACGACGCTGTGCCAGTTCGGGCACCGTATCGACACCGCCGACTTCCAAGAGATCACTGTACTGACCTTTCACGCCCTTGATCCGAAATAGGTCAACACGATTGGCCCATTTGAGAATGAGCTTGTCTTTCAATCCAGTTGTTTCAGCCAAGTCTTTTCGTAACTTTGGCGTGGCAGTTTTTTCGAGTAGTTGATCGGTCGTGGTGATGTCTGCCTTCGCTAGTTCCTCCGCGAACACCGGCCCGATTCCCTCGACATCTTCAATTTTGTGCATTCGTTCTCTCTCCATAGAAATAGCTAGAACCACTTCCCCAATTCGGGGAAAGTGAAGCCGTCAAAAATGGACAATTCTCAATGTTAGATCGCCCAAGTTTTTTGATCTCATCCCGGCCCAGATTGCCATTTCTCTGCAATTGTGCCTAGCCCAATTCCTACCCCAATTTTTAGACGGTAGTTAACCCCCGGCTTTTCGTTAGCGATCGGTCTTCAATTTGGCCCGAGTTTCCCTTTGAGGTCTCTCGGGCCTCTGCCGAATCGCCCATCCGCGGGCCGGCCAGGCGGGCGCATCGTGTTGATTTGCTTAATCAGCAAGCGTGTCTCTTCAAGTTTCTCAGGCTTGTCGTTCTTGTCGAACTCTCGGGCCAGAAGTCTTGCCGTGCCAGTAAGTGGCCCGACAGACCTCATGTAGGCTCGGTCCAGTTTGGTGGCATCAGCCAAAAACTTCAGAGAATTAGTCGCCGCCATTAAATCACCTAGCGATCGATTTAGCTTTCCATCGTCTAAGTGGATTTTTGCCAACTTGATTTTCAGGCTGACTTGCAACTGATAGTAATCCAAGAGATTGGGAAATTGATCGATCAATGAATCGACGATCGAATCGGATCTTTCAAGCAGTTGCGCGTCCTCGAGCTCCGGGGCGCTGCTTCCGATCGTCAAGGCGATTGCCAGCAGATACCGATACTCAGCATTGGTTGGAATTTCCGTGACGAGCGATTCGAATTCCGTGATCGCTTTGTCTCGCAATGAAATGCCTTCTTCCGTTTGCCCCGTCTGCATTCGCACCACCGCAGTCGTGCAATAGCACGTGGCGCGAACCGCCAAATACTCCTCGTTGTGTGGCGATGCTTCAATCAAGTCGTCGATGATTCCAATGGCACGTTCCATGTACTGAACATTGCGCCGGTCGTTGCGGGACAGCGGTCGGCTTCCGTCGGGTGAAGGTCGTCCACCCCCTCGATTGCCAAATTCACCTGCTCCTGGCATTCGCCCACCCCGAAAAAAATCTCCCATGCGACGAGGTGGGGACATTGGGTTGCGTCCGCCTCCTTGCTGATTTGCGACACTCACAATTCGAGCCAAATCGAAGCCCATCAGCGTCAACGTCCTTGCTACTTCTAAGCGTGTATCGGGATCCGTTTTCGAAAGCGGCGAATCCTCCAGCAATTGCAACGTTTCACGATTAAGATCGGCCGTTCGCGGCAGGCGACTCTTGCGGCTGGCTGTGCTAAATTCGTTGCGAGTCTGAACCAGAGTCAGCAGATGAACTTTGTTTTCCAGATGCGCACTCGGATTCTGCTTCTGTGCAGATTTCCAAATCGACTGATAAAGCTCGACTGATTTTTCATAGGCTTCAACCGCTGGCTTCAATTCACCAACTAACTGGTGGATATTTCCGACCCGCCGAAAGGCTTTCGCCGATTCAGATTTGAGTCGCTCGTTGTTGGCGTTAAGCGAAACGAATTTTTCATAAAATGTGAGCAGCTTATTTAGAAACGCGGCATCCTCTTTGGTGATCGAAGTTTCAATCCCGGCGACATCGCGAAACCCGTCGATATCCAACTCGTCGTTGGTGGCTGCACCTCGCGCGATAACTTGCTTAAACATTTCGTCAAACGCATCGATGGTCAGGCCGACGTTTTCTTCGGCGCGATTGAACTGGATCTTCATGTTCGCCAGGTTGCGATCCGCTTCCTTTTTTGCATTCAACGTTAACTGTTGTTCCTGTTTCGACTTGTTCAATGCATCCGTTGTATAGAGATAACCAATCGAGGCAACTACCGCGACCATTGCCAATAAAATAGCTGAAAGCGCCGACAGCGTAGCCGGAAGCGGGTTGCGACGTGCCCAACGAATCGCCGATTCAAAAAACATCGGTGGTCGAGCCGAGATTGGGCGGTCTTCTACGAAAGCCAATAGGTCGTTTCGTAAATCTTCTGGCTTTTGATATCGCAAATGCGGATCGCGCGAAACGGCTTTGTCGATGATTGTACTCAGGTCGATCGGAATTCGACGATTAAGTTTCCGCGGAGAGGTTGGCGTCGTCGTGGCGATCGCGCGAATGACTTCAGCGGTCGATCCAGGTGCGTAGGCCGGTTGCAGTGTGACCAGCTCATACAGCGTCAGTCCGACACAATACGTTTCACTACGTTGGTCGTACTTTCCTTCCAGTGATTCGGGTGCCAAGTATTGTGGCGTGCCGATGACGTCGCCGGTCTGTGTAAGATTCATATCGCTGGAATTATCTTTGGCCAATCCAAAATCAGTAACCCAAACAACGCCGCGTTCATCAAGCATCATGTTCGATGGTTTAATATCGCGATGAAGAATCTTGTTCGAATGTGCATAGGCGAGCGCATCGGAAATACTGGCTCCAATTCGAGCCGCCCAGCGAAAGTACTTTGGATTGTCACTGTTAGTGCCGGCTTGGGTCGGGATCTCCTGACGGTAAGTCCCTGAGTTTTGGCTAAGCTTGCTGGGACTAAAACCACTGCTGGGACTAAAGTCATTGCTGGAACTGAAGCCACCACTGGCTTGTTCCCCAAGCGAACCGCTTGATTCAATTTGGTTTTCGTCGCAAACGTCGCCTTGAGGAATTGCCAAATCAAAACTGTCATCGGAATGAGGATTCGAAATTTCCGCACGCGTCGATTCGGTGGAGATTTCGAGGGCTGTTGGCGCAGATGTATGCTTGATACTTGGGTTTGAATCTGGCTTGCCTAGCTTCGAGAGATCACCGCGCGACTGACTCGAGTCAGTTTGGTTTGAGCCGGTTTGTCTAGATTTATGGCTGGCTTCAGCTTGATTGGACTTCGTTAGGTTCAGCCCATACACCAGTTCACTCAGGCTTTGCCCTTTGACAAAATCCATGACATAGAAATGAAAGCCTTCGTCTTCACCGACACCGAACACACTAACAATATTGGTATGATGAAGTTTCGCCGCAGATTGGGCCTCTCGTTTGAAACGCTCAATATACTTTTCCGCATTGGTCAGCGGTGTTGGCATGATTTTGATCGCCACTTGCCGGCCGAGTGATTCATGGACGGCTTGGAAGACGATTCCCATGCCTCCACGTCCGACTTCTCGCACGAGATTGTATTTGCCAATTCGGGTCAGCCCGGAAACTTTGTCGAAGAGCTTTTTATTGTTCGGAGCCGGTTGGTCTTCGCTTTCTCCTTTGAGTTGCTCAATCATTGCCACCGACGAGAGCATTTCTTCAATCTCTTCGCTGAGTTTCGGGAATCGCTTTTGATAGTCTGCGATCGCAGGATAAGAACCGCTTCGCAGCGCGGCGGTAAAATGAGCGACGATTCGATCCAGCAATTCAAAATCCGATTCGGATGCCAATGCTTCTGGCAAATTGTCCGTATCACTTGGTGGGCGTGCAGGCGATTGAGGATTCTGCTTGTCTTGATTCGGCCGGGGCTGATTAGTTGCCATCGAATTCTTTCGCTGCCTGCATGATTTCTCGCAAACGTTTGAGTGCTCGCAAGTATCGTTTGCTCGCGGCTGATGGATCAATGTCGAGGATTTCAGCAGTTTCGATGTTCGAAAGTTCTTCAAAGTGACGAAGCGCAATCACCTCTCGATCCATTTCATTCATCTCGTTGAGTGTCTTTTCTAGGAAAGCGATTTGTTCAGCTTTCTCAACCAATCGGCTGGGCGAAGACATTTGCGCAACAATGTGTGCGGCCAATGCCATCGACGTTTTTCCTGAGTCGTTGTTGTTCGCGCCCACTTTCATTTCTTTGCGAACATCTCGTTTCTCTGCACCGAAATGTAGCCGATGGATCTCGTGAAGTTTCTGGCTAACCTCGAGCCTCAACCAAACGAAGAACGGCATGTCGTCTTTCTTGAGGTAGCCATCCATTCGCTTGGCCGCTCGAACGTATGTTTCTTGTATGACATCTGATTCAGAGACGCGCCCGCCAAGCCGGTAGTCGAGGCGGAAGTTGACGATTCGCTTGAGGCGTGGCTGTGCGATTTCAAAAAAACGCGCGAGCGCTTCTTCGCCTTCGGATTCTAGCGCGGCAAGAATTTCATTTTGTTCGGGTAACGCGTCGTTCATGCCGTCTTAATTCATTGGTGAGAGTGGGTCGTTGTTGGATTGCGACCTTCGTGTTTGTCGACGCCGATTATTAACAGTGAATTCGAAGATGACGAGGTATCACGATCATGCTGTCAGAAACAAGGCGAGGCAGCGGTCGTTGACGCGGCATCCTTCAGTCTTGAGGGATGCAACACTAGCTATTTAACACTTAAACAACGTTTTCGCACCGCCGATTCCACTAAAAAATATGTCATTTTCACGTGTCCTCAGCGATTCGTGGTCGCGTGTATAGAAGAAGAGTGTTCTCAACAAAGCCCATGCTGCGAGTATAGAAACTAGCTATGACGACCCTTTCAGATTCTCAAGTCATTCAGATTTCCGACCTGCGACACTACCAAAGCGCAATTGTCAGTGATTTTGCTAATCAATCTTGCTGGGAACAGATTCAGCTAAAGCTCAGCTGGATTCCCAAAGTGCCAGTTTCCATGGTCGTTTTCTATATTGCGACCATGATCATAGCGATCGTCTCAGTATATGACGCCTGGCTGGTTTATTTGTATCGGGACTCGATTGCATCGCTCGAGCGAAACCTGATTTGCCTTGCCTTGATTGAACTTGAGCCCGAGTACGCAAGCATTTTTATTCTCTCGAAATTGATTGGCGTTGGCGCTGTCGTTTTCTGTTTGGAAATGGTTCGTCGATTCAATTCACGAATCGGATTTAGCGCGGCGATGGGCGTCGCGGCTTTTCAGATCTGTCTCTTGTGCTATCTGACGTTGGCAGATTTTGAAATTGTGTTGCCGAAAGCTTGGCAAGTTTTTGCTTAAGATTGAGCTGCAGAGACATTGTATAGCGGAACTCGTCAAGAGCTTTGTTTGAAACGAAGTTTACAAAAAGTCTTGACGACTCCTGCTACTTTGACGATTTCTATTGATTCGGCACCGGTTCTGCTGAGCCTAAGTCGCAATACCGTGCAATGGACTTCAAGAAAAAAACCGACCCGCAAGTGAGGAGCGGGTTCTTGTGCTCATTTACCTCGCATGCGGTTCGAGTTTCCTTTGCTGCTACTGCCTCATGGACGGTCTTGGCCTTAGTTTGCAGCGGCAAGTTCCCATCGACGGTTGACGTCGTTTTGATTCTCATAAATTTGATTCTCATAAATTTGATGCGTCATTTCTTCACCTGCAGCTTGGTAATTCTGCTGGTAAGAGGCTTGATCATAAGTTTGAACCTGTTGCGAGTCGAAGGCCTGTTGGTTCGGCTGATTCGAACCCGATCGCATTCCAATGAACACGGCCAAGATTGCAAACACGGCGATGCCTTCCACGATCAAAGCCTGGGCGACCTCAACCTTATTGACTCGCTTTTTCTTTGAGCGAGATTTGGGCTTCCGCGAAGCTTTACGGCTTGAACGACGATTCGTTTTTCTGGCTGCGTATGACATTTGCTCCATCCTTGCTAATTCGTGTTCCTTACGAACTCTTGACAATGAAACGGAAGCAAAGGTGATGCCAAGACTGGAAAAGGAATCTGAAATCTTGGAAAACAGTCGAAAGAAGAGAGTATTCCTTCGGTTTGAGTAACTTAATCGCACGCTTCTTGTGCTGGCTGTCGCAATTGCGATACTCAAGTCCTCAAATTGATTTCACACTGATCCCAAATGCCCGCTGGGCGCTTTGATCGTGTAAAAATTACAAACTCGCACATTCGACTTGCCGTTTTAAATCGAGATAGCCATCAGCGACGAACTACAATCCCGCCGTGACGAAATTGCTGGACAGTACTTTGAACGGCTCGCTTTCGATCCGTATCCGGTTCAAGAAGAAGCTTTGCTCGCTTGGTTCACTCAAGATCAAGGAGTACTGGTTTGTGCACCGACGGGCACGGGAAAAACGTTGATCGCTGAAGCCGCCATCTTCGAAGCGTTGCAGCTTGGCAAGACGGCTTACTACACGACGCCGTTGATCGCACTTACCGATCAAAAATTCCGTGACCTGCAAGAAACAGTTGTCAGTTGGGGATACGCCGCCGAAGACGTTGGTTTGATCACGGGGAATCGCAAAGTCAATCCAGGCGCGAAGATTCTCGTTGTGGTCGCAGAGATTTTGTTGAATCACTTACTGCATGCTGAAGCGTTTGACTTCGATAACGTTTGGGCGGTTGTGATGGATGAGTTTCATAGCTTCAACGATCGTGAGCGAGGTATTGTCTGGGAGTTCGGCTTGAGCCTGCTTCCTCAGCACGTCAAGACTTTGTTGTTGTCCGCGACCGTTGGCAACGCGATGGAGTTCACGAGCTGGCTGAATCGCGTGCACGATCGCAACCTGAAATTGGTTCAAAGCGAAGACCGAAAGGTTCCGCTTTCTTACTCTTGGGTCGAAGACGATTTGCTGCCTGATCATATCGAGAAAATGGTGCGTGGTGATGAAGAGTCGCGCCTGACACCGGCCTTGCTTTTCTGCTTTAACCGCGAGCAATGTTGGACGATGGCGGAAACGTTGAAAGGCAAAAAGTGTGTCGGCCCTGAGCAGCAGAAACAACTTTCTGCGCGGCTGGACGAGTACGACTGGTCGCAAGGGGCCGGTCCAAAAATGAAACAGATTTTGATTCGCGGAATCGGAGTTCACCACGCCGGAGTTCTACCTCGCTACCGGCGTATCGTGGAGCAACTGTTTCAGGAAAAGCTGCTGTCGATTTGTGTTTGCACTGAGACGTTGGCGGCGGGCATCAATTTGCCGGCGCGTAGTGTTGTCCTGCCAACTTTGATCAAAGGGCCACGTGGCAAAATGAAAGTCATCGAATCGAGTTCGGCGAAGCAGATGTTCGGTCGGGCCGGACGACCGCAATTCGACGACCGTGGATATGTATTTGCTTTGCCGCACGAAGACGACGTAAAGATTCTTCGCTGGAAAGAAAAGTACGATCAGATTCCTGACGACACTAAGGATCCGGGACTTCGCAAGGCTAAAAAGGCGCTGAAGAAAAAGCAACCCAAACGTAGGGAAGGTCAGCAGTATTGGACTCAAGATCAGTTTGACAAGCTTGTTGCGTCGCCGTCAGCGGACTTGCAAAGCCGCGGGCCGCTGCCGTGGCGGTTGTTGGTATACATGCTCGATGTCTCGCCCAATGTTGAGCTGATCCGAAAGCTCGTCGCGCGACGTTTGCTTGATCCCAAAAGCCAAGTCGCTGCACAAAAGCGACTGAATCGTCAGCTCATTACCTTGTGGCGAGGTGGCTATGTGACGCTTGACCCGAAGCCACCGATTGAAGGTTTGAGTGGTGACGCGAAGCCGACTGAGGAAGAACCAGAAACCAGCTCAAAAGAATCCGAGGCAGAGGCAAAAACGATCACATTAGATCTTGGACAAAAGAAGCCAGAACCAGCGAAGTTAGATTTAGGTCAAAGTAGAAAATCTTCGTCTTCCCAGTTTTCGTCTTCCCAGTTTTCGTCTTCCCAATCTTTGCCTTCGAAATCCGGGTCTGTGAAATCTGATTCGGATGAACCAGAGAAGCCTGCCTATAAACCGGTGCTGGCGGAGCCGACAGAGAAGATGGCGGATTTGATGAAGCTTCGCGGCGTCCACCCGCTGTACGCTCTATTTCTCATGAGTCATCTTGGCATCGCTGACAAAAACGAGCGCATCATGGCGTTTGAAAGTATCCTCCAACTTTCACGCTCTTTGGGGCGAGCGATTCGAATTCCGAAGCCGGAGTTCTTGCCGGCAGGTGCGCTCGCAACCACACGTTTGGACGCGCAGTTGTTGACGCTCGGTTTAGCAACGGCAGAAGAGTTGGGCGCGATTGAAAAAGAAGAGGACGAAGACGAAAAGAAAGGTTGGTACGACGAAGATGATTACGTGCCGATTCTGACTTTGCCCTACAAGCTCTTGCGTTTATTCGAATATGACTTTCCAGCTGTTGACGATGTTCGAGTCACACCGGTGTGGGTTGTCGGCGAAGTTTTGCAGTATGGGACGGACTTCAATAAGTACATCACCAGCAATAAATTGCAGAAGCAAGAAGGCGTCGTTTTTCGGCATTTGCTTCGCTTCATATTGCTGTTGGATGAAATGGCCGAACTTTGTCCACCCGATGTTGAGCATTCTGTGTGGCGAGATGACTTGGCCGAGATTGCCGATCAGCTAGAAGAGATTTGTCGTCACGTTGATCCGGAAAGCACCGATCAATGGTTGGCCGAAAGTGCGACTCGAGGTCAAGCGGAGTAGCCAAGCGGAGAAGGTTTTCGAAACTGGAACTATCTCCGAATTTGTTGTTTGTGAACGGGGAGTTTTTCTCCGTTGTCTCGCTGGAGATGGAGTTGCGCCGGTCGACAAAATGAGGCCCAAAATGTAGCATGACGGGCGTCTTTTAGTCGTAGGAATTCTCGTGGCGCTCAAGAAAAATAAAATTCATCAAGGCGATTGCATCAAGCAGCTTGGGAAGCTGGACGAAGGATCCGTCGACTTGGTATTTGCTGATCCGCCGTTCAATATCGGCTACGAATACGATGTCTATGACGATGTCCAATCGTCGACAGATTATCTTTCCTGGTGTGGGGAATGGATCGCCGGCGTTCATCGCGCGCTAAAATCAGACGGAACATTTTGGCTGGCGATTGGGGATGAGTATGCGGCTGAACTAAAAATCGAATCTCAGAAAGCTGGTTTTCATTGCCGTAGTTGGGTGATTTGGTACTACACCTTCGGCGTCAATTGCAAGAACGGTTTTAGCCGATCGCACACACATTTGTTTCACTTCGTAAAAGACAAGAAGAAATTTACGTTTGTCAGGCCGAATCCGAATGTTCGCGTCAAGTCGGCACGACAGTTGGTTTACGCCGATCTTCGCGCCAATCCCAATGGCCGGTTGCCGGACAACACTTGGATCACTCGCCCGCAGGATGCGCCTCAAGCGTTTAGTCCGAATCATGATACGTGGTATTACTCTCGGGTCGCCGGCACGTTCAAAGAACGCGAGGGTTTTCACGGCTGTCAAATGCCCGAACAATTGCTGGCGAGGATTATTCGTACTTCCAGTAATCCTTACGATTTGGTTTTGGATCCGTTTGGAGGCAGTGGGACAACGCTTTGCGTTGCAAAAAAGCTTCACCGAAATTGGATCGGAATTGAGCTGTCGAAAGACTACGCAAAGCACATCAAGAAACGACTGGATCAGACGGAGCCAGGTGCAGCGATTGATGGCCCTGAAGATCCGGTCGAGAGTGCTCCGAAAACCATGCGAGGTAAAATACGACCCAAGAAGGACTTTGACGACGACACGATCAACGCCGTTATCGAATCATACGAAACCGCCGGTGAAGGATTTCCAGCCGATTACATCTTGTGTGACAAAGCGCTTAATAAGCGGTTCATCGATGCCTGTCTTAAAAAGGGCATTGGAGGTGGAGCGACGATTTGGAATCGGTTGATGCTGAAGCTCCGTAAGGCAGGAAAACTGCCTCGATCAACTCGCCGTCCGCCGCAGATTTCGGCTGAGCAATTGAATCACTACGGGTATGCCAGTGAAGTCGCGTGGCGATTGATTTCGGATGACTTTAGTTCGGATTGCCTTGAGCCGCCTTCGCTCGATCATATTCTTAGCTGCCCAGACACCGCCGACTACTTCGACAGAATTGCCAGAGAATATGGGCCGCAACATTTTGAGGTTTCAGTAACCGACTTTCGTCGCGCCGCTTTCTCGATCCGAAAAAGAGCAAAGCCAGCCAGAGAATTGGCAACTACAAATTACAGTCGCTGGTCGAAAAAACGTTTGACCGAAGTCGGACGTGACGATTTGGAGTCAGCCAAGTATCATTCAGCCGGTGTGTTCTTGATTACCAGTGAAAGCATTGGTGTCTATGCCGGCGAAGCTGCAAATTTGAGCGAGCATCTATCGATGCTGCTTTCCAATCCGATTTGGACAACTAAGTTTGAACCAGATGCGATTCTTCTCGGAAAGAACTCCGAAGAGTTGTCGCAGAATTATGCGTTGAAGTCAGTTTTAGTTCGGAAGAACAAGCCTTTGCTCAATAGCAAAGTCTGGTTGCCCGAACCATCAACGCCGAAAACGAAAAATGGAAGCCGTCAAAAAGCGGTGACTTGTTAATCGGCGTTCCGGAAGTTTGATGTTCCTCGATTCATCTACTTTCACATTTCTTTGCGTCTCTTCCACGCTACGCTTGATTGAAAACTCACCCTACTCGATAGCCGGTTTGAGTTTCTTTTTCCATTCAGGCCAATCCTTGTTCTTGAATTTCTTCAATTTTTCTGGGCGATCGGCATCGATGACATTCCACAATGCGACGCCTTCTTTTACCAATGGCGATTCGTTGCCGGGCAGGAAATTTGAAAGCTCGTTTTTGTTCGCTGCGAACTGAGGGTCGTCGGCAAGGTTTTTCCATTCTTGGGGATCGTTTGCGTGGTCGTAAAGTTCTTCTCCGCCGTCGAAGTATTTGGTGTAGCGGAACTTGTCTCCACGAACCGAGTAATTGCCCCGTCCCCAAGTCGTGATTGCTGGTGAGTCCAGTTCCGTTGCTGGTTCTCGCAATTGTTGAGTCAAGCTCTCACCGTCGACATAATCAGGTACATCCAGCCCTGCCATATCTGCCAACGTGCGGTAAACGTGAATCAACGAGACTGCTTCGTTACAGTTCCCAGCTTTCATTCGCCCCGGGCGAGGGTCGAGGATGATGAACGGCACCCTTGTTGATTCTTCCCAAAGCGTAAACTTTCGGAAGCTCCGTTTTTCACCCTGATGATAGCCGTGGTCTGACCACAAAACGACAATCGTATTGGCTGCGTGATCGCTTGCCTCAAGTGCGTCGAGGATCCGACCGACGTTGTAGTCCGCCCATGAGTTACATGCGAGATAAGAACGGTGAACTTTTTCCCAAGTCTCATCTTTGCGAAATTTGAAATCGTCACTCAATTTTGCCATGGAACGTCCTACCCAAGGAACATCGCTAAGATCTCTTTGTCGTATCAATGGTTGTTGTATCTTCCCGGCGTAAATGTCAAAGAATTCTTGCGGACAAACGAACGGCAAGTGAGGCTTGACGATGCCGACGGCCAAAAAGAAGGGCTGGTTGTGTTCCTGATTGATGACGTCGATTCCGTAAGACGTGACTTGATAATCTGGGTGATCGCCAAGCGGATTGGTCGTAGGGCAAAATGCCATCTTTTTAGACTTGCCTTGTTGATAGCCATTTTCGGCGGCAAACTTTAACGGTTCGCCGCTGTGTTGGTGGTAGTCGTCCCAGTCCTCGGGAAGAGCTTTTGAGCCGTGAAAAATCTTGCCAGCTCCGTAAGACAGGTAGCCGTTTTTGCGGAATAGTTTTGGCAGGCTCGTGAACTTTCCCAAAACCTTTTGAGGAATCTTGCCGTGGTTATAGAAAGGATACAGACCCGAGTTGAATGGCTGGATCCCGTAGAGCAATCCCAATCGGCAAGGAGAACACGCGGGGGCGATGCAGTGGGCGTTGGTGAAGTTGACACCTCGCTTGGCCAACCGATCCATGTTGGGAGTTTTAGCTTGTGGGTGCCCTCCTAAGAACCCGACCCAGTCGTTCATGTCATCGATGGCAATGAACAGCACGTTTGGTTTCTTGTCGGATTCCAGTCCGCCAAAGTCAAGTGTTCCATTCTTCGTCGGCGCGGCGAAACAAGTAAGTGACGGCAGAATGAGAAAGAGAAACATGGAACGAAAAAGGCTGGCCAATGAGCGGCTGAAAAATTTCATGAGAGTTTCGTTTCCAACAAAATTCGTTTTCGAGAAGAATAGCTTGCGAGATCGGTCGAATTACTATGGCCGCCGATTCTAACTCTGAGTGAGTGCGCAAGCAAATTTGCTTCGATCGTGCAGTCGTCTGAAGAATGATTCAGCGCTGTCGGCGAGACAATATTGCCCTTGGCGATTCAACCGGCCGGCTACCGTGAGCAAAGGAGTCGATTCAAGCGGATCGGGCCGTTCGTTTGGAACGCAGAGGCCGGCGCACAGGTTGGCTGAGTTGACGGCGAGAATTATTTTTCTTCGCGCGGCTGAATCGGGTTGAAAACGATTCGATCAGCAGTGATCGCGTTGTCTTCACCAAGCGTTCCCGTCAGGGTGACTTTGGTTTTGAACGGTTCCAGGTTCGCAATCGAAAACCCGTTCATCGTCGCATCCTGCAACCCAAGCACGACGGTCGAGCCCATGCCTTTGACGATTAAAGAAGCCGGTTTGTCAGTTCCAATGGTTCGGAGTTTGCCCGCAATGTAGGGTTGCTCCGAGGTTGGGAAGTGGGCACCAGGATCGTTCGGTGTGACAAGATAAAAGCTTAACCACTGCGGATCTTTCGACATGATCCGTCGCATGTGATTGGCATCTTGAAATCGAGAAATGACATACAACTGTTTGGCAGGAAGCGTATACGGAATGCGAGCTGGTTCCGCCGAACTCGAATCATCAGGCTGCAACGCATCCACGACGACTCGATCGTTGTCCCAGTCGTACCAAGGCTTCACCATTTTCAATGCGACCGGCGCACCAGAAGCAAGTTTCACCTGGACGGGCTCGCCTTTGACATCAATCGTGAAGGAGTATTTCTTGCGATCGATAACAACTGCGGAGAGCGATACGGTTTTCGAATTTGATTTTCGAATTGCCGAATCGATGACGGCTGGTTTCTCAACGCTCACTTGGAGATTCTGAGCGTTCGCCAATGTGGAGATCGTCAGGCCTACCGAAAAGGCGATCAACCCTACAATTTTGATTCGCAAGCAGCTCGCCATTTTTCCTTCCCCGAATGATGTTTCAGAAGGACTATTATAGTTGGCGGATTGGAAGAAACGGCTGTGTATTCAGGCCGTTTTTCACGATGGACACGGCGGGGAAAGACGAGACGACCACCGCAACGCGAAGACAGATCGAATTTCGAGTTGATGCTCTAGTCAATTGCGGCCAACACTGGAATGCGTTCGCGATCGGAAACGACGACACCGCCGGGGCTTTCAACCGTCACCGCGAACTGCACAGCTTTGGCGACTTCAATTTTCGCGTCGATGGGAACGATGACTTCACCCGAGGCGGTGATGTCAAAAACACCCCCATCAACTGGATGTTTTTGAGCTTTGTCGGTGTCAAAAATCCACAGCTGATACTGTTCGACGGTCGGATCGTTGATGGGTAGGCCTTCGAACACCATATAACCTTCTTGACGATCATCGCTCCAGGCAACCTTGCCGGATGCATTGGGCGTATGGACGGGCGTCCAAGACACATTGACGATGTCACTAGGAGGTTGGACAGTGGTGAAGTCGTTGTAAAGCTGAGCTGGTGTTGGAATCGTCGCGATCGAGTCCGCTGGCTTCGCAAACGGATTGAAGCCACTTAAAAGCAACATCAAACATGCAGCCGTCACCGCCAAAGCAATTGCTTCACGCCAACTGAACCGGTTTGCTTTCGCCGAGTTCGAGCGGCCAGAATCCAAGCGGTTCGAACTTGAGCCCGCTTGATCGCGTCGCGATGACAGTTCAACTGCGGATTCATCAAGATTCGCATTCTCGAATTTGTCTTCGCCGAAAAATCTTCCAGCTGCCAAAAGTAATTGATCTTGCAGGCCGCGAGGCATTTCGTCTTCAGCACTACCGCTGGTGTAGCCAAGATCGAGTGCGGCGGCGGTCAGATCAAACCGCTCGGATTCGTCGTGATGTTCCCTGCCAACAGCCAACTGGTCGAATTCCTTTTGCTCCGAGTCTGACAGGCCCGTCGTTGATCGTTGAATCATCAACTCGATCAACCGGTCGTTTTCATCCGGAGTTTCGTGTGTTCCATTTTGAGGATTATCAATACTCATTGCGATTCTCCTCGAACTAAAGCAGAGTCGAGCGGATTCGAATCGTCTGCGGCAAAAAGTGCCCGTCTAAGTTTGATCATCCCACGTCGAATGTTTGTCTTCACCGTTCCCAAAGACAGTCCCGTCGATTCAGCGATTCTCGAATGCGAAAGTCCGTCGTAAACGCTCAGCCGAATGACTTGTTTCTGGTCATCGGGTAACTCGTTCAAAAGTGCAGCGGCTCGAGCCGCTTCATCGTTCAGCTCAGCCCGTTGCGAAACTTCCATCTCCGAGGTCGAGAAACTATCCATTTCAATCGCCCCAGTTGTGTTCCATGATTTCTTACGACTCAAGTCGATCAAGCTGCGCCTGGCGATCATTGCCACGAATGTTGTTTCGTTCGCAATCGAAGCATCAAACCGATCGGCAATCTTCCAAAGTTTCAAAAAGATATCTTGCACGGCATCTTCCGCCGACTCGATGTTCGGGCAACTTCGACGGGCCAGAGACCAAACGAGGTTTTTGTAGCGATCGAGGCATTCGGCAACGGCAGCCGGATCGCCATTTGCTACTCTCGGTAATAAAGGGGTATCGCTCGCCACTCTTTGTCCTGATCCATCGTTGCTATGTCGAGGAAAAATCCGCGTTCCGAACGGGTCGGAACGCGGCTTATTAAACCGAACTCATGTTGGCCGAAGCCATCGGAAACCTACTTAGGCATGATAACAGAATCAATCACGTGGATCACGCCGTTGCCACACTCGATATCCGTTTTTACAACTTTCGCTCCGTCGACCATGACTTTGCCGTCGACGACTTTGATAGAAACTTTCTTGCCGTTGACAGTGGTCGCTTCGGTTAGCTTCACCACATCAGCCGCCATCACGTTACCGGAAACGACGTGGTAAGTCAGAATGCCGGCAAGCTTCTCTTTGTTTTCTGGCTTGAGCAGATCTTGAATCGCCGAAGCTGGAATCTTGCCAAACGCTTCGTCAGTTGGCGCAAATACAGTGAAGGGGCCTTCACCTTTCAAAGTTTCGACCAAACCGGCAGCTTTGACTGCAGCAACCAAAGTCGTGAAGCTGCCGGCACTGACAGCAGTATCAACGATATCTGGAGTGGCTGGAGGCATGATGACAGAGTCGATCACGTGGATGACGCCGTTCTTGCATTTAATGTCTGTTGTGACGACTTGAGCGCCGTTGATCATGACTTTGCCATCGACAACTTTGATCGCGACATCTTTGCCTTGCAGTGTTGTGGCTTTAGTTAGCTTGACAACATCCGCGGCCATCACACTGCCTTTGACGACGTGATAAGTCAAAATGCCGGCCAGCTTTTCTTTATTCTCTGGCTTAATCAATTCGGCAACAGTGCCTTCGGGAAGCTTCTTAAACGCATCGTCCGAAGGAGCGAAGACTGTGAATGGGCCGTCACCTTTGAGGGCTTCGACCAAGCCAGCGGCTTTGACTGCTGCAACAAGTGTGTTGAATTTGCCAGCCGA